>JAFIES010000076.1 GCA_020832415.1 Balneolaceae bacterium | reverse complement strand
GCATGTGTTAGGCCCGCCGCCAGCGTTCGTCCTGAGCCAGGATCAAACTCTCCATTGTATATACTAAAATACACTCTGTAAAAATCTAACCCAGACTCACTCAACAATCTGTTTATATCTTCTCAATATTTTAAAGAACTTATCCCCTGCCGGAAGTTTAAAAATGTTGCCATTTCGTTTCCTGCAAAGGATTATAAATATAGGGGTGGTTGCTCCTCAATGTCAACCAAATTCTTAAATAAATTTCTTTTTTCTCGCTCTGTTTTCACACCCCATTATAAAGGCCGATGCTAACTGTATTTACGCAGATTTATCCTCTCCGAATAGCTTATATCCGTCAGGATCTTCGTCATATTCTTTGAACAACCAAACTAAGAGATATACCAATGGCGTATCAAAGAGAGCAAAAAAGAACTTAAAGATGTATGAATTGAGAATGAGTATTCCCAGAGCTCCCATTGTGGTTACATTGTCACCAAGATTACCTGAGAAATAGAGAATGGACAGAATAGCAGTACTATCAACGAGCTGAGAAAACATTGTTGAGCCGTTATTCCTTAGCCAGAGATATTTTCCTTTTGTAACACGTTTCCAGAAATGGAATAACCGCACATCAACAGATTGCGCAATTAAATAAGCAATCATACTTGATATGGTATTAGCTATCACAAATTCATAGACACCTTCAAAGAGGTTCAAACCGCCGCTTACACCGTATGTATTGGGAAACCAGTGCCCAACACTCATGATCAGCAGCAGGTACATATTCAGAAAAAAACCTATCCAGACAACAAGCTGTGCTTTTTTTCTCCCGAACAGTTCTGATATCAAATCAGTAACAAGAAATGTAAAAGGGTAAGCAATCAACCCCACAGGGATACTCATTATATATAAGCTGCCATCGCGAACCAATGATGGTGTTATGGATTGCAGCCAGGGAGGCAGATCAAGAGTAAAGAGTGTAACAAATTTTGTGGTTCCAATAACATTCCCCAGCACAAGTGAGGTGATAAAAATACCCACGAGACTCAAAAACAGAATATCGCGTTTATGGGGTGTAGGCGTTCGAAGAGAATTCAGTGTCATCTGAACCTTTGATCATTAATAAGTTGTTACAAAAGAAAATTAACTGCTATACAGTAACCAGCGTTCAAGAACTAAAGAAATGAATAAGCACGATTTGAAACGAAAAATTTCTAAGGCCGCTACAAAACGATATATCACCAACAGATACTTTTCCATCGCATCACTCGCGGAAACTCTTGGGATCAAAGAAAGTGAAATCCTTGAGCAGTTCAAAACCCGTACTTCTATTTTGCAATACTACTATGAATCGAGAGTGCATCTCTGCAAGGAGCAGAGCCGGTTTATTGATGGGTATGAAAGTTTCAGCCTCTCAGAAAAGCTGAGCAATCTGTTTCTTACCATGATTGACCTCTTCAGCGAGGAGAAAGAATTTGTACGAAAAACCTATTCAGCGTTGATCGTAAAGAGAGAGTGCGGAAATAATGGCTTCAAAAAGCAGATGACCAATGAACTGAAGGAACTCTTTTTGGGTGATGAAACCATATCAACAGCAGGCAGGCCTTTTGTAAACAGGTACCTGTTTCATGCAGTCTACTTGCAATTTCACGGTTTGATGTGGTTCTGGTTATCGGATGATAGCCCCAATCACGAAAACACTCTTGCCCTGATAGATAAATGGAGCACTCTTATCGAAGAGATCTTTTACTCCAAAATTACCGACAAGAGTTTCGACCTATTGAAATTCCTGGCATACAATTCACCCCTTAAAAACTTTTCTCCACAAAAATTTAAAACCATGAGCTGTACCCAATGAGTGATTTTCCATCCACCAAGTTTGAACGCGGCAAGATATTTGCAAAAACCGGACTACAGGTTGGTAAAAATTATGCTTCTCACTACCTGAAATCGATTACTTCAAAAAACGGCTCTAAATCGAGTCTTCACAAAAAAAATGCAGAAGATCTATTCCGTGAATTTACGCGCCTGAAGGGCACAGCTTTGAAAATTGCACAGTCATTCAGCATAGACAACGGTTTTTTGCCGGATGAGTTCTCTGAAGTGATGACAAAGGCGCAATATAGTGTCCCTCCAATCAATCGAGCTCTGGTCCGGTCTATCATAAAAAGAGAACTGGGCGCTTACCCCGAGATGATTTTTAAGTCATTCGATACAAATGCAATTGCGGCGGCATCCATCGGGCAGGTACATAAAGCAGTTTTGAAGAGCGGTGAAACTGCAGCGGTTAAAATTCAATATCCCGGAGTAAGAGATACCATTTCAACTGATTTAGCTCTCGCCCGAACAATCTTCAGGCAAATTGTATCTGATTCTGAACAGATGGATATCTATTTGGAAGAGATCAGAAATACACTCCTCAAAGAGACAGATTACATCGAAGAGGGGAAATCGATTGACCGATTCCATACCCGTTTTGCATCAGAAACGGTGACAACACCAAGGTGGATTCCCGAGTTTTCTACAGAACGAGTACTGACCATGACTTTTATTGAAGGGATTCATCTCCAGGAGTTTTTGGATCAAAATCCATCAAAAGAAGAGAGAGACCATTTCGGGCAACAGCTTTGGGATTTCTTCCATAATCAGGTAGAAGACAGAGGTGAAGTTCATGCAGATACACATCCGGGTAACTTTCTGTTCACCAACGATGGCAAACTTGGAGTGATTGATTTTGGATGTGTAAAAGAATTTCCGGATGAATTTTTCACTGATTACCTGCGATTGTTGCCAACGCATCTTTTACGCAACGAGAAAGAAATAAAAGAGCTTTATCTACGATTGGATGTTATAAAAGGCGATCCCGAAACGGATAAAAAAGAGAAGCTGTTTTACGATTTCTGCAAAAATTATGGGTTCACATTTGCCATGCCCTACGCTGAAGACTCGTTTGATTTTGGTGATACCGAATACAGGGATTTAATCCGTGAATACACCAAAAATGCACCTGTGAGTAATGAACCACGAGGCAATAAACACTTTATATATACCACACGTGTTCATTTGGGGCTCTATCACTTTTTGATGAAACTTGGTGCTGAAGTAAAAACTTCCTCATCAAGAAACATCGTGGAGAAGTTGCTACAATAAAAAAGCCGGGGAAGATTAATTGCCCGGCTTCGTAAATGTCTCTTATTTGTTCTTGCTTTATCAGTAGTCAGGATTGGCAACACCAATAATTCCACAACCAATACGGCCACCTGCATCGCCCACGGGCTGAGATTGCAGATCGTCGCGCTGTTCGTGTACAATTACGGCATAACCTACGATGGAGTATTTACCATTCAGCTTGAGGTGCGTATCTACATAGTCAAGCGTTGCCACGCCGTCTTCATTTGCAGGTAGATTACCAAGATCGCCCATGTGGCGTTGTTCATCAGTGGGGCCGGCATGTGGCATATCTGTTGGATTGTAATGCCCTCCGGCCGACATCGCTGCAGAGTCGCGGCAGTCACCATACTCGTGTACATGAAAACCGTGCAGAGTTTCTGATCCCAATCCGGAAATTTCTGCCTGAACCCGAACACCATCATCTTGCTGGGTAAACGTAACCACACCGGAAGCTTCATTTCCTTCAGTTGGATGAATAACCACTACGGCTTTTTCGGTTTCGGGACCTTCATAGATTTCTTCCACAATCTCTTCCTGCATACAGGCAGAGAGAAGTAAAAATGAGAGTAAAGCTAATACTGTATATTTCATTGGGTACAAATTATTTAGTTGAAAGTTGTTATAGAAACACAGCTATTTCTGCTGGCATTCACTTAAAATGAGCATTTAATAGATTGAAAACCATTCTGCAATGAGCGAACCGGCATAAAGACTGTAGGTTTCCTCCGTCAAAAGATGATCGGCCTTGTGCAACGATACAAAACTTTTGGGATGTTTAGCATTTTTATAAATATCCGCTGCATTCTCAATGCTTACGGTTTCATCAAGCGGAGCATGCATTACCAAAAGTGCCTTATTAAGATTCGTGATGTAGGTATCCATCTTCGATTTTTCAAGATCATCCAAAAATTGTTTTTTCACTTTAAAAGGGCGGCCGGCGAGTTTTACCACAGCTTCACCATCACGTTCTATCTCCTCTTTTTTCGATTCGAAGTGCTTTTCCACATGTTTTGGCTCAGATGGCGCACCAATAGTTACTACCGCTTTTACTGAATCGAGTTTGTGGGCTGCTTGTAAAACTGCTGCTCCGCCGAGAGAGTGACCTATTAATATTGCCGGTCCTCCTCTTCGTTCATTCATAAAATCAGCTGCGGCAACAAGGTCTTCAATATTTGAGCTGAAATTGGTATCAGCAAAATCGCCCTCACTTTCCCCAAGGCCGGTAAAGTCGAACCGGAGTGTTTCAATACCTTTTGAAGCAAGTGCCTTTGTAATATTACCAACAGCCCGAAGATTTTTTGAACAGGTAAAACAGTGTGCAAACAGAGCGCAGGATACAATCTCACCCTCCGGCATATCGATTCTTCCCGACAGATTTTCTCCGAGCGCTCCTTTAAATTCTACTTTTTCTGATTTCATAGTTCTTAGTGATGATTTGATAAATCGTTTGATCCTGTACAAAGAAACAAAACTTTAGCACAATCTGCCTGCAATAGATATTATCTCAACTTTTTCGTATATAATTAGCTCTAGAATTACAGCCTCTCTTTAAAATCTTCAACTATTTCACGGCTGATTGTAAGCCTTTTGGCTGGCTTTCTCTCTTGTCCTTCTTTCTCATCATTTGATCCAATCTCTTCCCACATCTTACAACTCGCATGAACCTCTTTCAATCTATTGGATTTACGCAGGGGTTCAATCAAACCGGGCTCCATTCCTCCGCCCGGCATTATAATGATATCATCACCGGCTTTTTCAAGCATCTTTAAAAGAACGGGTAAACCTTTTTCGACAGTATCTTCACCACCGGATGTAAGAATACGTTTAAAACCGCATTGGATTATTTCGTCCATCGCTTCTACCGGATTTCTGCTAACATCGATAGCCCTGTGAAACGTACACGGTTTTGAACCCGCTTTTTTCACCAGTTTTTTACAGGAAGCCCCATTTACACTGCCATCCATGTTCAGCGCACCAAATACAAACCCATCTGCACCAATTGAATCCAGTATTTCAATCTCTTTTTCCATCGCAGACAGTTCATTATCAGAATAGAAAAAGTCTCCACCCCGCGAACGAATCATCACAAAGATGGGAATGGACAGGCGCTCTTTCAAAAAACTGAACATCCCTGCACCGGGAGTTTCGCCGCCTTCCCGGAATGATGAGCATAGCTCAATCCGGTCTACACCAAACTCTTCTGCCTTCAGAGCAGCCTCAATGCTAAAAACCGGGCTTTCGAGGAGTAGTTTCGCTCTTTCCATTGATTAAATTTTGCTCTCAATTTGGATTATGTAAATCTGCTTCGTGCATCTTCGAGCGTGTTGCCGGATTCATCCTGAACCGCATAATTAAATCCTGGATGAACGGCATATCCGCCATATTCACCATCTTTGTTCACGGCGATAAAACCGGCCTGCATATCTTCAATTCCGTCTTTATTCTTTTCAATCAGCCTGCCAATCACTTCTTCGCAAGCTTCCTGGGGTGATCTGCCCTGCCGCATCAACTCTACAACCAAAAAGCTTCCGCACACTTTGATAATCGTTTCACCTAAACCGGTGGCTGTGGCGGCGCCTGCTTCATTATCCACATAGAGTCCGGCCCCGATGATGGGACTATCGCCCACACGCCCGTGCATTTTAAATGCCAGGCCACTGGTTGTACAAGAACCAGCCAGATTTCCATCAGCATCAACCCCAACCATCCCGATTGTGTCGTGATTTTCAATATTAATAATTGGCCTGTACTCCTGCTCTTCAAGCCACTCCAGGTACGCCTCTTCCGATTCCGGATGAAGTACCTCATCCTCCATCGGCATTCCCTGTGCAATTGCAAATTGTCGTGCACCCTCTCCTGCCAGCATCACATGCGGGGTGTGTTCCATCACTTTGCGGGCAAGAGTTATGGGATGCTTAACCTGCCTCACAAAACATACCGAGCCGCACTCACCATTACCTTTCATGATGGATGCATCCAGTGTTACAATTCCCTCACGATCAGGAAATCCATAAATCCCCACCGTTCTGCTTGCAGGATCCGCCTCCGTCACCCTTACCCCTTCTTCAACTGCATCCAGAATGGATCCGGTTTGATGCAGTACGCTCCAGGCCTTCTCATTTGCATCAAGGCCGTGGTTCCAGGTTGAAATAATTCTTGGTTTCCGCCCATCAGATTCGCTTTTATCCTGCATCAGTTCACTGCTTTTTTTGATACTGCCGGGCAGCAGGATTGCGGATGAAAGAAGTGTTTGTTTCAGAAATTTTCTTCTGCTTGGCATAGTAATACGGATATTTTTTAACAGATTTAGGATAAAATAGTTGAAATCTCTGCCGAAACCACAGTTTTCAGTGTGAAACCGGTTCCATTTTTTAAAAGTGTGATAACAAGGCAAGCAACCATTGCCCCTTCTTGAACTTTTATCTTTTTTAACATCTTTGCCTCAATCTTTATCCATGCATTAGATATGTTTGAGGGTTAATCCAATCTTTAATTACATCATTAGAATTAATATGACAAAAATTTACCAGATACTACCGGTATTGTTTCTGTCTTTTCTGCTGATTGCAGGCTGCGGCTCATCGCAAACGGCAACTGAACAGGAAAGATCACAGACTCCGGAGAGACCACGTATGGGCGCACCATCGGGCAACAATGAGATTAAGCCATTTTCAGATGTTATCTCGCAGGATGCCGAAAAAGATGAAGGGCTATTCAATGTCTATAAAGATGATTCCAAATATTACTACGAGATTCCCGATTCACTTCTGGGCCGCGAAATGCTTATGGTATCCAGAATTGCACGAACTGCCGATGGAATTCTCTACGGTGGAATGAGAAGTAACAACCAGGTGCTTCGCTGGGAGAAGCGCGATAACAATATTCTGCTTCGCCGAGTATCCTTTACAAATACTGCGAGTGATACACTCCCCATTTACGAAGCTGTACGCAACTCAAATTTCGAGCCTATTCTCGCCTCATTCAGTATTGAAGCACTGAATGAAGACAGTACCGGTTCTGTAATTGATGTTACAAATTTGTTTACAACCGATGTGCCGGCACTCGGCCTTCCGCAGCGATTCCGGTCGCAGTATCAGGTGCGCAGGGTTGATGGTACACGTACATTTATTGAAGGTATCCGAAGTTTCCCTGAGAATGTAGAAGCAAGGCACATCCTTACATATGAAGCGGCAAATCCGCCTTCAAACTCCGATGCAAATACAATCTCGCTTGAGATTAACCACAGTATGATCCTGATGCCTAAAGAGCCGATGCAACCACGCCGGCCAGATGCTCGTGTTGGATATTTCACAGCCAGCCAGGTTGATTATGGTACTGAAGAGCATCGCGCAAAACCGGTACGCCATGTTACAAGATGGCAGCTTGTTCCCAAAGATAAGGAAGCCTATTTACGCGGTGAACTCGTTGAGCCGGTTGAACCGATCGTTTTTCATATTGATCCTGCAACACCCGAAGAGTGGAGGAAATGGTTAATTAAAGGTGTGGATGACTGGCAGGTAGCCTTCGAAGCTGCCGGGTTTAAGAATGCCATCTATGGAAAAATGGCCCCCACTCCAGAAGAAGATCCCGATTTCAGCCTCGAAGATATCCGGTATCCAAGTATCCGGTATTTTGCGTCACCAATTCAGAATGCATTTGGACCACATGTACACGATCCCCGTTCCGGCCAAATTATGACATCAGCAATTGGCTGGTACCATAACGTAATGAGGCTCCTCAGAAACTGGTACTTCATTCAAACAGCCGCTGCAAACCCTGAAGCACGTGCCACTCAGTTCGATGATGATGTAATGGGAGAACTGATCCGGTTTGTATCTGCCCACGAAGTTGGCCACACACTTGGTTTGCCACATAATTTTGGATCAAGCTATGCTGTACCGGTTGATTCACTTCGGTCGCCAACCTACACCGCAACTCACGGAACCGCCCCGTCCATTATGGATTATGCCCGGTTCAACTACATTGCGCAGCCCGGAGATGGAGTTACAAACTTCTTCCCCGCAGTTGGTGAGTACGACAAATGGGCCATCAAATGGGCTTACACATGGTTCGGTGATATGCCTGTTGAAGAACAGGAAAAAATTCTCCACGAATGGACAACCGAGCGTGCTGATGATCACCGATACTTCTTCGGTAGCCAGACATCCAACCCGATCGATCCGCGATCAAACCGTGAAGATCTGGGTGATGATGCCATGAGAGCCAGCTATTACGGCATAAAGAATCTCGAAGTAATCACAGAAAATCTCATCGACTGGATTTCTAATGATGGAGAAGATTTCTCTGAACTTGATGAACTTTACGGACAGATTCTTACCCAATGGAGCCGATACATGGGCCATGTTGCACCATACATTGGTGGTGTTTACGAAACCGACAAAACCTTTGACCAGGGCGGAGCTGTTTATGAGCCGGTTGAAGCGTATCGCCAGCGTGAAGCGATGGAATTTTTGGCTGAATACGCTTTCAGCGATCCTACATGGGCCTTGAACAGTGATATTCTTTCCAAAATAAACCAGGCCGATTTTGTGGACAGTTTTCGCGGCAGGCAGGTAAGTGTGCTGAATAGTGTGCTTGATGCTTCCAGATTAGCACGACTCATTGAGTATGAAATTCGCGGGGAAGACACCTACAGCCCGTTTGAGTTTATGGATGAACTCAGAAACACAATCTGGAGCGAACTCAGCAGCAACTCTGAAATATCTGTATATCGCAGAAATCTGCAGAGAGCTTATGTTGAACGAATGGAATCACTAATGACAGATGATTTGTCCGGAATACCGGCTCAGTTTCGTCAGTTTTTGGGAATCACCAATGTGAATGTGAGCCAGTCTGATATTCGCCCGATTGTACGTGAGCAGCTTGAGTTACTTCACAGAGATGTGAAAAGTACTGCATCAAGCGTAAACGACCGGTCAACCAGAATTCACCTGAATGATCTGGATAGAAGAATTGATGATATCTTAAATCCTTAGATATCAGTTTTGAAAAGCAAAAAAAAGCCATCTCCCAAGAGATGGCTTTTTTTATAAATTAGATCAAATCTTAGTAAGAAGATGAAGATTCAGGCTGTGGAATAATTACTGAATCAATAACGTGTACTACACCATTGCTTGCTTCGATATCAGCCTGTACAACAGAAGCACCATCAACTGTTACACCACTGTAGCTGCTTACACCAATAGAAACACTTGTTCCTTCTGCAGTTTCGGCAGTCATACCATCACTCAGATCGGTTGACATCACTTTACCCGGTACTACATGGTAGGTGAGAATCTGGATAAGCTGATCTCTGTTCTCTTCAAGAAGTAGTGACTCAAGAGTTCCATCAGGGAGTGCAGCGAAGGCTTCATCGGTTGGAGCAAATACTGTGAATGGTCCTTCTGATGAGAGTGTCTCTACAAGACCTGCTGCCTCAACGGCCGCTACCAGTGTTGTGAGAAAATCAGCTCCGGCAGCTAACTCCACAATGTTTTGGTGGTGGTCATTATTTTCAACTTTCTCTGTTTTTTCATTAAGAGGTGCCATCGCAAACACAAAAAGTGCAAGTGCGAAAAGCCCTAAAGTTTTTACTGTTTTCATTGTTTTTTAGTGATTGAATTGGGGTTAAGGATTCGATTTTTATCAAACCTCTGTTCGATATGAACAGTTGATTAACATTGAGTTATCAGATCCTGTTCCTTTTATTTACTATACACATCTACCTATTAGCAACCCTTTAACTGAATGTACCTGAACAGATTAAAAGAACAACGACCAGATGTTCAATTGTAAAATTTTATTAAACGCTACAAATCACCATCTTTTTTCGGACGATAATATCTCAATTCTATCAAAAAGAATTTCAGAAAGAATAGGTATCACCCGATTTTGATGTGTATTAGAAGAGATTCATGAATCAGGAAAGCGACTCAATAAATTTATTGGCAAAGAAGATCCTGCACTCAGACCTCGATGCATTTGATCAGCTGTTTCGTTTGATGTATCCAAGGCTTGTGAGGTACGCTGTGAGATATCTGAAAGATAAACAGCTTGCTTGCGACGTTGTACAGGAAACATTTATCACGTTGTGGAAACAGAGAAAACAAATTGACCTGAAAAAGTCCTTAAAATCTTTTCTGTACCACATGGTTAAAAACAGATGCCTCAATTTTATTCGCGATCATGAAAAGCTAATTGTTAATAGTGATTTAATGAACAATGAGCTCACATATACTCAACCGATACAATTTTCTGAATCTCACTCCGATGATAATGAGCTTGGTAAAAAGTTTCGGGCCTGGATAGACACATTACCGGAGCGCCAAAAAGAGACCTTTGAATTGAGCCGGTTTGAAGGATTAGATCACCGGGAAATAGCCGATGTATTAAACATATCGGCCAAAACTGTAAACAATCATATAGTAGCAGCGCTTCAGTACCTCCGCAACTGTTATGAAACGCACCAAAATGAAGAAAAAAAGTGACGCACCATTGCCGGATCAGATTAGAGATAAGTTTGATGAAAATCTGCGTCCGGAAATAAACATAGTCTGGGAAAAATCGGGCTTGGCCCAAAACTACTCCGATATTCTATCAGAAGATGAGATTGAAGACGGACTAAAGCGTGTGAATGACGAAATCGATGAGGCGGAATCTCACAAAACAGGCAGCAACAACAAAATTGCAGGGTGGATTATCAGATATTCGCACATTGCAGTAGCTGCAGCAGCCGTGATTATTGCAGTTTCACTGTTTTTACTGGTTCCGAAAACGGCAACCGTTCCTTATGGAGAATTGGTAATGTTAGAACTCCGCGATGGCTCAACCATTGAGGCAAACAGCGGTACTACCATCCGCTATAGCCGATTATATCCATTTTTGAACCGCGATATTGAGTTAAACGGAGAAGCTTTTTTCAGCGTGCAATCGCACAGAAACCCGTTTATTGTTCGTACAAACGGAGCTTCTGTTGAAGTAACGGGTACAGAGTTTAACATTCGCTCCTGGCGAGATGAACCAAATGGCCGGATCTCCGTGACTGTTACGCAGGGAGAAGTGCAATTTTTGCCACATCAGCCAAATGTAGTGCCGGTTTCTATCACCGCAGGGTATGAAAGCCGATGGAATCCGCAATTAAGTAAACCCACTCAACCCGAACCTGTTGCTACTGAAGATGTACTTGCCTGGCGCGAAATGAGGTTTGTTTTTCGTGAACTGCCGTTGATTTCCATTGTACAGGAACTGGAACGGCGTTATAACACAACCATCGAATTGGATGTGCCTGAGGCGAAACAGAGCACACTTACTGCTTACTATTCACAGCCGGCTTCGATAGAATCAATTCTTGATGACATCTGCACCGTGAAAGGCTTGCGATACACACAAACCACAACCGGCTTTAGAATTTTCAACTAAATACCATGGCAGGTTTTCGCAAAATTATATGGCTCTGCATTCCGGTATTTATTTTTTCGGTAGGTGAAATTTTCGCCCAGGAACGACCGGGACAAACCTACTCGTTTGAATTTCGTGGTGAGGCTCTCAGCGAAGTATTGGATCAGGTAGCCCGAAGTTCCGGAATTGATCTTGTGTACGATCCCATCATTGTGAGTGGCCATTATGTATATAAGAGAGTGAATAATCAGCCGGTTCATCAGATATTAGAAGACCTGCTTTCAGACTTCCGTCTCGATTACCTTACCCTCTCATCGGGAACAATTGTAATTATCCGATCGGTGGAAGAGGGCCCCTATTTTGGTACATTATCCGGAATAATCGTTGACAGCAAAACCGGTACTCCTCTTCCGGGTGCAACCGTACTTTTAGCAGATGCCTCCGGCGGAACACACACAAACCGTACCGGAAACTTTTCTCTTAACCGCTTACTCACGGGTACCCACACCATCATCTTCAGCTACGTTGGCTATGAGCCGGTTATCAAAACTTTCCATATTGGCGCAAACGAAGAAGTTCGAGAACAAATTTCACTGCAATCGAAACCGATTGATGTAACACCCATTGTCGTTGAATCGCACCGTCAGATGCTGCCATTCCGAACAGGCCCATCTATCCCCAACAACCCGGAATGGCAGCCTGCCGGTGTTATGACAAGTGCCCTACAGAGCCTGAACCTTGCTCATGGTGTGCAGCATGGTTTGCCCATGACCGACTTATCTCTGCAGGGTGGACAGCATGGTGAGCACCGGATGTTATTAGATGGTGTCCCGATCTATAATCCCTACAGTTTCGGGCAACTTTTCAGCTCTTTCAGCCCATACGCCATTGGCACTATCGATCTTCAAAAAGCCGGTTATGGCGCAGAACATGGCAGTCAAATTGCCGGCTTGATTGGGCTATCGCATCAAATACCTCAGAGGGGAAGTAAAGGGCTGTCCTTCCAAGCGGATCCTTTAAGTGTAAACATTCGTGGTGACCTGGCATTTGAAACATCCGAAGAGTCGTCTCTCTACATGATGATGGCCTTGCGTACTAATTTTTGGGATATCTACAAGGATCCCAATCTTGATCAAACATTGGAAAACTGGAATATTCTCGACCCCACAATCACAAACATCATCTCCGAACTTGATCATAATGCATCATTGTATACACCGTATTACCACAATTCAGATCTAACGTTTTTTGATTATCACTTTGCAGGTGGATACGAATTCAATCCATACAACAAGATTTTTGGTTCGTTATATCTAGCCGAAAATTCTGTTTCAACACAGTTGTTAAACCGGCGTGAGCTACCCGGAAATGATGATCCTTTTCTGTATTCAGGCGATTATTACGACTGGAACAATGCCATGGCGCAGCTTAAATGGAGCAGAATGCTTACCCCTCGTCTCGATCTCTCACTGCAGACAAGTTACAGTGCCAACCGTTTTCAGCATCAAATCGAAGTTGGTACAACCATGTCGGATACGTTCTTTGAAAGTGTAAACAATTTTGCTGTACTCACTGCCAGTTCCTTTGATCGTTCACAAATCAACCTCCCCACACAATTTGAAGGAAATCATATCCGCCATTTTATCTTCCGGGGCGACGGTTCATACAGTTTTACTCCGCGTTGGCAGCTTGAAGGCGGGCTTCAGTTTGACCGGGTCTCTTCGGGCGTAGACATCTCCGAGTATATCTACCAGCAATCAGAAGCTTCTCAAACATCATCACTCGTAGGCGGGTACCTTAACAGCAGCCATCGATTTGGGAATTTCTGGAACCTTAACCTCGGCACCAGGCTAACCTACTCCTCTTTTGCGCGAAATGCTTTTATTGAACCACGCGCTTCCATTCAGTTCGACAATACAGATTCAAAAATAGGCTACTGGAGTGCCAGGCTTGCCGGTGGGCTATACCGGCAGTTTATCAATGAATATCAGATAACAAACTCGGGGCCCACATCCATAGTACCCGCAATTTCGCTTTGGTCTCATGCCGATGGCTCTGAAATTCCAAAAGCGTGGCATGTTTCAGGTTCAATTTTGATTGAGCCGGATGAACAAACCGCAATTAAATTTGAGGGGTTCTACAAATGGCAGCCGGTTGCCAACATCACATCGTATGTTAATCTTGGCCGGGATGAAGATCCGGTCTCCTCAGCAGAACCACCCGGCGACCGATTTAATCTTTTTGGCGAATCAACAGAAATAACAGCACTGGGTGGTGGCGTACGGCTAAACCGTTCATTTGCAAATTCAAGACTGAACCTGCTTGCCGGATACGATTACAGCTACACACGGGTTGATTACTCCACTCAGTTTGGCCGCACTCTGCCCGCTCCGTGGAATGAGCCGCACCGAACCCAATTTCGGGCGATCTGGAGAGCATTTCCGGGATTTTCAGTTGTTTCAAAGTGGCAGGGAATCTGGGGGCGAACCTGGGCGTACAGACAGGTATATTACAACTTTTTGCCCTTCCGTGATTCGCAGACAGAGTTCCCATTTTCTCACAACTCGCCCGAAAATGATACGCTGCCGGCCTTCCATCAGGTTGATCTCTCCTTTATTTATCAATCCGGCCTCCGATCTGCCGATCTCGAAATTAGGCTCGACCTGATCAACCTGTTCAATCACACCAACATACTTGACAAAAGCCTCCTGCCGATCATAAATACCGGAGAAAATATTCGATATGAGATACACAACAGAACGATGCCGGGTTTTTATCCCACTGCAAGTATTATGGTGAAATTTTGATCTACAAATAGGTATACCACACATTTCATGTGTACATAAGGTAAACCCGCACCATAAAATTACTGGTTATGTATCGTCAATACTCATTTTTGCTGATTTTCCCTCTGCTTCTTACCATCTCAGTTTTATATCTCATGAATGATCGGGATCAGGCGGACAGTTCTGTCAACGCAGTGATTGGTGATGAAAGTTATCTTCATGTGTTTGGAGACACTCCCGCGAACGATGTACCGGATCGCAAACGCATAAATGTTCATCTTGATTACGTGGATTCAGTTCTGAGAAACCGGCCGGTTGATCATCTTACTCAACGGCAAAAAAAGAACCGGACGCGATATCTTGATTTGCTGGCCGATTATACCGCAGCCGGGGATTTTCCACACAACGACGGCCACCCTGACGATCGCCGGCCAACATTTATTAGTGATGACGGCAATATTTGTGCCGTTGGCTACCTTGTTGAGAAAAGTCTGGGGCGCGATATTGCCGAGAAAGTAAATGAATCCTTTAAATACTCATTCATTCAGGAAATTGACCACCCTGTTTTTAACAAATGGGTTAAAGATTCAGGTTTTACGCTTGAAGAACTGGCCATGATCCAGCCAATGTATGGCCCAAGAATTATTGAGGAAACAAAAGTTAACAAAAACAATATTTCACTCTCCTACGGCCTGGGATCGTCACTTGCAGCCGGTGCCAATATTTTATATCTGACCAATAATGCATCCGAACCCTGGTTGTTTGACAGCCCAGCCTCAAGCCACTGGTATGGCCTTGCAGCCGGAACCGGATCTGTTCTGCTCGGGGTATTTAATCTTAACAACAGTAATTCTTTTGTTGAGCCTCTCCAACCGGACGTATCGATCTGTTTTAACGGCTGCTCATTAAGAGAAGTTACCACTACAAATCATGCACGAACCACCGTTTCGGCTGCAAATATCGGGGTGGGTATGTTTAGTATTGTAAGGGCCGGATACCACCTTATTAATAACACAGGTGAGGATCATACACCCTCAGGGTTAGGAGTTACACAAGTGCAAACAGTTCCCTTCGATCCGGGAAGTGTAGTTCCTGCACTTTCTTATTCCGTAAATTTTTAAGCTTATGACTGATTGTATGCGTAAACACTCTCTTATTCCAATACTCTTCGGTATCTGCTTCATCATAAACGGTTGTGCTGAAATTCTGGATTCAACACCAGATACAGACTCCATGACGGGTGAAATTACCAAGATTGAAAGCAATGAGTTTGGCATCCGGATACTTGTTGAAGAGAACACGGATGTTCGGGAACCTCTGGAAGAGGGTGGTAAAAAGACCTGGTATGCAATCACCGAAAAATCAGAGCTGTTAAAAGTTACAGAAGGAACTTCATTGCGAGCGATAGATGAAGAATCACTTGTAACAGGTCAAATCATAAAAGTATGGTCAACCGGGGTACATTTGCTCTCTTACCCAACACAAACCGGGGCAAAGCGTGTGATAGTGCTTAATTAATCGCAGGAGGCAAATCAGCATAAAATTTGATCTCATAAACAAGATGTTTGTGAGATTGGATTGCTACAAATGTAACTGCCGGAATCAATTACCGATCAGTCCCACCCTTTCTCCCCAATCAGAGGCACAAATTTGAACTGCTGTAACTGTTCTTCTTCATAGCTGTCTTCTGAAACCCGGGTAATTCTAACCATCATTTGGCTCTCTTTGCTCCCAACGGGTACTACGAGTCTGCCGCCAATATTTAATTGTTTTATCAGATCATCCGGCACTACGGGAGCTCCTGCTGTTACTACAATTCCATCATACGGCGCGTATGCGCTCCAGCCCTTGGTTCCGTCGCCAAGCTTCAGCGTAGGCCTGTATCCCAGTTCCTGAAGGATTTCCCTCGCTTTATGATAGAGCTCTTCATGGCGCTCAACACTGTAAACATCGGCACCCATATGGCATAAAATCGACGCCTGATACCCTGACCCAGTGCCAATCTCCAGAACCTTATCACCCTTTTTGATTTCCAACAATTGCGTTTGTGCAGCAACCGTATAGGGTTGAGAGATGGTTTGTCCGCAACCGATTGGCAGAGCACGATCATCATAAGCCCTATTTTCAAGAGCTGTATCAACAAAAATATGGCGTGGAATTGATCGTACTGCCATCAAAACAGCTTCATCATGAATCCCTTTTTCGGCAATGGTTTCAGCCAGCCGATTTCTCACGCGTGCATGTTTTCGATGTGATCGGTTTCCCTTTGTCAATTCTATATGGGTTGATTGGCAGTTCAGTTTCAACAAAATAACTCATTCCAAACTTTGATACGAATGCGAAAACCCAGGATACCTTAATCTGCCTGAATTTTAGGATTGTATTTAATTACAATGCTTGTATTTTCAGGTGATTGTTTTCACAATTCAACGAAATACATTTATGAAGAAGTACCTCTATACTGCGCTGATCACCACACTTCTTTTTTTGGTTGCCGGTTGGTTTGATCTGTTTGCTTTCGCAGACGCATCACCAGATTCAACCGGTGCGTATGGAACATGGATCAGTTTGATTCCGCCACTGGTGGCAATTGGCCTGGCACTCATCACCCGTGAAGTTATTCTTTCACTTTTTGCCGGTATTTGGGTTGGTGCACTCTTTCTCGTTGGCTTTAATCCTATTGCAGGTACAACTCAGTCTCTTGATGTAATGATTGATGCCCTTGTAGATGCCGATCATATTGCGATTATTGTATTCAGTTTACTGCTGGGTGGCATGGTTGGGGTAATGTCGCGCAGCGGAGGAACCCAGGGCATTGTGGATGTGCTTGAAAAATTTGCAACAACCAGAAAACGCGGTCAGCTCTTTTCCTGGTTCTCTGCGTTTTTCATCTTTTTTGATGATTATGCCAACACATTGATACGCGGAAATGCGCTGCGTCCGATGACCGACCGCCTCAACATCTCCCGAGAAAAACTGGCTTACATTGTCGATTCTACCGCCGCTCCGCTTGCCGTTAGTGCTGTCATAACAACATGGATTGGTTTTGAGATAACTCAAATCCAAAACTCACTTGCAAACCTCGCAGAGACCACCACCGATGCAGCATTGGCAACACAATTACAGGCTGGTGCGGATAATGCATTTATCATTTTTCTTCACTCCATACCCTATCTCTTCTACCCAATTCTTGCCCTCGCATTTGTTTTGATGACGATCATCATGCGAAAAGAGTTTGGGCCTATGCTCACAGCTGAGCGGCGTGCATATAGCGGAGGCGGAGTAATCAGGCCGGGCTCCATGCCGGCCGCTGATACAAGTCTGGAACAGCTTCAGCCAATTAAAGATAAACCCAAACTGTGGTACAACGCTGCACTGCCGGTTCTCTCAGTAATTGTAGTAGCAATGTATAGCTTGTACTCCACCGGTGCCTCAGCACTAGAACCCGGTGAGAGTGGAATCACAAGTATAATTGGAAATGCAGATCCATTCGCTGCACTGCTTTGGGCATCATTTACAGGATGCGCTGTTGCCATTGCACTGGCTGTTTTCCAGCGAATTTTGACCATGAATCAGGCACTCGAATCGTGGGTGGGCGGCATGCAATCGATGCTGATGGCTGTAATCATCCTGATACTTGCATGGGGGCTTGGCGGTATTACAGGAGAGATCGGTACGGGTGCTTACCTCGCTTCGCTTCTTGAAGATTCCCTGCCACTTGCACTTCTGCCGGGACTTGTATTCTTCATCGCGGCAGTAACGGCTTTCTCAACGGGAACATCATGGGGAACGATGGCAATTCTTTTCCCGGTAGTGGTTCCGCTTGCAGTTGCCATGGGGGCCGGAGTAGGTTTTGCCGGTGGCGAGCATTATGGAATCCTGTTAGGTTCAGTGAGCTCTGTAATGGCCGGTGCCGTATTTGGCGATCACTGTTCACCCATTTCCGATACAACAGTTCTCAGCTCTATGTCATCTGCCTGTGATCTGATAGATCACGTTCGAACGCAGCTTCCTTACGCACTGGTAATTGCAGTAGTAGCGTTAATTGTAGGTGAACTGCCCGCCGCTTTTGACTGGATACACCCAATCTGGGGCTTAATAGCAGGGTTGATTATCCTTTACGGAATCCTGAAATACTTTGGAGAAGATCCTGAATCAGTACCAGAATCGTGATACTGTCCATCCTGCAACCGGTATTTATACCCGATCTGTTTGATCTGGCAGCAGTACTAAAATCTGACACTGTAGTGTTGCAGGATACAGAAACCTGGTCGAGAAAAGGGCGTACACACAGGGCAAAAATCCGTACACCGGATGGCACTCAGTACATTAATATCCCGATAGTTACCGAAGACAGGGGAAAGCCAATCCATCAGGTCCGGATAGATCACTCCGTAAACTGGATTGAGCAAAGCTTACGCTCACTTGAGTATAACTACCGCAGCAGTGTCTACTTCGATTTCTATGAACCTGAGATATCAGCAGATTTTCAATCGGCAAAAGATCATGAATTTCTGCTGCCATTCAATCTTTTTTTAAGAGAAAGATTGTTTCGCTTTATGGAGATTGAAGTAACTGCAAATACATTTCTTGCAAGTGAATTAGAAGAGTACCATTCAAACCCCGACCTGCTTGCAGAGAATCTGAATGCCGAGTTCTATTATCAGGAACATGATGCGCGGAATTATCAACGGCAGGGCAAAAATCGCAGTAAAATCTCATTTAACCACCCCGTTTACCGGCAGCATTTTGATGGGTTTGAGCCCGGCTGTTGCCTGCTCGATCTTCTGTTCCAATATGGTCCGGAGAGCTTCCGGGTTATTGATGAATGCATGGAAAAGAACAGCACATAAATGAATAGCACAAATAAGAAACTTGTGCTATTCAACTAATTGGCCAAATGAAGCCACATTAAATCGTCCGAAGGCCATTCAATCGTAGTGGATTTAAGCATCAGATTACAAGGCCAAAGAGTTAGATATGGTATTTCTTGATATGGCTTGAAGTATTGTGCCATTAAGCAGCTTTATTCTGTTCCTAGACAACTTGCGGGCAAAAGAAATACCCTATCTGGCGATCGAATACCACAACGCTTCGAGGTGCAAGCACTCTCGAAGGTTGTTTATTTTCAAACATCAAACTCAATACCCTGGGCAAGCGGAAGTTCATCACCCCAATTAATGGTATTGGTCTGCCGCCGCATGTACGCTTTCCAAGCATCGGAACCTGATTCGCGTCCGCCGCCGGTCTCTTTCTCACCACCAAAGGCACCACCAATTTCTGCGCCACTTGTGCCGATATTGACGTTGGCAATCCCGCAATCGGATCCGCGATGGCTTAAAAAGTTTTCTGCTTCACGCATATTCAATGTGAAGATTGAAGAGCTGAGACCCTGTCTTACACCATTATGAAGGGAAATCGCCTCATCCAATGAACTGTATTTAATGAGATAGAGAATGGGTGCAAACGTCTCATCCTGCACAATTTCGTAATGATTTTCTACTTCACAGATGGCCGGCTTCACATAATGCCCTTCCATATTTTCCAGCACATCACCACCGCAAACAACTGTTCCACCCTCCGCTTTCACCTTCTTTAGTGCACTCTGCATCATATCCACAGCATCCTGATCAATCAACGGACCAACCAGTGTTTTTGAATCCAATGGATCACCAATGCGAACACTTTTGTAGATATTGACTAACCGCTGTTTTACATCCTCATAAACAGATTCATGAATGATCAGGCGGCGCGTACTTGTGCAACGTTGACCGGCAGTTCCCACTGCCCCAAAAACCACTGCCCGAATTGCCATCTCAAGATCTGCATCTTTGCTGATGATAATGGCGTTATTGCCGCCCAGTTCAAGAATAGTTTTACCAAGGCGAGCACCAACAACCTGTGCCACCTGCTTACCCATTCTGATAGATCCGGTTGCCGAAATCAGCGGAATCCGTTCATCGGAGGTCAGCCACTCTCCAACTTCTCGTCCGCCGGTTATCAAACCAAAAATGCCTTCCGGCAAATCATTCTCTTTAAGCACTTCTGCCACGATATTCTGTACGGCTACTCCGCACAATGGTGTCTTTTCTGATCCTTTCCAGATAACAGTATCGCCACAAACTGCGGCAATCATGGCGTTCCAGCTATACACTGCCACGGGGAAATTAAAAGCTGATATCACCCCGACCGGTCCAAGCGGATGCCACTGCTCATACATTCTGTGCTGCGGCCGTTCAGAGTGCATCGTCAACCCATATAGCTGCCTCGACAGACCAACGGCAAAATCGCAGATATCAATCATCTCCTGCACTTCACCCAATCCTTCCTGGTAAATTTTTCCCATCTCGTAGGAAACCAGTTTGCCGAGTGGTTCTTTATATTCACGAAGTTTTAATCCGATTTGCCGTACAATTTCACCCCGTTGCGGAGCAGGCATCATGCGCCACTCCTTAAACGCCTCTTGTGATTTCTGAACCACATGATCGTACTCCTCGCGGGTTGTAGAAACTACCTCAGCTATTTCGGTACCATCGGCCGGTGTAAAACTGGTAATACGTTCAGATGAATCGGTTTTGATGAATTGTTGTCCTGTAGATGTGCCGGCATTAATCTTTTCAATGCCAAGCGTACTCAAAAAATCTTTCATATCTTGGTTTTTTATGTGATTTATTTCTGTAAATATAGAGCGATTCGAATTGAAGTGAAACAGGGGAAAGAAGTCAGAAGTCAGAAGTCAGAAGTCAGAAGTCAGAAGTCAGAAGTCAGAAGTCAGAAGTCAGAAGTCAGAAGATAGTTTATGATAGATTAAAAAAATTCACTTTTCACTTTTCACTTTTCACTTTTCACTTTTCACTTTTCACTTTTCACTTTTCACTTTTCACTTAAAAAATGATAAAACCCGCGTCAAATAATCAGATCAAAGAGTGGCGCAAGCTGCTGATGGGTAAGTACCGAAAAAAAACCGGCCTTTTTCTTGCTGAGGGACTTCGGTGTGTGGAACAGATCATCAAAAATAAAAAATTAGAGGTTTCTGAAATTTTAACTGACGGCACCATCGATCATTCAGAAATCAATCTGCCAGACAACATTCCTGCTTTTGAGCTCCCAAAGAATGATTTCGCTACCATAAGCGATACAGAAAATTCGCAGGGCATTATTGCAGTTTGCAAAATACCCGATCAAACTTCAATTGATAATATCTCAAGATCAGGCGGTTTGATTGTAGCACTGGATGCCATTCAGGATCCGGGAAATCTGGGTACAATTATTCGAACGGCTTCCTGGTTTGGAGTTGGTGGCATGCTGATTGGCAAAGGAACCACAGATCCGTTTCAGCCAAAAGTGGTAAGAAGCACCGCCGGAACCACAGGAGCCATTCCTTATTTAAAAGGTGATTTGACTGTTCATTTTGAAATTCTCGAAAGTGAACAATGGAACATCTATCTGCTTGACGGTTCTGCTGACTCTGTATCGCTTGACACTGTTTCACAATCGAATAAATCTGTGATTGTGGTTGGCAATGAAGGCAACGGAGTGGACAGTACGCTCATCAAGGCGAATCGAAAACTGGTTCGAATTGATGGTAAATCAGATATTGTAGAGAGCCTCAATGCTGCAGTTGCTGCAAGCATTGCTTTGTTTAAATTTTCAGATTGGGTATAAAATCATTGCCCGGGCATCCCTTAAGCCGGTTAAACAAACTATTATATTTTTGTGGTTTATTGATTATGTGATTTCCTTTAGTTATAGTTAAGAAATCATTACAGACAATTGCACCTCACCCACAACGTAATATTCTTGGCCTATGCCCGGACAGAAAAAAGTGAAGAAAATTTTTGTTCTCGACACTTCCGTTCTTTTGTATGATTCTGACGCTGTAAAAAACTTCGAAAAACATGACATCGCCATTCCCATCACAGTTTTAGAAGAGATCGACTCCTTTAAAAAAGGAAATACTGTTACAAACCTCCACGCCCGCGAATTTATCCGTTTTCTGGATAAAATTACCGACTCAAACATGATCCAGGAGTGGATTCCCCTGAATGGCCGCACCCGCGGAAAAATCAGGGTGGTGAGTGATGAAGGCAGCAAAGTAAATGCGAATGACGTTTTCGGTTCCGTAAAAAACGATCACAGAATATTAAATTCCGCACTCAAATTGATGGAGGAAGAGCCGGATAAAAAAGTGACACTTGTCACTAAAGATATCAACCTCAGATTGAAAGCCCGCGCTCTCAATTTGGTGGCAGAAGATTATGAAACGATCCGCATCAAAGACATTGACCATCTGTATCGTGGCAAAACAGATCTAAAATTTGAAGATAACGCTCCGATTAACCAGCTCTATAAAGAGGGTAAAATCAGCCAGAGTAAACTGGAAGATTCAAAACCGATCAGCAATCACTACTACATTCTGAAAAATCATTCCAGCTCAGCTTTGGGGTATTACAATCCCCGCAGTAAAAAAGTGGAGCTTGTGAAACCGCTGAATGCGTATGGCATATCTCCCAAAAATGCTGAGCAGACATTTGCCATGCATGCATTGATGAATCCCGAAATTTTGCTCGCAACCATTACCGGGGCCGCAGGTACCGGAAAGACTCTCCTCGCTTTGGCCTGCGCACTTGAACAGCGCCGGTACTATCGCCAAATTTATCTTGCGCGCCCAATTGTACCACTCAGCAATCGCGATTTGGGCTATCTGCCGGGTGATGTGAAATCAAAAATAGATCCCTACATGCAGCCTCTATGGGACAATCTGAGTATCATCAAAAACCAGTTTAGCGAATCGAGTAAGCAGTACAAAAAGGTGGATGAACTGGTTCAAACCGAAAAACTATCGATCGTTCCGCTGGCGTACATCCGCGGAAGAAGCCTCAATAATGTAATCTTCATTATTGATGAAGCTCAAAATCTTACACCACACGAGATCAAAACGATCATCACACGTGCGGGTGAGAATACCAAGATTATCTTTACGGGTGATATTTTCCAGATTGATACGCCGTACCTTGATGCGCAAAGCAACGGACTCTCTTACCTGGTTGACCGCATGAACAACAACGATGTATATGCACACGTGAGCCTGGAAAAAGGTGAGCGATCAGAGCTTGCCAATCTGGCGAGTAAGTTCCTGTAAAAATGGCAACTTCATTATCAGAGTTTGTGCACCCTTAATGGATTCATCATGAAATTATTTCTTACCCTTTTTTCACCATTTCTTTTTTTTCTTCTGATTGGTCTTCAGCCTTTACAGGCACAAACAGACCTTGAAGATCTCTATCAACCGAAAGAGTACATTTCTGATGATGGAGATACCCTTCGCTACCGGATGATGCTGCCACCTGAATTTGAGGAGGGCAAAGAGTATCCGCTCGTGCTGTTTCTTCACGGTGCAGGTGAACGCGGCAGTGATAACACCGCTCAGCTGACATGGGGATTGGATGCCTTTGCAGAAGAAGAATTCAGAAATGAACATCCGGCAATTGTAATCGCACCACAAGCTCCCGATCAATCATTTTGGGCGAACCTGAACTGGCGGGAGGAAGGTGCCGGCCTGATGGACGAACCCTCAAAGCCACTTGGCCTTGCTTACGAACTACTCAATAAAACAGTTCAGGAATACCCGGTTGATGAAAACAGGCTCTACATTACCGGCCTTTCTATGGGCGGTTTTGGCACCTGGGATCTCATCACCCGCCATCCTGATCTGTTTGCTGCTGCGATGCCCATTTGTGGAGGTGGCGATCCTGCGAAGGCACACCTTCTAACAGATCTCCCCATCTGGAATTTTCACGGTGCCCTGGATAATGTTGTTCCACCTGAACTTTCGCGTGATATGATTAATGCCATCCGCGATGCCGGTGGACTTCCCGGCTACACTGAATACCCCGACATGGACCACTTCTCATGGATACCGGCTTACGGAGACAGGTACGTGCTTGACTGGCTTTTCAGCCAAAGAAGATCGTCCGAGTAGTATTTCCTCTGGATTTAATACTGCCGGTTATTCTGCAAATTCTTAAGTTGAAGATCTGTAAGAGATTAGAATAAAATTCATACCAACTCACCCAAATATGTCAGAAAAGCTCAAGCGAAACGATCCATGTCACTGCGAAAGCGGTAAAAAGTACAAAAACTGCTGCCACGATAAAGACAGTGCAGGTACAAAATCAAAACTTGGGATGATCGGAATTATCGCAGCCGTTGTGCTCGGGCTCATTTTCGTGGCAATTTCATTGAACAGCAGTAATCCATCACAAAATTGCCCGCCGGGTACAGTTTGGTCAGATGCACATCAGCATTGCCATTAATCGTTATTTTCAGATCGTTCATCTAAACGGGTTTCGCGGATAAAGACGAAGTAGTAGATTATTGCGATAAAAAGCCCGCCTCCGATTACGTTGCCCAGTGATACGAAGAACAAGTTACTTGTAACCGAAAGAAATGTAATTTCTGAGGGTAATTCGAGATCCACTGCTTCAGTTTCGGTAACCAATGCAAGAAAAAACTGAAACATGCTGCCTGTACTGTGCTGAAAGTTCAGAGCTGGAACAGCTGCAACAGGAACCAAAAGAGCGATGAATTTATCCGTTACCGTCCTGCCTGCCATTGCAAGCCAGAGTCCGGCACAGATAAACATATTGCCGAATATCCCAATTACGGTAGTTTCTATTGGATTGAACGACAATTTCTGAGCTGATAAACTTTTCGCTGTATCCACAAAGGCGTTATCAAACTGAAAAACAAGGCCGGAGAAATAGAACATAGAAACCACAAACATGGCACCGGTAATATTTGCCGCCAATACAACAGACCAGTTTTTCGAGATTTCGAGCAAAGTTAGTTTGCCTGACGCCCAGCCCATGGCAGACAGATTATTGGTTGTAAATACCTCAGCCCCGGATATAAACGCCATAATGTAGCCCACTGCATAAAAAAATGGAGCTACCACAGCTGCGGTTCCGGAACCGATATCCGGGTGGGAATAGATATAGAGTTCATACAGTGCTCCAAAAGAGATAAATACACCTCCCATAAAGCCAAGCGTAATGGTTTTGTAAGCCGGGTAGTTGGTTTTTTTGATACCTACTTGCAGTACTTTCTCTGCAATTCTATTGGGTTCGTAAGCATCCAGATCGTACGAAGTGATGTGCCCTTCATTTGCGTTCTGAATTGGTTTATCTGCCATAAAGATTAGCCTGTATTACTTTTTGCCCTTTTCATAAGCAGTACAACAAGGAAGGGCCGTAAAGAGTGCCGAAGTTTTAAGAACCGGCTATCGCTTTAGCCGCAAGCCAGCCATTGGTCCAGGCAGCCTGGAAATTAAACCCGCCTGTAACACCATCGATATCGAGCACCTCACCAACAAAATAGAGGCCGGGAACAATTTTACTTTCCAGCGTATCCGGATCAATTTCATTCAGTGGAATTCCGCCACAGGTTACGAATTCCTCTTTAAATGTGGTTTTCCCCTGGATGCTGTAACGCCCGCAGCTCAAAACGTTAGTTAGCTGATGCAGCTCTTTATTTGAAATATCAGCCCAGTTTTTTTTCGGGCTGATTCCGGCGAGCTCGGTAAACCTGGTCCATAATCTTGAAGGGATGGGAAATTCGGCCTGATTTGTAACCAATTTTCGATTGTACATTTTTCTTACAGATACCAGTTTTTCTCTCACCTGATGTTCATTCAGCGGATGTAACCAGTTCACTTCAATATCAAACCGATACTCCCGTTCATTAAGCTCCCTGGCTGCCCATGCCGACAATTTCAAAACTGCCGGTCCGCTTAATCCCCAGTGAGTGATTAAAAGCGGACCTGTTTCGCGAAACTGAGTATCCAAAATTTTAACCTGAACAGGATCTACAGAAATGCCTGCAAGGTCACTAAAAATCTTCTCCCTGAAATTAAATGTAAACAGAGAAGGCACCGGTTTATGAATGGAGTGCCCTAAATCTTTGAGCCACTCATACGCGTTTTCCCGGTTATACCCTCCTGTAGCCACAACGATTTTATCGAACCTGTAGCTTTTTCCCTTATTTTCTATCAGCTTAAATGCTCCATTTTGTAACGGCTCAATTTTCTGAATGGATGTTTTTGTTTGAACGGAAACTCCGTGCTTATCAGCTTCGGTAGTGAGGCATTGAATGATGGTTTCAGAGCTGTTGGTTACGGGAAACATACGTCCGTCTTCTTCGGCTTTCAGTTTTATCCCTCTCTCTTCAAACCACGTTACCGTATCTGCAGCACCAAACTGCTCGAAGCTCCAGCGAAGCATTCGCCTTCCACGAGGATAGGCCTCTGATAAACGCTCCGCATCAAAACAGTGATGGGTAACATTGCAGCGTCCGCCACCGGAAATCCGAACTTTTGAGAGAACTTCCCTCCCTTTTTCAAAGAGTACAATCCGGGCTTTGCCATTCATCAGCCGCGCTGCGTTTACTGCAGTAAAATAGCCTGCAGCACCTGCTCCAATCACCGCCAGTGATGGTTGTTTTTTGCCCATTTACTCTTGCAGTTGTTTGATGTAAATATCCGGGATCTCTCTGCCCAAAAAGCGTTCTGCCAGTTCTCTGAATCTTTGGGGATGATCACTTACAAAACAGCTCAAATTTCCGGGCTTCTCCCCGGTATTAAGCAGGTTTAGTTTTTTCAGGCGCGACCGTGCCGATTTTGCAACGGCATCTGCAGAATCGATAATCTCAATTTCCCGATCGGCAAATACTTTTTTTATAGACGTTTTAAAAAGAGGATAGTGTGTGCATCCCAAAATTAGTGCTTCCATTCCATTTGTCCTGAACCGGTCCAGGTAGATGGAGAGAGTTTTTAATGCAACTTCGTTTTCAGTCCACCCTTCCTCGGCGAGGGGAACCAGCATCGGGCATGCCTTCGATTTTATCACGAGAGAATCATCTCTTTTGAGCAGCTCTGTTTTATAAGCGCCGGAATTTATGGTAGCGAGTGTACCGATCACACCAATCTGTTTTTTCCCGGTTTTAATAGCCGCTTTTGTGCCGGTATCAATCACATTCAAAACCGGTAACTCTCCCGCTGTTTCAGTAACTATAGCTTTTGCAACTGCAGAAACTGAATTACATGCAATGATCACCATCTTCACATTCTTGCTCACAAGAAATCGCGTAATCTCTGCAGAATATTTTTGAATGGTTCCTTTTGATTTGATTCCGTAAGGCACTCTTGCTGTATCACCAAAATAGATAATATCCTCATTGGGAAGTGTATCCATAACGGCTTTTGCAACTGTGAGTCCCCCAATCCCCGAATCAAATATCCCGATTGGTGATGTTGAATCTATACTCATAAAAAATTACATCCCCGTAAGTATTATTTTCCCGGCATTTTGATTGTTTTCCATTCTGCTGTGTGCCTCCTCAACATCTTTCCAATCAAAAACAGAATCTATAACCGGTTTTATGCGCTCTTCCCGAAAAAGATTCAGACTGGTCTTTTGAAATTCCTGCGTGAGGGACGTCTTGTATTCATCGCTTCTGTTTCGCAGCGTTGAACCTCGAATTGTTAAGCGTTTTCTCAGAATGGGCACAAGGCTCATCTTTTCAATAGTAGCACCACCAAGCATCGCCAGGTAGACAAGACGCCCATCCAGTGCTAAGGTGCGAATGTTGTTATCCCAATATGGCGACCCAACAAAGTCTACTATCACATTTACACAGTTTTTACCAAAAGTCTCTTCAAGCGAATCTGCAAAATTTTCTTGCTTGTAGTTCATGCACAGATCGGCACCCAAGCCGGCAGTGACCGAACATTTTTCATCGCTGCCCGCAGTTGTTATAATTCTCGCCTGTTTCAGCTCTTTGGCCAGCTGAATTGCTGCCGTACCTACCCCGCTTGCTCCTGCATGAATCAAAATCGTCTCTTTATCGGCAAGTTCTCCCAGCCAGATCACGGCCTGATAGGCTGTTAAAAAAACTTCGGATATGGCGGCTGCTTCTTCGAACGACATCTCCTCAGTCATTTTCATGGCGTGGCCCGCATGAATTGTGCAATATTCGGCATATCCGCCTCCCGGAAGCAAACCAAACACATGATCCCCCTTCTGAAATCCTTCCACATCTTTGCCTGCTTTTTCTACGATACCTGCCATTTCAAGCCCAAGAATAGGAGTTACACCTTTCGGTGGCGGATATTTACCCGCTTTTTGCATCAAGTCAGCACGATTCAAAGCCGTTGCTTCAACTTTTACAAGGAGTTCGTGGTGGGCAGGTTCAGGTTTTTGAAATTCCCCGAGTGTCATCACTGGGATTTCGGTGCTGTCATCAACAAGCAGTGCTTTCATGGTTTCCATTTCTTATAAATGGTTTGAATGAGGTTATTTAAATCGGGTGAAATATTCAGGTAAACAATCGGCCCCATAAACATCAGCAGATAAATCGCCGATTTTACCGGTGCATTCAGCCATACCGTACCGAGATCTACAACTGCATAGCAAATGTATATGGAAATTGAGCCCAATGCCACTACGAAAAGCGTTACCAAAGAAAAAGGCTGTAAATTTTGGCGTATCAGCAGGTAAAACCACTTCACCGCATTGTGAGTAAACAGTGCCAGGGCTGTTGCAATTGCGGCACCTTCAATGCCATAAATGGGAATTAGCAGGTAATTGGCTACGATGGTAACTGCTACCAATATAATATTAGTGTAAAAACTAATTTTGTAATGCTTCGAGTTGATAAGAATCAGACCATTTGCACCGGAAACCATCACCATCAGTTTGCCGATACCAACAATAAACACCACCCACTTACCTGCGGCATAAAATTCCGGCATAATGAGAAAGAGAATTTCAAGGTTGATCCAGATCAGGCCGAAAATCAACAGACCGGGGATCAGCTGGTTCAGCGATGTTTTACGATATATAGAACCAACTTCGTCCCACTCTTTGTTTTTGATGAAGCCCGCAAGCATGGGCCCTGCAATTTTTTCGATAGACCTTTGAGGAATGGTTATGATGGAGGCTACATAAAATGCAATGGCATAAACTGCGGTTTGATCGAGGCCGGCCATGGAACCAAGCATCATCACATCCACATTCCACACAATTACAGTTGTAAAACCGCCCAGCATGGAGTAGATACTGTATTTTGCCACTCCTCGAACCAGTGAAGAGCGAATAATTTTTAAATCGGGAATCAGTTTGAACTCCCGTTTTTTCCATATTTGATATCCGATAATGAGTGGCTGAGAGATGTAACTAAACACAAAAAGTGTGATGAATTGAACAATCGAGATCCAATCAAAGAAATAGAGTCCCAGTAAACCGATGGCCAGAATTCGCTGAATAACCTCATTGGCAATGGAGCCTGTGGTTGAATCGCGCAGGGAGCGCAGGTAATTATTCAGTATATCATAGTACAGAATGAAAAGTGTGAGTGGTATAACCCAAAGGTAGTACTCAACAAATAGTGGTGATCTGTCGGCATATACATTAATAATCGTTTCTCCGGCAAGCAGATAAACGGCCGTGAATAGAATAAACCCGATAATTGGGATACTCATCAACCAAAACAGAAACCCGTGATGATCCGGGTTGGCATTTTTGAAAAAAGGATAATAGCGGATAACGACATTATGCAACCCAAAATGAGCAAACTGAGAACTGATATAAGCAGCTGAAATGAGAACACGCGTGAGCCCGTACTCCTCAGGGGTGAGGATGTATGGGTAAAGAAGAATGGTGAGAATAAAACCAAGAGCAATCCCTATATAAGAGATGATGGTATTGGAGATACTCTGGCGTACTATTATACCCAAGCTGACAACACGGTTTTGTTATTGCGGAATTAAAATAATGTAGGCTGAATTGCAGGGGTTTTGCAACTTCTTATTATAGTGCGTTTGAGAGAACTAGTATTAGTCTGATTTATACCCGGACAAAAAGCCCTGCAACACCCATATTCTGAACTGAAGGATAAAACGTGCTGCTTTCGAATTTCCACTCAAATAGTAACCGGCCGAAAGTACAAGGCTCCACACGAGTTTTATCAGCTCTATACCGAACTTTTTTGCCAGTTCAACGGGCTGGCCATCAAGGCGAAGGCGTTCACTTTTACCAATACCAACGGATTGTTTTTCGAGATACTCTTTTTCGAGCCGTCTGTACCCAATTCTGTGAGTCAGCTCCATGTCTGCCCAGTAGTGAAGTTCCACTCCATTTTTTCTGATACGTTCAAAAAATGCTTTCTCTTCACTGCCCAAAAGCTCTTTTCCCGTACGACCAAGAGTCGTATCAAAATAGCCAAACGCATCAAATACGGTTTTTCGGATCATCATATTACCACCCCGAGGGAAATTTGTTGGAGGGTAGATTCTGTTATCATCACCCAAATCGTGCAGGCCAAACATCGGCATCAACTCTTTGGGAATCCAATCGGTGTTTTCTTCATCATCAAACGAAACAAAAATCCGTCCGCCGGCACACAGTGTTGATGGTCTCTTTTCCACGTAATCAATAGCTGTTTGGACGTAATTTTCGGGCAGATTTACATCATCATCTATATAGATCAGTACAGATGAACCGGCCTCTTTTGCCGCACGATTTCTGGCGTATGACAGGCCCTGATTCTGCTCTTTTACAGATTTAAAGTTAATTTCGGGATGGGTTTTTTTGAAAATTTCACAAACTGTTTCCGTGCCATCCTTGCTGTTATTGTTCACCACAAGCAGTTCAAACTGTGCGGGATCAGCGGTTTGCATTCCCAGATCATCGAGCGTATCCTTTAAATACGAGGCCCTGTTATAGGTGCAAATTGCAATTGTGATTCGGATTTGGCTTTGCATAAATTTTAAATCGTGACCTGTTTCTGTCGGGCATCGTAAATATAATCATTAGATATCATAACAGTTTTGATTAATCGGCACCAACCCCTTGTTTCTGCTTACATCCCCACCCGCAACAGGGCCGATCTTGTTATGCGTGCAGTAGAATCTGTTTTGAAGCAGACGTGGCAAAATCTCGAACTGATAATTGTAGATGATGCATCGGACGATCGTACAGAATCTTTGTTAGCTGATATTAAATCAGAAGTTCCGGTGAAAATCGTCAGAAACAGTAAACCACTAGGTGCAGCTGCAAGCCGTAACATTGCCTTAAATCATGCAAATGGGCCGTTTGTTGCGGGACTTGATGATGATGACCTATGGATGCCGGAGCGTATTGAGTTATTGATGAGTGCATTCAAAGATGGATATTCGGCAGTCTGTTCGTACGATATTATGGATTATGGAGAGAGAAAACTTACATGGAAGAAAAAAAATCTAATCACGTTTGATGATCTCCTCTACTATAATCAGGCGGGGAACCAGGTTCTCACAAAAAAAGAGTATATCCTTACAATTGGCGGGTATGATGAAGACCTTCCCTCGGCTCAGGATTATGATCTCTGGATTCGATTAGCCCAAAAGTTCGGACCCATCAAAACCGTAAAAAAGGCTCTGCAATCCGTTACTATGAACGAAAACAGAGAGAGTATTTCCACTTCCGGCAACAAGTCGGCCGGATACAAAACATGCTTTGAAAAGCACAAAGAGAAGATGAATAAAAAGCAGATTGCTTACCAGGAATATCGGCTGAAGCTTGCTGAGGGGGAAACAGCCGGATGGCTTGAACTTTTTCGATCAACACCTTTACAACTCTATAAGAAAGAGATCACACGGAAGCTTCTTTTGTAGTTACCAGAATATGTAAACAACTGCTGCTGTAATAAGCAGTACCATCAGAGCGAAGAATTTATGGCTTTTATACCAGGGTACCTCTGCAGGCGGGATAGCACCTTCATCCACATCAAAGAAGCTTGAAATCTCTTTTTCAGGATACTTCAGGCTCACAGCGACTAAAATAATATTGCTCACCATAAAAATGATGGTTGCAGAATAGAGATAGTGAATGGGGAAAAAGAGTGTGTAGAAGTAGTTATTTATGATTATAATCCCCGCCACAACACTGCCGCCAATCAATGAGTAGAAAGCACCATCAGCCGTAGCCCGTTTCCAGAACAGCCCGAAAATATAACAGGTTACAATTGGTGGGCTCAAAAATGAGAGCACAGCCTGCAAGTATTCCCACAACGTAGGAAACTGATTAATAAAGGGTGCCCAGAGTGAAGCCAAAGCCACTGCTGCCAGAATAAAAACTTTACCCATTTTTATGAGTTGCTTCTGGCTGCTGTTTGGCCTGAATTTCTTGTAGATATCCATCGTGGCAATGCTCGATGAGGCCGTCAACGCCGAATCAATGCTCGACATCAGGGCAGCTATAAACCCGGTGAGAATCAGGCCGAGCACCCCGGCGGGAATAAAATCAAACATAAGCTCCGGGAAAACCAGGTTTGGATTCTCAATTTCAGGATAGAGAATGAGACCAAGGGTACCGGGGAGTACAAGGATGAATAGCAAAGGTAGTTTCAATAACCCGGCAAATATGGCTCCTTTGCGCCCATCTTCAAGCGATTTTGCTCCAAGCACACGTTGTACCATATGCTGGTTTGAACACATAAAATAGAATCCCAAGATGGGCAGGCTTATCAAAAGTGTGGGCCATGGAATAAAAGGATCGTCCGCCGGCTGAATGAGGCTTAAAAATTGCGGAGCTACCGCACTTCTTACCTCTTCCCACGAGCCAATCTGCTGAAAGGCTACAACAGCAACAATGGCACTGCCAAGAGTCAGCAAAATAGCCTGAATAGAATCGGTTACAACAACGGCTCTTAGCCCCCCGGCAACAGTATAGAGGCCTGTAACTACAGCCATAATTATCACAAAAACAAAGAGTTCTACTTCAGGAAATATACCTTTCAATAAAATGCTGCTGGCAAACAGAGCGCCTGCAATATCAATCAATACACTCATAGTAATGGAGATTATTGAAAAATAGAGCCTTGAGCGTTCATCAAACCGCTTGCCGAGAAACTCCGGCATGGTTGTGAGTTTATGCTTTAAATAGAACGGCACAATAAACACTGCAAAAACCAGCAGCATAATTGTACCTGACCACTCATAGTTGAAAACTGAGATACCTGTTTCATAGCCGCTGCCGCTCAGACCAATAATACTGGTAATGGAGATATTTGTAGCGTAAAGAGAGAGTCCAATCAGCGGCCAGCTTAGAGAGCGTCCTGCGAGAAAAAAATCATCCGTTGTTTCGTAAGTACCCCTGCTTCTAAAACCGCGCCAGGTTATGAAAAGCAAGTACAATACGATTATTGATAAATCGAGATTCGTCAAGTGCTTTAGTACTAATTATTGCTGAAAGAGAATTGAGATAAGAAAAGAAATTTCTGACTATGATAATGCCTGTTTATCATTTATTTACTTCACATCTATGATGATTCTTTATGTGATATAGAAACCGGCACAAAACTTAAAAGATTCGCCTTGATATTATTATCTGATAAACAATCGAACAGAGCTTTAATGGTGGCATTTCCAAGTTTTTCATAATCCGTATGCACGGAAGATAGTGTGGGGTGCGTGTACATGTTATGGGGAAGGTCATCATACCCAAGCAGTGCTACATCTTCAGGAATCTTAAAATTGTACTTCTTTGCAGTTTCGAGAAAAGCTGCGGCCATGGTATCATTAGAAGCAAAAACTGCTTCGGGTTTTTCTTTTAGCTCTTTAAACTTTAAAAATGCTTCTACGCCTGCTTCAAATTCGTAATTCCCGCTGCACACCCACGTAATTTGCATATCATTGCGCTGATCGATGTAATCTACAAATCCATTTTTTCTAAATCGTGATTCCGACCGGTTTTCAGGCCCGAGAATAATACCCACTTTTTTATAACCCTGATTCTGAAAGTGTTTTGCAGCAAGAAAACCGCCGGAATAACTGTCGAACGTAACGGTGGGAAATACAGGATCTTCAATCAGGGAGTTTGAAATGATTGGAAACTTTGAAGAAACAACTGAAGCTAATTTTTCATAATCATGCCTTTGCAGCTCTGGAATAAAGAGTACAAAGCCGTCAAAATAATCGTACGATAACTCTCTGAGCAATTTTTTCAGGCCTTTTTTGTGATTAAGTACGGCAAACAGGAAAAGTCTTGAATTTTGATTGGCTGCAGCTATATTTAGCCCATTGAAATAACTGGAGTAAAATTCACCTTCATGAAAACCAGACGCTACTAAAGCAATGTTCAGGTAACCTTTGGATTTATTATCTCCATTTCTTGGAATCTTATAGCCCAGTTTTTCCGCGCTAGATAGTACCTTTTCCTGTGTTTCAATACTAATTTTCTCAGAACCCCGCAATACACGTGAAATCGTTGATATTGCATACCCTGTATCGTCTGCGATGTCTTTAAGGGTTATTTTCATATATAATGTATGCCTGCAGTTTTAATTTCCAGGGTTTTTGTACACCTGTTGGTTACTGCTTTTATACTATGGTGTTACACCCTATTTCCAATGCCCTTCATAAATCAGCTAAAAATAGGAAATCCTGCTTATTCAACAATTAAAAATTCACTTTCCAGTGTCTGGGCAACGTTTGTGCCAACATAAACTCTTACTTCACCCGGTTCCAAAACAGGATTAAGTTGTTGATCTAAGTAGGTTAATTGGCTCGCATTCAGTTGAAATTCTACAATTTTTGACTCGCCCGGTTCAAGATAAATTTTCTCAAAATCGCGCAGCAGCCGCACCGGCTGAGTGACACTCGCAACCATTTTTCGGGTGTAGAGCTGTACAATTTCGTGCCCGGCAACATCACCGCTGTTTGTAACTTTTACAGATACAGTAAGGTTGCCATCGTTCCTTATCTCATCTTTGTCCAGAGTGAGGTCATCATACCGGAATGAGGTGTAGCTCAATCCATATCCGAACGGATAGAGCGGATCATTCGGGGCATCAATGAACTTCGATGTATATCGCTGGTTCGGATCAATCGGGCGGCCTGTTTTTTTCTGATAGTATACATTGGGCACCTGCCCAACAGTATATGGCCAGCTAAATGTAAGTTTGCCACTTGGATTGTGATTTCCATAGAGCACCGATGCAATTGCATCTCCGGTTCGTGTTCCCAGGTAAAATGCATTTACAATTGCAGGTATATGTTCGTTTGCCCAGTTTATTTCGAGGGGTCTGCCTGCCATTAATACCAGTACAACCGGAGTTCCGGTTTCATGAATTGCTTCAAGTAACTCTTGTTGTGCACCGGGCAGTGTAAGTGTTGTGCGTGATGCAGCCTCGCCACTCATGTGCCTGCCTTCACCAAGTGCTAAAATTACCACGTCCGACTCTTTTGCAAGCTGCACAGCCTCTTCAATTCCATCGGTACTCGCATCATCCAGGCTTAGAGGAACTCCTTGTGCAAATTCAATCTGAACATCAGATGCTACTGCATTTGTGAGTCCTTCGAGTAATGAGATATTGTCTGACGCTTCACCGGCTGCAGACCAGGATCCCATCACATCATACTGATTATCACCAAGCGGCCCTATAACTGCGATATTTTTTTTCTCTTCAGTTAATGGCTGAAGATCATCATTTTTTAGTAGTACGATTGATTTTTCTGCTACTTCAAGAGCAAAATCAAGAAAGTCTTCCCGCATGATGGTTTCGGCTTCCCGTTCGTAATCACTGTATCGGTAGGGATCTTCGAACAGGCCGAGTTCAAATTTCATATCAAGTATTCTGGCTACGGCCATATCTATCTGTTCTTCCAGGATAATTCCCTGTTCAACAAGGGCCGGTAACTCTTCAAGAAAGATGTTACTCATCATATCCATATCTACATTTGCATTCAGGGCAAGTTCGGCAGCATGCGCTTCGTCTCTTGCATATCCGTGCGGTATCAACTCCATGATTGCAGTGTAATCGGTAACCACAAAACCATCAAAGCCCCACTCATCTCTTAAAATTCTGTTGAATAAATAATCACTGCCTGTAGCCGGAACTCCGTCGTACTCATTAAATGCGGTCATAAAGGTTCGTACATCCGCATCTACAGCGGCTTTAAATGCCGGCAGGTGTACTTCTCTTAACGTTCGCTCCGAAATATCTACGGTATTGTAATCCCGGCCTGCTTCTGCCATGCCGTACGCTGCAAAATGTTTGGCTGTTGCCATAATGGTGTCAAGTTCGTAAAGATCATCTCCCTGAAATCCTTTAATGCGTGCTACACCAAACAGTTTATTGAGCAACGGATCTTCCCCGGAGCTTTCAACTATTCGTCCCCAGCGCGGATCAGGCGATACATCAATCATGGGTGTAAAGGTCCAGTGAAGGCCGGCTGCTGCCGATTCTTTCGCAGCAATTCGTGACGCTTTTTCGATGAGGTCAGGGTCCCAGGTGGATGCTTCGGCCAAAGGTACCGGGAAAATGGTACGATGTCCGTGAATTACATCAAACGCAAAAAGCAGGGGTATGCCAAGCCGTGTCTCTTCCACGGCAACTCTCTGCAGATCCAGGGTATGTTCTACCGTATGTGCATTGAAAACACCGCCCAGTTTTGCTTCACCGATCATCTCCCTGTACTGTTCACTTAAAACGGGGCCGGTTTCTGCAAACCCACTGCTTAACAGGTTTAACTGACCAACTTTTTCTTCAAGAGTCATTAGTGCCAGCACAGAATCTACTTTCTCCGGATGACGAAGAGGTGTGATACGAACGGGGCTATCCGCTGAACCCTGTTCCGTTACTGCAGGTGGATCTGTGAGATTCTCTTTCGCTATTGACTGATCAGATGCATTTACAAAAATAAAGCTGATCAGTAATAATGGTATTAATAGTGTGTAGAGTTGTTTTTTATAATGCATATGATTGTCTTTAAATATCTTCAAAACGTAATTTTCAGAGAAATGAGCACTCTCAATTTTCTGATCAGTACAAATCTGGCGAAGCCCGGTTTTTCTTTACCGGCCAGATTGTTATCAATCTTGTATTAACACGATCTGTTTATTGAAACTATTGACTGGTATGCGGATTTCTGCGTTAACTTTTCCCGCATCTATATAAAAGAGAGGCAGGCCTTTACAGAACCTGCCCTCTTAAGAAGTTTACCATCCAGGATTCTGCTGCAACATACCGTTGCTCAGATCGATCTCATTGGTTGGGATTGGGAACAGTTCGTGTTTCCCTTCTACAAAGTTTTTCCCGAGTGCCTGCATCACTTCGGCAGCGCGTCCCTGCCTGATCAGATCAAACCAGCGTTTCTGCTCCATGGCAAGCTCTACTCGTCGTTCCTGCCAGATGGCATCCAGCAGCTGTTGCCCTGATGCCGTGATATCGGGCAGAAGTTCTTCAACAGTAATTGTTAATGTAAGCTGTTCATTGCTTTGGCCATTGCCTGTGTGCTGAACTCTAACAATATCTACTGGAATGGATGAGCCGGCTGTTTGCGCATTTACTGCAGCCAAAAATTCTGAACGGCTTGTTACTGCTGTTCCATTCACTGATGTGATTACATCAAGCGCTTCAATGACCGGTTGGCTGCTTTCAACATCGTGTGTAAATGGAACCATTCCGGCTTCATCAGCAGGGCCATTTGCATTGATAAATCGTGCAAATACTTGCGAATTAATTTCGCTCAGATCCAGTGAGTTCATCACAACCGGCGACATGTTTTCAGGAATTACTCCCAATGTGTTGCTGTTGCCAACCCGTGCCCGGTCGCGAATCATATTCACGTACATGCGTGCATCACCTTCATTCCCGGTTCTGTAGCTTGCTTCAGCTGCAATTAAGATTACATCAGCATAACGGATTCTGCGAATATTAACGGGACTGTTACCACGTGCACCCGCATGGTTTGATGGGGCAAACGCTTTTTTGTTATACCTGTCATCAACCATGGTTGCATTCTGGATAACGGTAAGCCCTGTACCATCGGGTAACTCTTCCCATGGTGAAAGGATTGTAGCCTGTTGCCTGAGATCTCCGCTTTCGTATGCAGCATCCAGATCGCGCGATGGCCTGTTAAAACCCCAGCCTAAATTTGGCTGCCCGCGAACACCTTGTACTTCACCATACTGAGTACCGGTTCCGCCCTCTTCACTTTCTGTAGCCTGAACTTCAAAAATCGATTCAGATGAGTTTTCTCCCTGCCGGGTAAAAATTGTGAAGTAGTCGTCCAAAAGAGCGTATTCTCCGGAATTGATTACCTCATTTGCATATTGCAGTGCCTGATCGTAATTCTCTAAATAGAGATGTACCCTTGCAAGCAGTGCATGGGCGGCTCCTTTTGTTGCCCGGCCTAAATCCGACGCAGAATATTCCGATTTGAAAGGCAGAACTTCTGCTGCAAATTCAAGATCACTGATAACCTGAGCGTAAATCTGATCTGCAGGTACTCTCTCCTGGTCATACTCATCGGGTGCAAGTGGTGAGGTTATCAAAGGAACGGCTCCAAAACCTCTTACAAGGTTGAAGTAGTAATACCCTCTCAGAAAGTGGTTTTCACCTACCAGCCTTTCTCTGAGGCCGGTGTTCATATCTATTCCGGGAATATTTTTAATGGCAATATTCGTTCTGTAGATACCCTGATAGTTTCCTTCCCACCATGTATTTACATCGCCGCTGCCGGCATCAAACGTTAGGTCTTCAATATCCAGAAGTTGTGCTGCATCGGTAGGTGTACTGCCTTTGGTTGCATCATCAGATATCATATCTGTAAGCCCCAGGAATGAAAATACGTGAATATTCCAGTCTCTCAGCTTTTGATAGCTTGCATTGGTAGCCTGAATGGCATGTTGCTCATTTTGGAAAAAGTTCTCGCTGGTTTGCTGGCCCAGTGGTGTTTTGTTTACAACATCACTGCACGATACCACGGTAAACGCAGCAAGCAGAAGAGACAATCCTGCCGTTCGTAACAGCCTGCGGGGACGAAATGTTTTTGAGTTGTCCATAATATTTATGTTTTGTCTTAGAATTTCTTTTGAGTGCTTATCCATCATTTAAAAAGTGGCGCTTACACCAAATGTGATGGTTCTGGCAAAAGGATAGAATGCACCGTCAATACCGGATGCTATTACCGAGCCGCTTGTAATTTCCGGTGTGTAACCGTCGTAACCTGTTATTGTGAACAGATTGTTACCATTCGCATAAACCCTGAGGTTTCTCATGCCAAGCGCACTGGTCAGCGATGGATTCAATGTATAGCCAAGTGTTAAACTTTGAAGTTTCAGGAAGCTTCCATCTTCCACAAAGAAATCAGAGACATTGTAATTATGGCCTCCATTTGTAATCCTAGGATAAGAATTTGTTGATCCTTCTCCTGTCCAGCGGTTAAGAGCCGATTTTTCAAAGTTTGGTGTTCCAAACCGCGCCTGTTTTTTGGCATTGTACACATCATTACCGTATGAACCGGTTAGTGCAGCACTCAAATCAACACCTTTGTACCCAATCTCAAAATTGAAAGAGAACAGATAATCGGGTATTGGCGAGCCAATAAACGTTCGGTCGTCTGTGGTGATTTGTCCGTCACCGGTGAGATCTTTAAACCTGATGTCACCGGGTCGTTCATTTCCAAGTCTTGGCCCGGCATCTACTTCTGCCTGATTCTGGAAAATTCCATCCATCTGGTAGCCAAAGAATGAGCCGATTGGCCTCCCAACAACAGTTCTGGTAGCCAGCATACCGCCTACACCAACACCGCCGCCAAAAATATCTTCATTACCACGCCCTAATGAGAGTACTTCGTTACTTATGGTGGTAGCATTCATTCCAATACTGTAGAAAAGATCACCGCGGGTATCCTGCCAGTTTACGGTCAGCTCAAGGCCATAGTTTTTCACTTCTGCCGCATTTACAAACGGCGATGGTGATGCACCCACATAACTTGGAATTGGCACTCTAACCAGAATACCGTCTGTTACGCGATCGTAATACTCGAGCTCACTTCGCAGCCGGCTGTCGAACAGTTCAAGCTCCAGGCCAATATTCAGCTGTGTTGTCTCTTCCCAGCGAATCTGCGGATTGGCTAAACCGATAGGCAAGGCACCAAAATTAAGGCTTGGATCTTGCCCAAAAACTGCATTTAGGTTTCCGGAAACTGTAGGTACACCGGGGTAAAAGTCAATCTTGTCGTTACCGGTAACTCCCCAGCTTCCGCGAAGTTTAACCTGTGTAAGCCAGTCGGGTTGAGGCATGAACGATTCATCCGAAACAATCCACCCAAGGGCAAATGAAGGGAACCAGCCATATCGGTTATCTGCACCAAAGCGTGAAGATCCATCGCGCCGAATGGTTGCTGTAACCATGTATCTGTCGCGATAGTTGTAATTTACACGGCCAAGATACGATTCCATACCCCACTCACCGGCAGAGTTAGAATTTTGTACACCTTCACTCTGGTCTCCGGCATTTAGGAACCAAAGTGATGGATCATCACCAACAATTCCTATACGGCTTCCGCTCAGATTTTCGGTTCTGAATTGTTCAACGGTATAGCCAAGAAGCACATCAAACCGGTGGTTATCCAGCTGTTCCTGGTACTGTATTGTATTTTCCCAAAGAACGTTTGTTGTAAAATTATTAAAGACATTGAGCGAAGTTTGTTCGCTATTTTGAATGGGCGAAACAAAATAGATAGGTGTATAACTTTTTCCTTCTACACGATTCGCATCGAGGCCAAAATTACTTCTGAACTGGAAATTATCCAGGAAATAGTAATTCAGATAGACGTTACCCATCATTCGGTTACGGGAGTTTTCGTTGTTGCTGTTGTATTCGAACTGCGCAACGGGATTCCCTACGGATGCCCTCACATCGGTTGGTGAATAATCACCATCTTCTGTAAATACCGGAATGGTTGGATCGCCCCTGTATGCCGCGCCAACTACACCCGGAGCATTTTGATAAGACTCATAAACCATGGCTATGTTATGGCCTACCTGAAAATCATCCGTGATGAAATATTCATTATTGAGCCGAAGTGAAAATCGATCGAGAAAGTTCTCCCTGATAATTCCTTCCTGTGAAGAATAACTACCGCTGATATTATACGCCGTAGAGGATGTCCCTCCCGATGCCGAAATATTTAAATTCTGGATGGGCGCAGTTCTGAAAATTTCATCCTGCCAGTTGGTTCCCTCCCCAAAAGCATCCGGATTTCCAAACGGTGGTGAATTGCCTTCGTTGGCAGCCACTTCGTTTGCCAGCATTGCATAATCACGTGCATTAGTAACCGGCACGGTACGTGCTACCTGCTGAAAACCTGAGTAATAATTTATACTGAATTCAGCCGGCCTTTCAAGATTCGATCTGTTTGTAGTGATAAGAATAACTCCGTTGGCTCCACGGGCACCATAAATTGCCGTTGCCGAAGCATCCTTCAGAATATCAATCGATTCAATATCATTTGGATTCAGATAGTTGATATTATCGGTCGTCATTCCATCAACCACAAAAAGCGGTGATGCATCGCCAAGTGTTCCAACACCACGTATCCGAATAACTGACCCGGCCCCGGGCGCACCCGATGAAGGCGTAACCTGCACACCCGCAGCAACACCCTGCAATGCCTGATCTACTGATTGAGTAGCAATTCGTGTAATTCTCTCTCCATCCACTCTTGAAACGGAACCGGTTACATCTCTTCTTCGCTGAGTACCATACCCAACAACCACAAGATCTTCACCAACAATTGAGATTTCTGCAAGGGACACATCAATTACTGATCTGCCATCAACATTAACTTGTTTGGTTTCGTATCCTATAAAGGAGAATACAAGAACCTGATCATCTGAAGGTATGTTTAACTGGTACTCACCATCTATATTCGATGATGTGCCAATGGTGGTTCCTTCAATAACAATATTTACGCCCATTAAGGGCTCCCCTGTGCCTTCCTCCGTAATCGTTCCGCTAACCTGATGCTGAGCAAAAATGCTGGCAGTACTTCCAAGTAGTATGGAAGCCGTTATAACGAAACCAATGAAGTAGCTGAAATTCTGTAACCTTTGTCTCATTGTTTACCTCTTCTGTTTTAAAATTCTAATAGAGCTTTTCTCTGAAGATCTTTTTTCGGAAAACAAGCTTCATGCAAAATATAAATTTTTTTGCACTAATTGCCATTTTTGTGCAAATCTATTTTTCAGTATTTGCATTTTAGTACAAAGACATCTAAAACACTCTTTTCTAAATCGCTTGAAGGCAAACAGTTAGTTTGTCTGCATTTTTTACCTAATTTTCAAAATTTTCACAGTAAATTCATTTTAAATCGCTCTATTCCCTGAAATGGAATCAACTTAATATTTGCACTATTTTTTGCATCATTTATTTTATATTTTGTAATTAATTATTGCACCATAACGATCTGAGATATTTGCCGGGCTTTGTTTCGTACTTCAAAACTGAGTGGCGTACACGCGAGATTTTTTAAGAACAATAACAGAACAATCTGTGCAGATATCAAAGCAAACTGTAAATAATCCTACCATAAACCTTTCAAATCATACTTTATGAAATCAAAAAAAATTACAATGTTGATTATTACGGCAGTTGCCTTAATGGCCGTAATGCTCCAATCTTGTGGAACAGATAGTGACGAACCGTTAACACTGAACATCGAATCGATGACAGTGGGCGGCTTGGATCTTAATGCACCTACAGCGCCGGATAATGTACCTCTGGACGCAACCATTGAGATCACGTTTAACTCGAATATTAATCCTGCAACTGCTACACAAGCAAACATTGCATTAATTCAGGATTATGATGAAACTGAGATGCCAATTCAAATCTCAGTGGATGGCCCAACTCTAACCATTCAGCCTGAAGAAGATCTCGGCTCCGGCGCATTATACCAGCTGGAACTCAGAAGCGGGCTATTGAATGAAGATGATCAGCCCCTGGCCAACACTTCCAGAACTTTCAAAACTGAAGGTACTTTTAGTCCTCCGGGAATGGTAGCTCACTGGCCGCTTGATGGAAATGCAGAAGATGCTGTTGGAAATTACAATGCTTCAGCAGAAATCGACATCACTTATGGTGATCCAAGAAATCCGGAAGCCGGACAGGTTGCAATATTCAACGGGAATACAAGTATTATCGAAGTACCAAATGCAGCCGACCTGATCAGCACTTCCGACTTCACACTTAGTTTCTGGGTAAAAACAAACTCTGAAGGCCACGTGAACGAGAACGGAGACCCTGCCGGACATTTTGTACTTGGTATTGGAGCCTTCTTTGGAATTCAATTTGAAATTGCCGCAAACTATGAATCTGCAAAATTCGCACTTCAGTTCGAAACATCAGACGGTTCTACCTTTGGAGAAGATATGTGGTTCCCGGCAGAAGCGACCGACAGAAACAGTGGCGGCTGGCAAGGCTGGGACTATGCAAGAAGCCTGAGTCCTCAGCAAATGGTTAATCTGCTCAAAGATAACTGGCTGCATGTTACTCTAACATATGATGGCGCCGAAAGAAGAGCGAAAATGTACTACAACGGCGACCTGATGAAGAGCTTCGATTTTGATCTGTGGCCTGAAGAGTCCATCCAGAGAAATACAACAGGGATGACATTCAGTGGTCAATCACCGGAAGTTTTTGATGATTTTGCATTCGGATTCTTGCAATCACGAGCAGGTGAACTGTGGAGTAACGAACCCTGGGGCGGATACGACTTCCCGACTTCAAACCACTTCAAAGGTCAGCTTGACGACATTAAGATTTATCATCAGGTACTTTCTGACGCAGAAATACGCCTGATGTACGAATCAGACAACTAATTTCCCAAATCCCTGAGGTTTAAACCTCAACAGCATACCTTCTGCCCGGTACATATTTGTTTTTCAATGTGTACCGGGTATTATTTTTCCGTATTGAGCTACTTTCAAATGATGAAGTCCGCAAAACCATTTTTTATATCAGTTTATTTCAATCCATTTATTATTTGCGGATTGTTTGCAGCCTTACTTATTGCCGGCTGCAGTGATAGTACCACAGAACCGGATCCATCCGAAACATTTCAACTAATCTCAGTATCCGTTTCAGGAACTACCTTCAGTTCGGATCAAACCACGAATGATATCTCTGTTTCCCCCACTATCCGGATTGAATTTTCTGTTCCGGTAGGCCAAACCTCTGCCCAAAATAGTGTACAAATTGTGCATGAAGACACAGAAGAGGAACAAGCTGCCAACATCAATCTGATCAACAACGGGAGAACCATTGCTATTTCACCCACAGATGATCTGGAATATCTTACAACCTACACACTTCGAATTACGGATCAGTTAGAATCAGCCGAGGGTTCCGATTTCCCGGGAGCTGTCTATAATTTCAGAACAGTAAACGGAACCGCAGAGATTACATCTATTCGAATTAATGACCAGGATATTCCGGGAGAAAACATCCTGAGAAATGTTACCTATAACAATCTGACACTTGAGATTGAGTTTTCTGATGATCTGGATACCCAGGATTATCAGAATTATGTAAGTATTTCCCCATCATTTTCGAAGAGTTTTGAACTTTCCGCTGATGGAAAAACAATTTCAATCACAGCAGATGAACCACTCGACTATTATCGCCACCACCAAATACGAATCAGCAGTGATCTTGAGTTCGATAACGGCTTTTCTTTTGATGAGTACAGCGGACGATTTCAAACAGGATTAAACCCTGAATTTAAATTCCCGGAAATTTCAGATACAGAACTTCTGGAAAAGATTCAGCGAGCCACCTTTGGCTATTTCTGGGATTTTGCACATCCGCAAAGCGGTATGGCACGAGAACGAAACACATCGGGCGATTTGGTAACAATAGGTGGCAGTGGTTTTGGTTTAAAAGCCATATTGGTTGGCATACACCGCGGTTTCATCAGCCGCAGCGAAGGGATAAACCGAATTGAGAGAATTGTAAATTTTCTTGCCGATGCAGACCGGTTTTATGGTGTCTGGCCCCACTGGATGAGCGGCTCAACCGGCAAAACCATTGCATTCAGCCAGTTTGATGATGGCGGAGATCTTGTGGAAACGGCATTTATGGCACAGGGACTCATCACCGTCCGCGAATATTTAGATTCAAATCATGAACAGGAGCAAGATCTGATCGACTCCATCAACCACCTTCTTGATACGATTGAGTGGGATTGGTATACACGCGATGGGGAGAATGTACTTTACTGGCACTGGTCAGAAAATCACGGCTGGCAGATGAATATGCCAATAACCGGTTACAATGAAGCTTTGATTGTCTATATACTGGCCGCTTCATCAGAAAATCACGGAATTGAGCCGGAAGTGTACCATGAAGGATGGGCGCAATCGGGGTCCATCAGAAACAACAACAGTTACTATGGCATAAATTTACCGGTTGGTTTTGCTTATGGTGGCCCGCTCTTTTTTGCTCACTATTCGTTTCTTGGGCTTGATCCCCGAAACCTATCTGACACCTATGCAGATTATTGGACTCAGAACCGGAATCACACACTCATAAACCGGCAGCACAACATTGTAAACCCAAATAATTTTGTGGGCTATTCATCCGATAGCTGGGGGTTAACCGCCAGCGACAACTTTGAAGGTTACCTGGCTCACGAACCAAACCGGGACAACGGCACCATAACTCCCACAGCTGCGATCTCTTCCATCCCCTACACTCCGGAAGAGTCGATGGAGGCAATACGCCATTTTTACTATGTACTTGGTGACAAACTCTGGGGTGAATACGGATTCCACGATGCCTTTAATCCAACCGAGGGCTGGTGGGCCGATTCATATCTTGCCATTGATCAGGGACCGATAATTATCATGATTGAAAATCACCGCTCCGGTTTGTTATGGGATCTTTTTATGCAGGCACCCGAAGTTCAGTCTGCACTGGATGATCTCGGTTTTACTTATTGATCAACATCCAACTATCCAAACAGTTAATCTAAATCATTACGTCATGAAAACTTCCGAAAGATTTTTAAAATCGATTGAGCAGATGAGTGGCATGGTTAAAATCGTGTTCTCCGCAATCGTCATATCATTCTTCATGTGGACCCCTCAGAAAGCAGTTGCTCAGAACTTTAATATCTCATCCTACAACATTTTCTACTATACCCCTCCCGAGCACGATAATAGCTGGGAAATGCGAAAAGATCACGTTGCCAATGTAATTCGGTTTCATGATATCGCACTCTGGGGTTCTCAGGAAGGAGAACATAACCAGTTACAGGATCTGCGAGAAATGCTCGGACAGGAGTACATCGGTGTAGCCCGCGATGATGGCGATACCGAAGGGGAACACAGTGCTATATTTTATGATCCCGATATGTTTCGCGTTCTGGAGCACGATACATTTTGGCTGTCGAAAACTCCCGATCGCCCCTCAATGGATTGGGGAGTAAATTTCCACAGAATTTGTACATGGGGTAAATTTGAACACATTGAATCCGGAAAAGAGTTCTACGTTTACAATGTACACTTCGATCATGAAAGCCAGGAGGCACGGGAAAACAGCAGCAGAATGGTCCTCGAGCATGTAGACGAGCATACCGCACCTGATGCTAAAATACTTTTTCTGGGTGATTTGAATGCCGTTCCAGGCAATAAAGCGTATGAAAAAGTGATCGATCACGGTCGTTTTCTGGATGCCTACAACATCACAGAAAATCCGCCACACGGGCCAACGGGCACTTTTAACGGTTTCAGTTTTACCCGCGTACCCGACCGCAGAATTGATTATATATTCCTCACAGATCACTTCAGCGTAAAGCGTTACGGTGTGCTTACCGACAGCTACGACGGTTTAAAGTATCCGTCTGACCACTTTCCGGTTGTGGCAGAAATCGAGTTTAAGTAACACGCAGAGATACATTTATTCTTAGCTAAATCTTGCTTTACTTTATAACTGAGTAATCAGCTATAAATCAACTTGAAAATAATGATCCATAAATCTTCTGTTCTGCTCATTTTGGCGCTTTTAATCGGCGGCTGCACCACAAAAGAGTCACCCGATCCTCCCTGGGGGATGGTTTACTTCGGTGGTGGTGAAATTATTATTGGCGCGGAGAATACCCTTCCCAATGAGGCGCCGGCCTTCAGAACTGATGTGGATCCATTTTTTATTGATGTAAGTCCCGTTACAGTTTCAGAATTTCGGCGCTTTGTTGAAGAAACCGGCTATCAGACTGAAGCAGAGCGCTTTGGAGATTCGGTTGTGATGGACTATGAAACAGGCCGCTGGGCTATGATTGAAGGCGCAAACTGGAAATATCCGCTGGGTTTGCAAGGTTACGAAGCAGATGACAACCATCCTGTAACTCATATAAGCTGGAACGATGCAAATGCCTTTGCTGAGTGGGCAGGCAAAAGACTCCCTACAGAAATTGAATGGGAATATGCTGCAAAAGGCGGAGTGAACAGCGGTAATCCATACAGCTGGGGCAATGAACTGGTAGAGAACGGAGTTTATCGCGCCAATGTATGGCAGGGACAATTTCCAATTGAGAACAGTGCTGAGGATGGTTATCTGTATACATCGCCCGTAGGTGAGTTTGGCAAAACAGAAGCCGGATTGACCGACATGGGTGGAAATGTGTGGGAGTGGACATCCGACACATTCCGGCTTTATGAAGGAAACCCCGCCCTCTTTGTAGAAAATCCGGATGAAAAAGTTACTCGTGGCGGATCTTTTTTGTGCCAAAAAGAGGTCTGTTACAGTTATCGTGTTTCGGCACGCCAGTCTCACTCCCGGGAAAGTGCCACTTTTAATATTGGTTTCCGGCTGGCAATGGATGCCCGGTAATCAATTAATATCAAAACGACCCCAAGCTACACGCGAATTATTCAATACAATGTTAATCTGACCAAAGACTTATGAATTATCTAAAAAATCAGGTAACTCTTCTTTTTTTATTGCCATTATTAATTTTCTCAATCATCTCTTGCGATAATGATTCTGCCGATCTTGACGAAAGCCGGGCTGATCAACCCGAGGAGCTAACCGACGATGAATTGCTCGACAAAGTTCAATATGCAACCTTTCAGTATTTCTGGGATGGCGCTGAGCCAAATTCCGGTTTGGCCCGTGAGCGATACCACATGGATGGCCACTATCCCCAGGATGACCGTGATGTAGTAACAGCCGGTGGATCCGGATTTGGGCTGATGGCCATCATTGTTGGTGTTGAACGCGGTTTCATTACCAGAGATGAAGCTGTTGACCGGTTTGAACGAATTGTAGATTTTCTGGAAACTGCAGAACGATATAATGGCGTATGGCCACACTGGATGTACGGGCCAACCGGCGAAACAAGACCATTCAGCGATATGGATGATGCTGCCGACATTGTTGAAACAGCATTCCTTGTACAGGGTCTGCTTACAGTACGGCAGTATCTGCGCGATGGTTCAGATCGCGCAAATTCAATTGCCGACCGAATTGATACATTATGGCGTGAGGTAAACTGGAATTGGCACACCAAAAATGGAGAGGAAAACGCGCTTTACTGGCATTGGTCGCCCAACCACGATTTTGGAATGGATCACACTATTCATGGGTATGACGAAACGCTCATCACATACATCCTGGCAGCTGCTTCACCAACCTATCCAATAGAACCGGAAGTTTACCACGAGGGCTGGGCGCGGGGTGGTGATATCGCCCTTGAAGAACATGAAGCGTATGGTTATTCGCTTCCATTCAGCCACAATGGTGCGGTTGAGTATAGCGGTCCGCTTTTTTGGGCTCACTACTCATATCTCGGGCTTGACCCCCGAAATCTTGAAGATGAATATGGAAATTTCTGGGATAATAACCGAAATCACTCCCTGATTCACTATGAATATGCCAAAGAAAATCCATATGGATTTGCGGGTTACGGTGAAGATTTATGGGGTTTAACCGCCAGTTATTCAACAACAGGGTATCGGGCACACAAGCCTCATGTAGATGATGTTGGAGTGATTACACCAACAGCTGCCCTCTCTTCATTTCCATACACCCCCGAAGAGTCTATGAAAGTGATCCGTAATCTTTATGAAAACTACTATGAAGAAACATTTGGCCCTTATGGTTTTTATGATGCCCTGAGCATCGAAGAGAACTGGTTCCCGGAGCGATACCTCGCCATTGATCAGGGCCCTATTGTTGTGATGATTGAAAACCATCGCACAGGATTGTTATGGGAGCTCTTCATGAGCAGCGAAGAGATTCAATACGGTCTCGACAAGCTTGGGTTTACATACTGATTTTTTTTGATTTATTCTTCAAGCCGGTATTCTCACAGGGAATACCGGTTTTTTTATGCCTTGATCTGATTAAATCTGCTATTCCAAAAAATCTGTTTTCTTTTTAGGAAGATTGTATACTTGTAAAGCTTTCATTCATACAGATTACAAAACTGACCCATGAGCAGGCGATTCACACAATCCGATTTATTCCTCACCAAAATCCACCCTATTCTCTCCCGTTTTCCCCTGTATGATTACTGGCTGCTGCGAAGGAAAAGTTATCTGCGAAATAATGGCTGGTTTAAAAGTTTCCGGAGCGGAAAATCAGTGGATTTGAATGAACATCCCGTTCCATGGTTTACCTATGGCGTGAATGAACTGCTTGAAAAACGGCTGCAGAAAGAGCTGACTGTATTTGAATATGGATCCGGACTGGGCACACTTTGGTGGGCGAAGCGGGTCAAATCAGTCACGGCTGTAGAGCATGTAAAAAGCTGGTTTGATGAGATATCAGAAAAGATGCCTCAAAATGTAAAACTGCTCTTCCGGGAGCTTGGCGAGAATTATATAAATGCTATCTCTGAGGGAGAACACCCATTCGATATTATCATTATTGATGGAAGAGAACGTAATAAGTGCGCAGCCGAAGCCCGAAATCATCTATCAAAAAGAGGTGTTATTATTTTTGATGATACCAACCGTGAAAAATATTCTGATGGCATTATTCTTTTAAAGGAGAGCGGATTCAGGCAGCTTCCCTTCAAAGGATTCAGCCCCATTGAGTTTATGGAGTGTGAAACGTCCATCTTTTACCGCGATAACAACGTGCTGGAAATCTGAGAAGCTTACGCTGCCTCTTCCCGCCTGCGGTACACAAAGAAGGCTCCTGCAAAACCACTGCCAAACAGCATGATGGTACCGATGAGAGCAAGTCTGTTTCCTGTTTTATACCAAACCGGTTCAAGCCTCATTTCAAGTACGTGTTCACCTGCGGGAATTTCAAAACCACGCAAAACGTAATTTGTCCGGATCACTTCAATCTCTTCTCCATTTAGTGAAGCATTCCAGCCTGGCGGATACCAGATTTCACTCAAAACAAGAAAGCCGGGCTCTGCCCTATCTATTTCGACCGTTATGTGATTGGCGTTATATGTTGTAATAGCTACTGTGGCGGTGGTATCCCGTTGAACCGGAGATGAAAGTTCCTGTGCAGTAAATGCAATTTCGGCTGGATTAAAATCACTCGAGATTCGTCTTAGCACAGCCGGCTGATTCTGAAGCACCTCAACGGTATCCACAAAAAATGCTTTTGGCAGTACATTTTGGTTTTCAAGTACATACCCTGTCTCCTCCTGATACACCACTTCGAGACCCGGAAGACGAATGGGCTGCATATGTGTTACATATTTCACATTCAGCATGCTGAGTACGCCGTTGTTTAAACCTGTTGCCCCGGAAAAGATCGCTTCATCAATTAAATCCTGATAATAACCCAGTTTTGCACCTGAATACCCCCCGGCAGATGGATAAAAGTAAGAAGGTGTGGCATTGTTAAATGCATTATCAAGAAATGGCAGCACCCGATATGGCCAGTCTCCATCGCCCATAATATTCTCTGCGATAAACTGATCAATTGGCCTCTCTTGCCGGTTGAGCACATCCTCACGGGTTAATTGCTGATCTACTAATGAGCGTTCACTGAGATATCGGGAATCAACTGAGATCAAATCGTATGCGAGTATCATGCAGAGCGCAATGCCGCCAACCGAAAGAGGAATTTTCCGGATTCCCATCCCCCATAATATTCCTGCTCCGATGAAAAAGAGCAGAGCAAAGCGAATTGTATCAAAGGTAGCTATGGATTCCCGTTCAGGAATTAGTTGTGTTTGTATAATTCTTGAAACCGTCTGAGATACGGCAGGGTCTTCCGGCGAAACCTGATTTTGAGAGGCCACTTGCTGAGCTAACCGCTGTCTTTCTCCCGGTTTTTCGAATGATAACATCTGCAGGCCAATAAATACCGCCACCAGTGCAATGCCCGATGCAACAAAAAGCGGCATTCTCCAGCTGTTTTTATTTCCTGACTTTATCTGATCGGCCACCCACTCAAAACCCATCACTGCCGGTATTGTGAAACAGAATAGTGTGATCATCAGCCACATTTCAGGTACCCGAAACTTGTCAAACATCGGAAAATAGTCGAACATCAGGTTGTTCAGTGCTCCAAAATGTTCACCCAGAGAAAACAGAAGTGTAGCAATACCGGGGCCTAGAAATACCCACTTCAGCTTATGGTTTGATTTTAGTGCACCAATCACAAAAAAGAGAAATGCCACAGCACCAAAATAGTGCGGTCCGCTGGTAAATGTTTTTGGTCCCCAGTAATATTCTGATCCACCATAAGCTCCGGGAATTAAGAGTGTAAGAAGCTCACCCCAACCTTGCGACCATGCAAAGGCGTACTCCCGGGAGAGTCCGTCAGTGCCGGCCAGCTCGGAGCCTCCCCTCATACTGAAGGAAGAGTATTCAAATGTACTCCAGTATATTTGGATGGTGATGAGTACAGCAACAACCGCCGCGCCAACCATCCATCCGGATTGAATGAGAAATGGTTTTGCCTGATCAGAACGAAATGATTTAACCAGATCATAAATAAACAGCGTGCCCAGAGGAAACAGGAAAAAGTAGGTTACCTGCGGATGATATGCCCGCAAATGGAGAGTTAGTGCAAGCGCGAAAATGAAAAAAGCAGCCCATCGGTTTAATTTGGAACGGGTAATCAGATAATACCCTGCATAAAGCCACGGAATGTAGATGTAAGCAAGGAATTTTGCATTATGGCCTGCCCCTATTATGATTGGAATGTAGGTGGTAAAACCAATTACAATAGCTCCGAAAACCGCTGAAACGGACCGGAAGCCCATCAAAATGAACATTAAATACGCACCGGCGAGCAGAATCCACATCTCCGCTGCAGGATAAATAAATTGCAGTGCCCGAAGTATGGTATTATCAAGATTGCTGATTTGGGGCGGGTGTGAAATCGTGGTTGCAGGCATTCCCGAAAACATGTTGGAAGCCCAGTGAGCAGTTTCATCGTAATCCTGCTGATGTTGAATTAGCGATTCCGCTCCGGCACGCCACTGCAACACATCGTGCCCCATATATTGTTGTCCGCCAATAATGGACGCATGAAAGAGAAAAAGTGGCAGTATAAACAAAAATGCCAGGGCAAAGGCATGTTGCCTGGCCGGTGGTAACGATTCCCAGAAGTCGGGAATCTCAGTTGCTTTTTTTTTCTTACTCTTTTTGGCAGCCATCAGCTGGATAGGGTTTGTGAATAATGGGGAATCCGTTGGTATTCAGAGGTTGTTGATTAGGAAAATCAAGACTCTCTGAGGGATGAATAATTATCAATTGGAAGGTTATTCAATAACTCTTGGCACACGGAAATAGTCTGAATCGGCATCCGGAGCGTTTTTCAAAGCATCCTCATGGCTGAGTGGTTCCCTGGCCTCATCTTTTCTAAAGGTTGTTGCTGTGATCTCCGTAACGTGTTCAAGCGGCTCAACATTGGATGTATCCAGTTCGTTGAGTGTATCGATATACCCCAAAATTTTGTTCATATCCTCTTTCAGGCCTTCAGCTTCATCATCGTTTAGTTGAAGCCTGGCAAGATTGGCTACGTAGTGCACATCATCTTTCGTTACTGACATTATCTCCGAAATTTTTGCCGGCCATTCGTAATTTCGAAACGGTTCAGCAAATTTATAGTTTATAGTGGTAATTGAATGCTTTAAAGTTACTAAACATTTAGCAAAAGCTTAAGCATTCAGGTTCTGTTTTATAAACGGATGCTACTGCTTTAAAAACTTTACATTCTAAACAAAAACTTTCCGCTCTTATGCTGATTGGTATCTGTTCTGACTCTCACGATCATGTAGCCCACATAAAAAAGGCTGTTGAAATATTTAAGGAAAAAAAGGTGTCCATGGTGATACATGCAGGTGATTACTGCAGCCCGTTTACTATTCCCTTATTCAACGGCCTGAATCTCCACGGAATATTTGGAAACAATGATGGTGATACATTTTTACTGATGAAAAAATATGCTGAAATCAATGCATCCATTCATGGTGATTTTTACAGCTTTGAAGCCGACTCCCTTAAATTTGCTGTCTATCACGGTACCTATCCCGAAATTACAAGGAGTCTGGAAGCCTCCGGGAGATATGATGTAGTCATCAGCGGACACACTCACGAACCTTCACTCGACACCATTGGCGATACCATTTCGATTAATCCCGGCAGCATCAACGGCTTTGAAAACGATGCTATGATCGCCATTTTTAATACAGAAACCCGATCTGTTCAATTTATTGAGCTGAATTAGCCCTTCTTTGTACCAATTAATTTTTAAAACAACTATCATCCATCAAACGAAAAATTTAACGGGATGATAGTATTATGCAGGTTTATCTGAATGGAACGTACACAGACAGCAACAGTGCAAAGATTTCTGTGGGAGATCGCGGTTTTGTATTTGGAGATGGAGTATATGAAGTAACACGAGTTGTTAACGGAATTTTCTTCAGAGAGAAAGAGCATCTTGTTCGATTAAAAGAGGGGCTTGCCGGGTTAAAGATTCATGTAAAAGATTCCGTTCTGGAGCAGATACCTGAGATCAGCCGCGAGCTCATCAAACGAAATAACCATACGGAAGGTGAAGCGGCTGTTTACCTGCAGATTACCCGGGGCACTGCGTGGCCCCGCACACACACATTTCCTGACCCTGAGGTTGAACCGACAATTTATCTCGCATCTTCCCCATTCACACCTCATACCGAACTTCATAAAGCAGGTGTGGAGGCGATCACTGTGCCGGATATCCGCTGGACCCGCTGTAACCTGAAGACGGTTAACCTGCTACCAAATACCCTTGCAAAGCAGCAGGCAAAAGAGGCAGGAGTTAACAGCGCCATAATGATACGTGATGGTGTGGTGACTGAAAGCCCGAATGCGAATATTTTTGGCGTAAAAGATGGAGTTCTTTACACATTCCCGGCTACAAACTACATTCTGAACGGCATCACACGGCAAACTGTGCTGGAAATTGCCAATGATTTAAACATACCGGTGAGCTTCAATCCTATTCGTCTTGAAGAGCTTTTTGATATTGATGAACTCTTTTTCTCAGGCACAACTACAGATATTCAGCCTGTAACTGTGGTGGATGGAAAACCTATTGGAAGTGGAAAACCCGGGCCTGTGGTGCAAAGCATTCAGAATGGTTACAATGAACTTCTTTACAAATAGTGCATTAGTGGATTGCACTACCTTTTTTAAATAGGTAGTACGAACTCTCAGACATCTTTAAGGTTTTCCCTGATTTCATACAGAATAGGGTTTCGGTATTGTTAAGCAAAACAAAACACCAACCCAAAACCCCGAGAAAATGAAATCAATGAAGAGTCAAATCCAAGGATCGGAAACTTATAAATCCAATTTAAACGAAGCAGAGCTTGCATATTTTGAAGCATTGATCCTCAATAAAAAAGAGGAAGCAGCAAAAGAGCTTGAGTACTTAACCAATTCCCTTGAAGATATACGATCATCTGATGATGACGACACATCTTCCATCGATCACCATATGAGTGATATGGGAAGCATAGAAGAGAGCGTAGACCTGACCAACAGACTGATACAGCGTAACATCAAGTTTATCCGCGAGCTCGATCGCGCACTGGAGAGAATTAAAAACGGAACCTACGGTATATGCCGGGCAACAGGAGAGCCTATAGAGAAAGGCAGGCTTGAGTTTGCACCACACACACGATATAGTATAGCTGCTAAAAACAGCGGTTTAGACAAGAGAGCAGCCGTAGCCTGATTTAACAGGCAAGAGAGAAAACGTTAATTACTTTCCGGCTGGGGTTCCGGAATAATAAAGCCCGCCTCGTCAGGAAGCGGGCTTTCATTTTTTACCCCATATATTGGTTTAACTTTATCTGATTGGCATTCTAAAACCAGCAGATACAGCAAACTGATCAAAGCCCCTGAGGAATATTCTTGGTTCTGCCTATAACAGAATAGGGCACAGAATTCACTCAACACCAACTCCCAATCCTAGTGCAGCTTCAGTATCTGAATCGCTAATACTATCCTTTAGGTGTGATCTCCCCAATATCCACAGATCATCCTTAAATGATATGTAGTATATACCAAGAGTTCCAATTTCCAGTCCGTCTTCTATAACCAACTCCTTTATGTACTTGACCCTAAACATATGTGTGTAACATCAAACACAAGCCAATTGCTGTGTAGTTAGTGGAATTTTATTTCTTGCCGATTATTCTGTTATAGTTATAGTTCGGTCTTTTTGAGCAGTAACCACCAGTCTGCTCGTTAATGGATCAGATGGTAGCGCAGGTAATTTTATGTGGCATAAAAAAAGCCCGCTTCCATTGGAAGCGGGCTTTCAGATTTTTCAATAAAATGCGTGTTGCCTATTCGTAAGTAAGGCTTCTTACTTCAACAGCACTGAGTCCTTTTGGTGTTTCTTCAACACTGAACTCCACTTCTTCTCCTTCTTCAAGTCCCTGGTTGCGACCCAGATTCTCTACATTGTTTCTGTGTACAAAAATATCTTTGCTTCCATCAGCTGGTGAGATGAAACCGAATCCTTTTTCTGCGTCAAACCACTTTACGTTTCCTTGTTTTGTCATTGTATTACTAGTATTGGTATTGTTAAAATCACCCAGAGGGTCTTTCAGAAGAGATGAGTTGTTTTATCGCGTCACAGTCCAAAGAAGGGCCTTACCGGGAGTATTGTTGTTATTAAGAGTTAGTAATGTACCGTTTATGTTTACCAAATGCTATTTATTTTCATTTTAATCATGCGAGTGCAGAGAATCAGGCTGTATTTTTATTCAAAACCGTTGAAATCATCAATCAAAAACCGGTTTTATGAAATTTAAAATTGAAGCGGAATTGTAACATTTAGAACCAAACTTGTATGATCTGAGAGTTTTGAGATTGTGCATTGCTAACTACTACAGAACACGCAATAGATACTCACCGGATAAACATGCTTCCGGGGAGCAGGTTTAAACAATATGTATTACCGACCTGAGAGACGGTTTCGGGCATTCATTCAGCAAAAATTTCATCTCTTTCAATGAATCGTTTCCCGGTTTACTGCACCTCGAAAAGGAGCGCTTCCATATTTTTGAAATAATTTGAAAATGCGTTTGCTTTATTCCAACTAAAACTTGCATTTTGATCGGTATAAGCCAAAATACAGAACCTTACAGATTTCAAAATATCATTTAGAATACCTAAGAAAAACTGCTGCTAATGTTGGCATTTATTAATGTCTGTCGGGGCTGTATAAACAAACACAAAAGTAGAGGAGATTTACACTATGACTGAGTATGTAATAGGAATTGATATTGGGGGTACTTTTACCAAAACCGGATTTGTTGACAGGGATGGCAATATATCCGCTGAAAACTCTTCTCCCACCGACATCTTCGATAATGTTGAAGATTACGTTAAAAACCTTGTTAAAGAACTAAAAGCAGCAGAAAAAAAACTCGACAAACCCTATAAAATTCTTGGAATCGGAATTGGTGCCCCTAATGGTAATTATCATAAAGGAACCATTGAGCAGGCTACAAATCTGAAATGGCAAGGTATCGTCCCTTTTGCTGACCTGATGAAAAAACATTACGATCTGCCTGTTAAACTAACAAACGATGCCAATGCAGCAGCTTTGGGAGAAAAAGTTTACGGCGGCGCAAAGTACATGCAAGATTTTGTGATGGTAACTCTTGGCACCGGCCTCGGCAGCGGCATTGTTGTAAATGGTGATCTTGTTTATGGGCATGATGGATTTGCAGGCGAACAGGGACACGTTAACGTTGTTGAAAACGGAAGGCAGTGCGGTTGTGGTGGTCTTGGCTGCCTTGAAACCTACGCTTCTGCACCCGGCATAAAACGCACAGTATTTGAATTGCTTGCAAAAAATACGGAAGGCTCTGAGTTGGTTAATTACACATTCGATGAGCTTGATTCAGAAATTATATTTAATGCAGCGGAAAAAGGTGACCCAATTGCTCTGAAAGCTTTTGAACACACAGGTAAAATACTCGGTAAGCATCTTGCCGATACTGTGGCCTTGTTCAGCCCGTCTGCCATATTTTTATTCGGAGGGCTTGCCAAAGCCGGTGATTACATAATCAACCCGACCAAAAAATGGCTGGAGCATTTTGTAATGAGATTGTTCAAAGATAAGGTGAAAATTCTACCTTCCCAGCTAATGGGTAAGAATGTAGCGGTTCTTGGTGCAAGTGCACTTATTTGGAATGAATTGGATAAGTAAATCCATGAATTTCCAGTTTTATCTTCATTGAACACCATTTTCCATCATCAACCATTTCAGTACCTTCTGGAATGTGCGTTTTGTGAATTCACCAGTAATCAACATGTAAGATTAACTAACCATAAACACAATCATGTCGAACCAAGATAACAACACAATGAAAGTGGGAATGATTTTCATTTCCATGATCTTCTTCATTTTCGGGTTTGTCACAACGTTTATTATCACACTAAGTGACCCCGTCAGGGAAGCCTTCTCTTTAAGTTATACACAAGCCTTTCTTGTGAACTTTGCGTTCTTTATCACATACGCAATATTCTCCATTCCCTCGGGGACTGTTGTAAAAAAATTCGGATACAAAAATTCTATTGTATTTGGGTTAATTTTAATAGCTGTGGCAAGTTTTCTCTTCTTCCCCGCTATTCAAGTTGAATCATATATCTTTTTCCTTGGAGCAATCTTTATTTTAGCTCTCGGGGTTGTATTGCTTCAAACTGCAGCCAATCCTTATGTAACAGAGCTTGGCCCGCCGGAAACTGCCTCAGGCCGCCTGAACCTTACGCAGTCTCTTAACTCGATTGCAACCTGGCTAGCCCCTCTCTTGATTGTAGCACTCATTATTCCTGCTGCTGTTGATATTGGTGAAATTGCAGGTTCGGTTGAACCTAACGACCTTGTGCTGCCATTTATGCTCATCGGTGGTATTGTATTAGTTATCGGTATTGCAGTGAAGATGATTAAGCTGCCTGAAATGAGCCAGGAGGGTCTTGGTAACTTCTCAAGTACGTTTAAGTATCGCCATATGACTCTTGGAGCAGTTGCTATCTTCTGCTACGTTGGCGCTGAAGTTGGAATTGGTACAGCCATCTCTTCCTACATCGTTGAGCCGGGCCTTGGCGGAGGAATTAGCAGGGAACTCGCTATTAAATTTGTAGGCCTCTACTGGGCAGGTGCAATGATCGGACGACTATTCGGAGCCATCTCACTTTCTGATGTGAAAAATGCAGGTAAAAAACATGCAATGGCACTCGGAGTTATGGTTTGGGCATTTATCGTTGCTTTCATTACACTCGATTTTGAAGTGAGTATGGCATTAGTATTCTTAGGCTTTGCTGTTGCTAATTACCTCTTCATGCAGCTTGGAACCGGACAAGCTAATAAAGTGCTTGCAATCTTTGCATTTTTGGCTGCTGCACTTGCCATAACATCAATGCTTTCATCAGGAAGGCTGGCACTCTGGACAATAGTTTCAATTGGCCTGTTTAACTCAGTTATGTTCCCTAATATCTTCTCACTTGCCGTTAAAGGGCTTGACAGAAGCGAGGTAAGCCTTGCATCAGGTATTATTAATACCTTGATCATTGGCGGAGCTTTAATTCCTGTTATCATGGGGGCTGTAGCTGATATTGCCGGTATACAATACTCATTTATTATCCCGGTTCTTTGCTACGCATACATACTGTTCTATGCACTTGTTGGTAGTAAAATCAAACCAAAAGCTGAAACTGCTTCACAACAGCCAACTACTTCCACCGGTGTAGTAGAATAGACAGTTCAGTACTCAAATAGAGTAGACACATTAAAAAGCCGCTGCCGGTAAATATCGGGCAGCGGCTTTTTTTATGTTTTTTTTGGATTATGCAATGAATGGTGCTTTTCAGTCCTCAGCTATGAAGAATAAGTTCAACCACATCTGCACTCTACCCCCCACTGGTTATATAATATATACTAAAAGATTTTTTTACTGTTATCGTGTTGCAGGCCATAAATCCGGGAAACAGTTGCAAGTATAAAATTGAGTCGAACAAAATTAAATAGAACCATTCCCGTCGAACCTTCGCTTAACTCATAATCGGCTCCGATAGGAGCCAAATATCTATAGCCCTGAGTAAACATGAAGACCAAAAAATCCCGAGGCGAAGCATTTTGAAAAAGCAGCCGGCAGAATCGAAGGGATTGGGTAAATACTGGGGTGAGGTTGTATTAAGAAATTGAACCCTTCAGATTTATTCGAATTCTTTCCCATCAATCCCTCGATTGAATTTCCCGATTTTGCCGGATTCCGCGCCTCGGGGTTTTTATTGTCACCCTGATGCATCCCCGGGTTTCACTCCTCCGGAGTGATAAAATTAAATATTTATCCATAAAAAGAAGTCGTAATGGAAATCATTGAATTTACCTGATAAAAACTAGACACAAGCGGGCATACTTAAGTTAACAATGGATAAACCTATCCTCGTCTCGTAATTGACTCCGGCAGGAGCCAAACATCTATAGCCCGGGGCAAGATTGGGCTGAAAAACGCACAGCGTTTGATCCCAATCGCAGCCCTGGGTAAACATAAAGACCAATAAATCCCGAGGCAAAGCATTTTGAAAAAGCAGCCGGCAGGATCGAAGGGATTGGGCAGATGCTGAGGCAAGGTTGTACAAAGAAATCGAACCCTTCAAATTTATTCGAATTCATTCCCATCAACCTCTCGAATGAATTTCCCGATTTTACCGGATTCCGCGCCTCGGGCTTTTTATTGTTACCCTGATGCATCCCCGGGTTTCGCTCCATCATCCATGCGTTGCATGGATGATTCTCACTTCACCCGAGGCTACAATAACGGTCACCCCTAAAGGGGTTTACATTTGTTGAATTTTAAGAAAGGAACCTTAAATCGAATTCTTCATTTGTACTGAATTTATATCTATCTGGTGATCGATAATTATGTAAGATCTTTGTGTTACGAACCGTCTGAATATTTGATCGTCTCGTGATCAGCTCCGATAGGAGCCTAATGTTGGTAATCCGGGATAAGATTGGGCTGAAAACGCACAGCATTTGACCCCGATCGCAACCCCGGGATAAACGAAACGTCCAATAAAATCCCGAGGCGAGCATGAATAAAAAGCAACCAACAGAATCGACGGGATTGGACAAGCATTTCTGAAAACTATGTTTTCCTGCTGAGATCAAAAAATCTAATGGCTAATGGCACAAGCGGGATACTTCGACAAGCTCGATACAATCTGCTTGTGACATTTTCTGATTTTTACCCGGTACTTTGCATTGCCGCAGATACACCATTAATACTGAGGAACAGAGCGTGCTTCAGTTCTTTGATCTCTTCGTCAGTCTCCGCCTTCTCCCAGCGGTTCAGCAGTTCAACCTGCAGCAAATTAAGCGGATAGGTAAATACATTTCTGAACTTGATGGAGTTCTGTATAACCTTTCTCATATCCAGGATTGCTTCCTGTCCGGTTATCAGCAGAATTACATCACGGGTTTTATTATACTCATCAATAATCTGTTTATGCAGAGGGCTTTCTTCTCGCTGATTGTACATCTCCGTGGTGAGCAGATGGGTCCGTGCAAGTTCACGCTGTGCGTTATCCACGATGGTGCCGAAAAAGCTCCAGTCATTGTACCATTTTTTCAGCGTTTCAAGAGTTTCGGGAGACTCTTCCAGCAGCGGCTCCACCACTGTACCAAATCCAAACCAGCCGGGAACATTATACCGAACTTGAGTCCACCCAAAAACCCATGGAATTGCTCTGAGATTTTCAAACTGGAGCCCTTTTTTACCACCTCTTGAAACAGGCCTTGATGCAATCGGCAGATTACCGATATGTTCTACCGGTGTAATTTTCTTGAACCAGTTCCAGAAACCGGGATTATCAATCAGTTCTCTGTAGGCCTTCATGGACCCATCTGCAATCCGGTTCATAATCACTTCCGTTTCATCGCCTTTGCTGATCGCTTTTTGGCCCTCACCTGCTGTAACTCTCACGATAGCGTTTACAACCTGCTCGAGGTGGCGCCGGGTAATATCGGGCAGTGAATATCTGAAAGAGATAATTTCACCCTGTTCAGTAAATCGGATCCTGCCGTTATTACTGACTGAAGGCAGTGCAAGAATCGCCCTGTTAGAACGCCCACCCCCGCGACCAACCGTTCCGCCACGGCCATGAAACAGCCTGAAATCTACATCCCTTCTTCGAAGCACTTCACCAAGTTGCAGCTGTGCTTTTTGCAATGCCCAGTTGGCCATCCAGTAACCGCCATCTTTGTTACTGTCGGAGTAGCCGAGCATAATTTCCTGAAAATTATTTCGCGCTTTTACCTGCAGTTTGTAAATGGGATTCTCGAACATTTCGTCCATCTGAGCTGCACTCATATCCAGATCTTCGATGGTTTCAAAGAGTGGTACTACATCCAGTTTACTCTCTACTTCACCGTTTTTGAGCCACCAGAGGCCGGTCTCTTTTGCAAGGAGAACCACTTCCAGCATATCGCTCACTCCGTGGGTCATACTGATGATATAACTCCCAAAAGCATTCTCATCCAGGTTCTGTATTGTGTTGATGAGCCTGAAAACATCCAGAATCTCAACAGTTCCGGAATCAAGTTTTGCTTTAACAGGTGCAAGTGGACGCGGATTTTTCAGCTCCTGCATCAAAAGATTTACCTTCTCTTCTTCATCCAGCTTATGATAGCCATCATGAACATGGGCATGTTTAAGGAGATCAGATACAGCCTTTTCATGCAAACCGCTGTGCTGACGAATGTCTAATGCAGCAAGGTTAAATCCAAAGGTATGTGCACGAATTCGCAGATCGTTAAATTCACCATAATTCGCCACATCCTGCAGCCCACCCTGGATGAGAGAGTCGGCAATGAGATCTAAATCTTTCTGAAAATCCTGGGCTCTGTACCCCTCAGATGATGCCAAAACTTCCATTTCACTCCCCTTTAATGCAGCCAGCATATTGCGCATTCGGTGCATTATATGCGTCAGCTTTCTTCGGTAAGGTTCGTTTTTGTAATGCCTTTTATACTGATCAGAAAGTGGCACTTCCAGTTCATCTTTTTTGAGTGACTTTAATAATTCATCGGACGCAGGCACCAGATTCTGAGAAATGGAGAGATACCTTCTGATCTTTTCAAGATCGTGCAGATAAAGTTTAAATGCTGCGCTTCTGTGTTCCAAGAGTGTGTTCCAGGTAACATCACGGGTAACATTTGGATTACCATCCCGGTCACTTCCTATCCATGACCGATATTTCACTACGATGGGGAGATCCGGTGTTTTATTGTATTGTTGTGTAAATGCCGATCGGATATCATCGTACAGCCTTGGAATCGTTCTCCATATGGAATTGGTGAAATAGAACAGGCCATTCTCAACCTCATCTTCAACCGTTAAACGCTCAGAACGTACTTCATCGGTAGAGATGAGCAGTGCAATTTCATTCAATATTTGCCGGAGCTTCGCCTCTTGTTCATTCGGGGTGAGGTCTGTATTGTCAGACTCCCCAATCATGGCCGTAATGTTCTCTTGTTTATTGAGGATACTTCTTCGGCGCGCTTCCGTAGGGTGAGCGGTAATGGTTGGCTGAATATCGAGTTTATTAAAAACAGCCAGTGCATCCTCATAACTCATTCCCTTCGACTTAAAGAATTTAAGCGCATCAGCAATGCTTTCCGGCCGCGGATTATCATTATCAATGGTTTTTGCACGCTCTCTGTTAATACGGATAATTTCGTGCTGTTCAAGAGAGTTTACCAGGTGGAAAAAAATGGTTGTTAACCTGAGAAGTGAGCGTATCTGTTCTATACTCATCTCGGATATCCGCTTTTGCAGATCTTTATTCACTCCCTCTTCATTTTCAAAAGCACTGGCTGATAACCGGGGTAATTCTGACGAGAGTTTCTGCAGAGTTGTATCCCCCCTATTATCCAGAAAATCTTCAAGAAGGGTTACTAAGGATATTAAATTTTTGGTAAGCGGTGCGCTGATTTTTGAGGAGACAGCGTAGTGTTGAATGGTTTCTTTCCAGGTCATAAATCTTATTTACTTGATTCGGAGCCTCATAGATAGCCAAAGTTTGGCTTAAAATCAGCATTCTGCTTCAGATTGATAAGGCGGAAGCGCTTTTAATTTAAAATCTTGGTATAAATCAGTCATTCAAATCAGAGATGGCTTAAATCTATGTAAAATTGTCCCTGCGAACTTTGTAATTACTTCAACGAGCCTAATAATAGGCTAAGATTTTCGTGTAATTCAGAAAATTAATAGAGACATGAAGAGAATCATTTAAACAAAACTCTCTATTAAAATAACGTGAGTTCGATATAAGAATTAGGAAAATAGGCACCCCTAAATCACTTTGTGGGTAAAAAGATGAGCCCTGTGAAGTCTCGGGATCAAAAGAGACTTGAAAAGGAGGGGACTTTATGGTTGTCAAATTCAAAGAATTTATATCGAACTCACGTTAAAATATGATTCCTAAGCAATCTGCTGTGAATTTTTTAGATACAAGTATTAGTATTTGATCTATGTAAGTGATTAAAGAAGATCTAAAATATAGAACCTGCTGAGGCCCGAACAGTCAATAACTGTTCAACATTATTTGCGATTTCCGGAAAATTACCCGGATCTCTTGGATCTAATACACTGCCGTCCTGGCCAACAAACACACCGGCCGTATCTATTGATTTATCGATGATTAGCGTTTCATTACTACCTGAAAGCTCAACATCATTTAAATCAAAATTTTTCGAAAAGCTTTCTCTGCTTCGCATATCAAATTCATTACCATCAATGGTGCCTTTTATGATGAGAGAATAATTTGCATTGGTGCCAATGAAATCAGAATCAAGAATATTTCTTGTATTTGTAAGCGGCTCTAAAAACATTTCATAAGCCTCGTAGATTAATACGTCACTTACACCCAGGCCAATTTCAATAATTAATCTCTGCTCAAACATCTGATCGTTATAAGAAAATATCAGAGCAGAAACATCGCTGCGTGTTTGAAGGATTACATCTTCAGCCGCATAGAGGTTTATTTGTTCGAGCGCAAATTTAAACTCTTCTATCTCGATGATAGAATCATCAATTTCAAGTTCAGTACCAAGGTTTTTTGCTTCAAAAGAGATACTTATACGTTTCTCTTCAGTTTCGAATGAGGAGGTTATACATGAACCAAAAAACAGAATTAGAAGAAATAAAGAGCTTCGTTTTAAATACTTCATAGTGGAATGATCAATTATAAATAACATAAAAAAAAAGCCATACCCCGTAAGGGTATGGCTTTGTAACGAATTATCGGCACAATTTAGCCTGCAATAAAAATTCTTGCAGTCGATAAATTTGGAGCTACCTGAGCACCTCCGCCATCGGTGAGGGTCATTTCGAGAAGAACAGACTGTCCTGCCTCTAAACTTCCTTCTATCAATTCAATCTGAACGTCTACAGTCAGAGCACCTGAGCTAATAGTAGCTGGTGATGATGTAACCAGATTGTAATGAACACCGGCTTGTGCAGTACCGGCAGTACTGAAACCTACTGACCTGTTGGATGCATTAGCTTCTGAACTGATAAGCTGTATCTCAACAGTTGCTGCGCCTGATGACAGGTTTACTTCCTGCTGAAGCGGGAAGAATGCAACCTGATCAGGGCCATCATATGTCTTGCGAGTATCACCTTCGTCGAATAGGTCGTTCATATCACAACCGAGTAACAAAAGTGGCAATAATGCAATTACTAATAGTTTAATCTTCATTGGATAAATGTTTTAAGATTCTTAATTAAATCGTTTCCAACCCTTAGTAACCGGGGTTTTCTACCAATTGTGGGTTTACACCAATCAGCGTGTTGCCAATAGGGGCAAGAATTCTGTACGAGTCAGCAAACATTTTGATGCTACCGTTTGGATTTCTTATATCTCGCTGCAGACGCTTGAGATCAAAGAAACGGTGGCCTTCAAATGCAAGCTCTCTCATTCTTTCATCCAGAATGAAGTTTTCCATTTCAGTAATGCTACCGAATGATGGAACCGGACCGGCATTTCGTGCATTTCTCAATGTTTCGAGAGCAGCAACACCGGCATTTGGATCGTTTGCAGCTTTACCTGCAGCTTCTGCCCAGATAAGATACATCTCAGCAAGCCTCATGTATGGAAGGTCATCTACTGCATTACCTTTCACACCATTGAACTTAGTGAGCGACCAACCATTTGCATTAACAGCATCACAGTTACTTGCAGGTGCACCGATTCTCTGTGCTTCACCACAAGGAGCATACCAACCGAGTCGGTAGTCATCTTCATCGTACTTGTCAATGAGAAACTGAGTAGGAAGCTGTGATACCCACTGGTCTGAAGTGTAACCTGCAGGGCCATTGTTCACAAATGAACCACCACCAGTTGAATTCTCAGTATTTGGGTTAATTACAATTTTAAAGAGTGCTTCCGGATGGTTTCCGGCATCTTCAAAAAACATTCCGCCAACACCGGCTTGACTATCCTGCAAAGAACCGGGGAAATTTGCAATAGCAGCTTGTGCCGCAGCAGAAGCTTCGCTCCAGTTACCTGCATAGAGATGTGCTCTTGCAGCAATACCATCTACAAAGGCTTCAGTGGCAAAAGTATTGTCACCATTAATGCCTGATAGCAGTTGTTTTGCTTCAGCAAGATCCTGGAAGATCTGTGTGTACACAGCATCTACAGATGCACGGGCACGGAGATCCGCATCAGCAACATCAATTACAGGCTCAGTTCTGAGAACTACGCCTGCATCCCAGTTACCTTCCGGCCCTTGGCCAAAGTTACCCGGCTCATATCCGTACAATTTCACCAAATTGTGATAAATAAATGCACGAATTGCCAGCGCTTCACCTCTGTACTGAGCAGCCAACTCAGCAGGGATTACTCCATCTGGTATAGCACCTGCTATTAGGTTTGCATCCTGAATAATATTATATGCATTTGAGTTTGCATCATTTGACCAAAAACTCAAATGAGCTGTTCCACTTGTGCCAATTGCAGCATTCAAGTTATCGTATCGGGTTGCACCGGGTCGGATTCTCGCTTCATCTGCAAAAGCACTTGGTCCGATAAAGTAATTGGTTGTAAAACCAAAATTTTCACGGATTTTTGAGTACATCGATGCTCTGAGGGCATTAATACCTTCAGGTGATGACAATGCAAGCTCACCAGACACCGAAGTGGGTGGCTCTACATCTTCTAAAATGTCATTACAGCCGGCAAAACCTACAAGCAGAACTGCAATAACAGCATATTTCATAAAGTTTAGTTTCTTCATTATATAAACCTAATTTCGTTTTGGATTAAAACCGGATTTCAATACCAGCATTTACCTGACGCTCGGTTGGGTATGAAGCAGATGTTGAGTTGTTGTAGATATCTCGTGTATCAAACGCAACTTCAGGATCATACCATGGCCATGCAGTCCATGTAAGCAGGTTAATTGCAGAAGCATAAACCCGTACATTGTTCAGGCCAATTTGCTGTGTAAGCCTGGTTGGCACATTGTAGCTCAACGATACGTTCTTCAGACGGATATAGCTGGCATTATAGACAGCTTGTGTACCCAACTGAGTTCTGTAATCATTGGTCTCAGGGAAATCTGTTCCAACCTGAATAGCTCTCGGGTAGTGAGTGATGTCTCCGGGCTGTCTCCATCTGTCCTCAACCTCAACTGCCATGTTCATAAGGAAGTCAGGTGTTCGGGTGAAGTAGTAATCCGTTCCGGGGAATGCCCACTGGCCAAAGCTGAACTGGAAGAAAGCATCCAGTGATAAGCCTCTGTAGCTCAATGTGTTTCCAAAACCACCAACGGTGTTTGCAACACCATCTTTGTACTCAACAGCATCTCTGTTTTGTACCGGTGTGTAGGTAATGTTTCCATCAGCATCATACCACATCGGGCGGCCATCAGCAGGGTTTACACCTGCCCATCGCGGAGTTTGAATCAATCCAATAGGCTGACCTATTCTCAGAGCGTCGAATGTATTATCAGGACGGATATCATTTCCTTCAGGAAGTGAGATGACTTCGTTCTGCACGAATGCGATGTTGAAACGTGAGCTCCACATGAAGCCGCGTGTGTTTACATTCACAGTACTGATTTCGAATTCTATACCTTCGTTTTGTACTTCACCGATATTTTCAGTGATTGAGCTAAATCCACTATCAGATGGGAGCGGACGGGCAAACAGAAGGTTTGTGTTGCTCTTTCTGTACACATCTACAGCACCTGTAATACGGCCTTCAAGAATCTCGTAATCCAAACCGATATTGATTTCTCGTGCTTCTTCCCAACCAAGATTTACGTTGGCAAGCTGTGTTGGTCTCAGGCCTGTGGAACCCTGGTAAGAACCGGCAGCAGAGTATAAGCCCCGTGCAGCATAGTTACCAATCTGTGAGTTACCTGTAGTACCATAACCTACACGAAGTTTCAATTCATCAATGAAGTCTACATTAAAGAAGTTCTCCTCGCTGATTCTCCAGGCACCGGCTATTGACGGGAAGAAACCCCAGCGTGTTTCGTTACCGAAACGTGAGTGTCCGTCATAACGCATTACCAAATCGAGGAAATAACGCTCGTTGTAGTTGTACTTGGCATTTGCAAAGTAACTACCCAGTCTCCACTCGGCAAATACACCGGCAGCTTGAGTAGGAGTAGCAGTTGCACTCAGCACTTTAAAGAAAGGCCCGGGGAATCCATCACCGGCTACGAGCATGCTTTCAGAGTAATCTCTTCGGTACTCAGTACCAACCAAGCCGGAAACGTTGTGCACTCCGCCAAATGTTTGACGTGCATTAGCAACGAGGTTCGTATTAAAGTTACGTACGTTTCTGTTTGCAAATGTTGCAAAACCACCCTGACCCGGCGCTGCGATCGGCGATCTGTATTGAGAATCTTCAGTATTTCTGTAATCAACACCTACCAAACCGTTAAGGGTTAACCAGTCGTTAACTCTGTAGATCAGGTTTAAATTACTGATGATCTGAGTTACAGCTACATTTCTGTCTACTTCATCACGAACAACAGCAGGGTTTGTATCCAAACCAAATCGTGTAAGTGGGTTGTATGATCCATCAGCAAGGAATGGGAAACTCATTGGAGCTTCGAACATAGCCTGTGATGGAGGGCAATTAATAAAGTTACCATCCTGACATACACCAAACTGAGTGCTTCTGGAGAGGTTAACGTTCAGTGACGTTCTGAATCGCTCATTGATCTGATGATCGAGGTTTGAACGAAGGCTTAAACGTGTAAAGTCACTATTGTAAGCCGTACCTTCTGTATCTTCAAATCCACCTGAGAGGTAGAACGAAGTTGACTCGTCACCACCTGAAAGTGAAATATTGTAACGCTGAGTTACACCATCATCGAAGATAAAGTCCTGCCAGTTTGTATTGGCAAGCTGACCGGCGTTGTTAGGATCTTCTCCAAAGAAGCCCAGTAAAAAGTTCCTTCTGTTATCGGCGAACTCGTTAATTGTCCAGTCAGCCGGTGCAGCTACCAAACCTAACTGTGAACGGTATTGCAGACCTTCACCAAGGTACTGTACATACTGCTCGGAAGTAATATAATCTACATTCCTTGCAAGTGTACGCACACCGGTTTCAGCCCGTGCAGTTACTTGAGTTCTTCCCTGCTGGCCACGCTTTGTGGTAATAATAACCACACCGGCAGCAGCTTGTGCTCCGTAAATGGCTGCAGAAGAAGCATCCTTCAGAACTTCGATCGACTCAATGTCGTTCGGGTTCAAAGCGTTCAGTGCAGTAGTACTTGTAAGGCCTGACTGCTGAGCAAAAGAGATCTGTACACCATCAATGATGTAGAGTGGCTCAGTAGCAGCGTTTACAGAACCGTTACCACGGATATTTACACGAAAAGCACCACCCGGGTTACCGGAAGTTGCAGTAACATTCACACCGGCAGCACGTCCCTGCAGAAGTGATTCAGGGTTTTGAAGGGTAACATCCTGGATATCCTGAGCACGAACACTCGAGATAGCACCGGTTAATTCACGCTTGGTAGTAACGGCATAACCTGATACAACAAGTTCATCCAGGCCGATCGCACCGATCTGCATGGCTATATTTACTGTTGTAGTCTGGCCCGAACTTACCTGAACGGTTTGTCTGAAGGTTCTATAACCCACAAACGTTGCAGTCAGAGAGTAGGTTCCTGCAGGAACATTTTCGATAACATAATTACCGTCGATGTCACTGGCGGCTCCACGCTCCAGCTCTGTTATATAGATATTGGCCCCGGGTACCGTTTCACCAGAATCGGCATCCGTTACCTGTCCCGAGATTGCACCTGTTTGAGCAAATGCAAGCTGCGAGGAAAGTAGGACCATAATAAAAACGGTCAGTAACTTTTGATACATACGTAACCTCAGTTTAGTTTATGTTTTGGTCTATTATAGATGTGTGTAAGCTAAGTCAAACACGATAGTGCTTTAAGAAATGAAAAATTTAACATAAATAAAATGCTGATGTAACTTTTTTTTACATGTTAGATGCTAAACGCTTCCATAGAAGTTCTTACTAATTTTCCAGATGATATATCATGAATCAATCCATACACGATCCTCTATTAAATACTTAATTATTAATAATTTATGAGATTATAAAAGGGTGGATAATAAAATTACTGATTGCGATTCAACAACCTGATCAGGTTTTAATCATGATTAATTCGTCCACATTTATATGTCTAAGCCGTTATAAAAGCAGAAGAAAAGCCCTTTTATATCACTATTGCCCTAACTCAGCAGATTTTTGTAAATATCTGTTACATGCTGTTCAGATTGATCGAAAGCCGTGCTATTTGAGATTCACTATTGCTTTTTCGATGCAATTCAGAACAGTTTAAGGCAAGTTTTTAGAGAGTGGGTACCTTTTTATTTTATCGGGAATGCACCATTTCAGAGCGAGATCTCTGCTATCTTACAGAAAAAGCTACATTTTTTTGATAGACCACTTCAGAATCTTCATCTGCTGAGAAAAGCAGTTCAAGCAGATAATTTCCGGTATCCAATTCCTCTGTTACAATTTCAAGCATTTGCGAGAATTGTGGTGTACTGTGTGTATTATTGATGGTCATAGAGGTTTCGGATGTTCTGCCAAAACGAATGATTCTTCCAAGGCGGCTACGATCTCGTATAATTCGATAGGTAAGTGAATAAGAGTAGAGACCGCTTTCATCTTGCGGTATGTTATACGCCTCGTAGAAAAAGTTGAGACTGTATTCGGCCGGAATAACCCGATCGTGAGCAACAACGAAACCTGAATCGAAATCCAGTTCTTCATCCCTGTACCCGATAATTACATCTGAGGCAAATAAACCATTTGAAGGCTTTGCCTCGGGCAAGACAATACTACTACGGCCTATACCTTTCAGATTTTCCCGTAATGTAGTAGTCTCAGAAATTCCGTTTCCATCGCCCATACTGAGATCGTACAGTTCTGAAAAAGCGGTTATGGATTGAGCCCCTATATTATAAGGTATATGAATCATGTTTCGCTCGAGCGGATCAACAGACGATTGATCGGCATTATCTCGGGAGGTAATCGGGTCAAACCGTTCTCCATTTTCGCCAACAAACCGCACAGTGCGTACCAATTCGTAATCTCCGTATCGGATATCATCAAGATTGTGCCTCTTTTTCAGCTCCTCAAAGGTAATGGCCTCCTCGGTATCTTCTTCAAAATAGACTTTTAAATAGGGTTCCAGATTCTCATCATAAAAACGATAGGGATGTACACTTGTGGAAATATCAAATACACGGCTTGCACTGGTGGATCTCTCTTCAGGAGCCGCAGCCTGAGATATTAAAAAACGAGATGAATTTAGCTGTTGAAAGCGTCTTGCAGCCGAAGCTGGCAGTCGTATGGATGTGTTCATGTAAAAATCCATCATCTCATCATATCGATCACTAAAAAAAACATCGAGGCTTGCAAGCTGCCTGTAATACATAAACTGTAATACCAGTGCGGGTGTAATGCGTTCTGAATTTCCAATACTTCCGCCCACACCTTCAAGTGCAACATCTGTGTCGTTATCCCGCCCTCTTGAAATTCCCTCTCCTGCAGAGGGCTCCCCCCCACCTATACTCATGCTAACAGGGCTGTTTCGGTCGGTTACACTGTATGCAGCACTTGGTACAAAATCATCAACAGATTGTTTTTCCATCATCACAGCTCCGCCATGATTGTTGCCAAAAATGTAGACAACGTTATCGGGCTCATCTGTGAGTTCTGTGTAAACCCACACCTCAAAGCTGGGATATTCGTGGTATGCCCGAACCTGGTACAGAGTATTCAGGTATGTAGTGGTATTGATTGCATTATCAAGGCTGCTGCCCTGCCCCCTGCCATCATCCATCCGAGTGGAAATAATGTAGTTGGCAAAACCGGGGTTGTACATAAACACGCCTGAACGTGTTCGGTTCGGTTCACCAAAACGGATGTAAGTTTTGCCTCGGTCGTCGAACAATATATTTGGAGAGGTATTGTAGTTCTCTAAGGCGTAATTTATTCTTTCCCAGTGCTCCAGAAGCCGCTCATTGTATGCATCCGATGGTGTGAGGTTTCGTTCCTCCCAGTAATCCCGGAAAAAAGCCAGGATCTCTGTATTTCCATCATCAATCATATTTCGGAAGCGCCTTCTTTCACGCTGACCAAGCATGCCTTCCATATAGATAAGTTCATTGTGAAGAAGCTCTTTTGCCTGATCACTGAGCTGTTCCGCATCGAGCCCGCGTAAGTAGATCTCACTCGCTTTTTCATAATGAGATCTCAGCCCGTGCCGGGTAACATGCTTAATCAATTCGTGACCCAGAGCATAATCAGGAGATTCTGTGCTGAGTGCATGCTCAATCCATAAATCAGCAGTACGTTCAAAATTTCCGGCCTCTTTCTCTTCGATGCCAAGCTGATACAGATCTGTGTTGTTAAGTTGATACGATGTATCCTGATAAGCCTCAACGGCAAACAGGAATAACAGCGAAAAGATGGTGTTAATCGTAATCATGAAATGACAATCGGCAACCGGATTTAACTGATGAATTACCTCTTAAAGAAGGCAGATATGATATAGGTACAAAAATTTAGTGAGAACCAAAAGAGTGCTGTTTAGGCTAAATAACGTGAGTTCGATATAAAAATATACAATGTGACTGAACCCGTCATATTGAGCGCATCCCGATGCGCTCTAACTGACGATTCTTATAAATGTTATATCGAACTCACGTTAAATACAGAATAAAAACGAAATCAAATTCGCTCTATTATTCTATCTGAATTTTTTCATTTTCCATGAATAATACGGTCTGTTACCTGAAGCTGACTTTTCACTTCATCAAAAGTGTATGTAGACGGAATCAACCGGCCATTCCTGAATGGATAGAGCCTGTAAATTACAAATGTCTCTTCTTCGCCAAGGCTTGGAGCGACTGCATCCACTTCACCACGCCTGTTTAATCTGTATCCGGCTGATTGATACCCATACACTCCGCTTGATAACAAAAAGAGATAGTTGCTTCCTACATTCAGTTGTGATCCGCTGCCCGGACGAACAGCACTGCTTCTCTGCCTGATGTAAACCGTATCGGTTGGAGCAGCACCTTTAAGCATCTGTTCAATTTCGATGGTTGCGTTGTAGGCAAAACCATCATTCAGGGTATCATCGGGCTTCAGATCGGTCACCGTTCCCAGTACAACAAGATCAGCAAGAAGCGATTGTTCACTGAAAGGGCGGTCATCCGATGTGATGGCATGAATAATATCTATACCCGCCTCATCAAGCAGATAGTAATGGCGAGGTGTTACTCCGCTTAAGAGCAAAATCATGGAAAAAAACGACGCATTTTGCTGATAATATTCAACTGATCGGCCCGGTTCGTTTACCTGAAGCCCATACAGTAAAATATTCTGCATAACAAAGTGATCGTCTTTGAGATTGATTGCCTCCATGTACTGATCATGAGGAATTTGTGCTTGCCTGCCATCTGCTGCATCGGCAAAACCGAACCACATAATGAATGTTGCTAAAAAGGCACATTGTAAGCAGGCAAGGCTATTCATTGATCGAAATTGGCTTTTGGTTGAGTAGATCCTAAACTACATCATTGAGACTGAACATTCCCTGATGGGGATTTCTTTTTAAAAATGGAAGCACAAACATGGATAGCATAAACAAGATGTTTGCGCTATATCAAGATAATCATCCTGTAGCTATACTAACTCAATGCCGTCAGGCATAAACGAAATTGTAACCTCCGATTTTAATTGGAGGTTACGATGTCTCTCGTGTCTAACGACACTTTTTAGTAGCTGTTGGTTCAATTACCCGATCCTATTTATCGGATTGAATTAGAAACCGTTTTGAAGGCACTTTTAACAAACTATACGCGGAATGGTTGATGGCAGGCGGGTCAGTACCTCATAGTTCAGGTTATTGGTCATCTCTCCAAATGATGCTACGGTAATTTCATCTCCGCCCTGCCGGCCAATCAGAACTACTTCATCACCTTTCTTTACATGCTCAAGGTTTGAAACATTGATGGTGATCATATTCATATTTACCAGCCCCACTACCCCGCAACGCTCACCGTTTATCAGCACATAACCGGAGTTTGTCAGATTTCGCCCGAAACCGTGTGTATAGCCAATAGGAACCGTGGCAATTTTCATGTTTCGCCCGGCCAGATAGACGTTTCCATACCCGATGAACTCACCTCCTTCAACCTCTTTGAGGCTCATGATTTCACTTTTCCAGGTAAGAACTCGTTTAAGTGGATCACTTCCCTGTTCAAGTTTTTCTGATTTCATGTGATACATATAGGTTTCCCGGCTTGGCCAAAAACCGTATTGGGCAATGCCAATCCTTGCCATATCGAAATGTTTTTCGGGATAAGACAGGTAGGCCGCTGAACTGGCTGCATGTACGGCCGGCAGTTCGATAAATTTCTCAGCAACTGCCACCGCTTTTCTCAATTTTTTCTCCTGGTTCTGAATTCGATAAAAGTTTGCCACGCTCTCGGCTCCCGCAAAATGTGTGCAAATTCCACACAGGTTTATATACTCTCTGTTCTGATACACAAAGCTGAATAGTGCTTCCCAGTTTTTTTCATCAAAACCGGTACGGTTCATACCTGTTTCGATTTGAAGATGAACAGATGCTTTTTTACCGGCTTTTTTTGCAATAGCTGCTGCAGATTTTAGCCGTTCTTCTTCAAAGATATAAAATTCAACCCCCTGTTCGATGGCCCACTCGAGCTCCTCATTACGAATCATTCCCATGATCATCACCCGTGTATCGGGATTATTTCTGAACCGGATAGCTGCCTCAGCTTCATTCGCACTAAATACCGAAAAGTGATCGAACCCTGCTTCTTCAGCCATCGGCAAAAAAGCCGAAATTCCATGGCCGTAGGCGTTCCCTTTTATCACTGAAGACAACCTCACACCATTTTCTGCCCTCTCTTTCAAAAAACGAATATTATTTACAAGTGCCGCTTTGTCTAACTCAATATGTGATGGTTGTAAAAATCTGGGTTTCATAGGATGCTATTTTTCAGAACTTTGAGATCTACAAAATAGAGCCTTTCCGATTGAGTTCGTAATTGTTTTCGTTGATCAGGCCATTTGAATGGATCTTTGACTTTTTCCTTAGCACAAAGAACCGATGGCTAATAGCTACGGGGGCAAGCGGGGACACTTGCGCCAGATAGGGGCTTAAACCAACAGACTATATTCATCAAATCAGGAAAACTCCTCAACAATAGCTGAAAAAATACCAACCCCGGTTTCAATCAGATTATCGTTAAAATCATACTTTTCAGAGTGCAGTGGCGGGTGGTTTTCTCCCGCACCTAAACCAAAAATGGTGATGGGGCATACATTTCTGAACTCACCAAAATCTTCGCTCCAGGGAAATGCTTCCTTCAACATCACTACCGGTACATCTCTTTTCCGGGCCGCTTTTATTACCTGGCTCACACCCTCTTCACTGTTAATTGTAGCTTTAAACGGCTCAACCAACTGTAATTCAGCTTCACCTTCAAACTCTTCTTTACACTGTTCAAAGACCCGTTTAATGTTGCTGATGCCTGCATCAAGACCTTCATCTGTTGCAGAACGAATGGTGTAGCCCAGTTTTGCAGATCCGGGACTAATTCCAAATGACGGCTCACCCATTTTAATGAATGTGCATACCGATTTATTAAGAGTATCAGCCTTTTTAAAGCTCTTCAATTTTAGTTCGATCCCATCAATCAAAGCTGCAATTGTATTAGCCGGATTTATTCCCTGTTCGGGATATGCGGCATGGCTGTATGCACCCTTAAAATGTATTTCAACTCCGGCCGATGCTGATGCAAACACACCGGATTTTATAAACATCGTATTTTCTTTGTAACCGGGAAGATTATGAAGCGCGTAAGCTTGATCAAATGGTATGTTTTTGAAACGCTCATCATTTATCACAGCTTCCGCACCTTTTCCCGTCTCCTCCGCCGGCTGAAACAAGAGACAGACATTGACACTATTTGGCCGGTTTTTCTTTAACTCGCGGGCAATTCCTATGAGTATAGCCATGTGTCCGTCGTGGCCGCATGCATGCATCACTCCGTTTTTTTTCGATGAGTGCGGCAAATCTGTCTCCTCCTCTACCGAAATGGCATCCAGTTCTGCTCTCAATAGCAGATTTCTGGCGGAGTTAGATGCTCTTGCTTTAAATATTGCCATAACTCCCGCCCCACCCAGATTTTCAAGAATCTGATCGGGGCCACATTTTTCTAGCTCTTTCTTAATCCTGCCGGCTGTTTCAAATTCACTCCCCGACAATTCCGGGCGGGAATGGAGTTCACGCCTGATATTTATAAGCTCTTTCATACATTTCTATTGATTTGAACCCTTTAAACTATCTTTTTTCGAGCTGACTTGCAGGAACAGAAGCACTAAGATTAAGTTTATACAGAGCAATTGGTGTTCACCCACTAGTATATCTTTAGTGAAGCTTAATTAGAAATTTTTTATACAAAAATTAAGTAAATTAGACAGGTACGTTGCTAAAAATCTATTACTTATAATTACCGATTGGCAAAATGGAATCAACAGATATGTATGGCTCGATTTTTTACTTGCTGCCTGTGCCTGCACTTGTTTTATCTGTGGATGAGCCCGTTTTTACCATTTTGGATGCAAATGAGAGTTTCAGTGAGATCGTTGAAGGTGATCCGAAACGATTAATTGGCAAATCATTTTTCGACATCTTCCCATTTAAACCTGAGGATAACTCAACTCCTCACGGAAAGAACATGCTTAACTCCCTTATGCATGTTATGAATACGGGTGAAAGAGATTGTCTCGGGGTTCAAAACTACATACACAATCACCATAAAACCGGCGAGAAAATCAGCCAGTTTTACGAGCCCTTAAATATTCCTGTAAAAGATGATAATGGTAAGGTTATTAAAATTATCCATTCGGTAAAGAATGTATCTGAGTATGTCATTCAAAAGAGAGAACTGGAAAAGTCCGAAAATTGGTTCAAAAACCTTGTCGAAAATAGCAGTGATGCCATTTTTATTTACGACCGCGACATTAATCCAATTTATGTATCCCCCTCAATCGAACAAATTCTCGGCTACACAGTTGAAGAAATTTTAAATACCGACCTTCTCGGTGCCATTCATAAGGATGATCTTACAGATTTGCAAAAACAGATAAAGACAACTCTTGAAAATCCAGGGATGCCAATTATAGTACCTCCGGTGCGCATGCGGCATAAAAATGGATCCTACAGATGGCTTGAGGGTACCCTCACAAACATGCTCAATAATCCGGCAATTGGTGGTATTGTGGATAATTTCCGCGATGTTACAGAAAGGATTGAAGCAACGAATGAAGTTCAGCAGACGAAAGATCGGCTCGAAGAGATCATTCAAACTATAGATGGAATTCTTTGGGAAGCCAATGCTGATGATTTTGTGTTTACATATGTATCGCCTCAATCGCGGGAAATGCTTGGGTATGAACCCGTAGAATGGGTTGGTGTTGAAGGATTTTGGAGCAGTAAAATTCATCCGGATGATCGCAGTTTTGCCGTAAACTACTGCCATAGTGAAACCCTAAAGGGGAAAAATCACGCTTTTGAGTACCGAATGCAGAAAGCGGATGGAAGCTACATATGGATGCGGGACGTGGTTACCGTTGTGAAAGAGAATAATAAGCCGGTTTCCCTGAGAGGTTTAATGCTCGATATTACAACCAGAAAAGAGTTGGAACTGCAACTTGAACAAGCCTACGAAATAGCCAAAATTGGCAACTGGAGTTATATTGTTGAAGATGATGAACTGATATGGTCGGAATTTGTAAAAGAGATTTTCGAAGTAGAGCCCGATTACAAACCCGATCCGGTATCTGTCCTGGAATTCTGTTTTAACGATTCTCACCGGAAACAACTTGAAGACGCCATAACAGAGGCAGTTGAGAAAAATCATCCCTATGATGTTGAGATGAAGATAAAAACTGCAAAAGGCACCGAAAAGTGGGTGCGAACAATGGGTATTCCCGAGTTTAAGGATAGTGTACTCATTAAAGTTTTTGGCAACACACAGGATATTACCAAGAGAAAAACAGCACAGCTCAGGCTGATTGAAACCGAGCAAAAGCTAAGGGATATTGTAGAGCACAGCACCAACTTGTTCTACAGCCACGATACAGAAGGCGTATTGAGCTATCTGAGCCCTCAATCCGAAGAATTTTTAGGGTACAAACCCGAAGATGCCATGCGCCAATGGACCGATTTCTTAACGGATCACCCGGATAACGAAGCCGGATTCCTTTGCACACAAAAAGCAATGGAAACCGGAATCTCACAACCTCCATATGAAATCCAACTGAAGCGAAAAGGCGGGACCATAATTTGGGCGGCTGTAAATGAAGCTCCCGTTCTAAAAGATGGTAAAGTTGTTGGGGTGGTTGGTTCCCTTACAAATATTACAGACAGAAAAGCCTATGAAGAAGAGTTGCTTTCCACATATAAAAAACTGAAAAATACACAATCGATAGCCAAAGTAGGCAGCTGGGAAGTGGATGTACTCAATGATAAAAAAATCTATTGGTCAGAAGTTACAAATGTCATCTTTGAAGTGACCGATGACTACGAACCAAAACTTGAAAGTTGTTTTAACTTCTTTGAGCCTGAAAGCAGGCAACAAATTCAGGATGCCATCTATATCACTATCGATTCAGGCAAGCCATTCGATCTCGAACTTCTTGCAATTACAGCATCAGGCCGCGAAAAATGGGTTCGATGTATTGCAGAAGCTGAATTCATAAATGGAAAGTGCTCAAAAATTATTGGAAGTATCCAGGATATACACGAGGAGAAAATCTCAGGAATTGAGCTTGAGAATCGCAGTAGTTTTATCGAAACCACAATAAATAATCTTCCCATTGGAATTGCAGTTAATACCATAGACAAGGGAGAAGCCACACTTTTCAATAAGCAGTTTATCGAAATTTATGGATGGCCTCAAAAAAACCTGAGTAATATTGATCTATTTTTCGACAGTGTTTATCCCGATCCTGAATATAGAGATAAGATTAAAACCCAAATTTTATCAGATTTAGAGAGTGGAAATCCTGAACATATGCAGTGGAATTCTATTGAAATAACCACTCAAAGCGGCGAGAAACGGGTAGTAAATGCCAAAAACATTCCTTTATTCGATCAAAACCTTATGATCTCAACGGTGATCGATGTAACCAAAGAGAAAGAAGCTGAAAACATGCTTTTGCAGGTAAACAGCGAGCTCGAAAAACATGCGCGTGAGCTGGCCATCTCGAATGCAGAGCTGGAACAATTTGCATATGTGGCATCGCACGATCTGCAGGAGCCCCTCCGAATGGTAAACAGTTTTCTCACACAGCTTGAGAAAAAGTATAGCGACCAGCTGGACGACAAAGCAAAACAGTACATCCATTATGCAGTTGATGGTGCCAAACGGATGAGGCAAATTATTCTCGATTTGCTGAACTACTCGCGGATGGGCAAAAAAACCTACATGGACAAAGAGATCAACCTCAACCGGCTACTTGACGAAATTTCAATACTTGAGCGATCTGCAATAAAAGAGACCAATGCCACAATTACACGGGATAAACTACCTGTAATACATGGTGCTGAAACACCCATACAGCAACTTTTCCAAAACCTTATTAATAACGCGTTAAAATATCATAAACCGGGTGTGCCACCGGTAATACATGTTAGTTGTAAGGAGTTTCCCGAAAAATGGCATTTCACTATTAAAGATAATGGCATTGGTATAGATGAACAGTACTGTGAAAACATATTTACCATTTTCCAGAGGCTGCATACCCAAAATGAATATTCCGGCACGGGTATTGGGCTTGCAATAGCCAAGAAAATCGTAGAGAATCACGAAGGAACCATTTGGGTGGACTCTATAGAGGGAGCAGGCAGTTCATTTCATTTTACAATTAAAAAATAATATTCGTCTTTTCGGGTAAAAACAGAAATTCTCCACACTCTTCTGTAAATGGCTAAGGGTACAAATTTGATAAAGAATTCAGCCTGAAGCACTCTATGCTACTCCTTAAAGCTAAAGATAAAGAGCCTGAAGACTTCGCTTACAGCGCTTCATACGATCTTAAAGAGCCATTACGAATGGTGAAAAGCTTTCTTGGTCTCCTCGAAAAAAAGTACAAAAACAAGCTGGATGAAAAAGCCAATCAGTACATCCATTATGCAGTTGACGGAGCCACACGCATGCAGAGTCTCATTGAAGATCTTCTTGAATACTCTCGGGTGGGCAGATATCACACCCAGTTCACCTCCATTTCCACAAACGATGTAGTTCAAACGGCAATAACAAATTTAAAAGCACAGATCGAAGAGAATGGGGCAGAAATACACGTAACGGAAAATTTACCGGTTCTGCATGCTTCAGAAAATGAGATGATTCGCGTTTTTCAAAACATAATCAGTAATGCAATTAAATTTAGAAATGATACGCAAATTCCTGTTATTACTATTGGTGAGAGAGTAATAACATGCATCGCACAATTTGGGTACAAGATAATGGAATTGGAATTGAGCAGGATAAGCTCAATGAAGTTTTCGACATTTTTAAACGCCTGAACAGGTATTGATCAGGCTAAATGCAGAAAAATTGTCGGCAGGCATAACGGTTCTGTTTATGCAACATCTGAACCGGGTAAGGGCAGTACTTTTTTCCTTGAGTTTCGATCAAAATAAATTTCTGATCTCTTATGAATTCATTACATAACCTGCTCGTTGAAGATAACGAAGGTGATATTTTACTCACCGCTGAAGCAGTGAGGTCTGATTTAATATTGCCCAACATAAACCTGCCTAAAGTAAACGGTCACGAAGTGCTGATAAGTGTAAAACAAAATCCTGACCTGAATGAGATTTCCTCCGTTATTCTACCAACATCTTCTGATGTAAGAGACCTCAAAAAACCGTACAGAAACCACTCAAACTGCTACATAGTAAAACCAAGTGATATTCAATCATTCACAAACGTAATTGAATCCATCGAAAATTTCTGGATAAAAATTGCAGAGCTGCCAAACAATGCAGATAAATTGAGATAGGCGAATGAAAGATCTTCTGAAAAACCTCAATATTTTAGTAATTGAAGATAATCCCGGTGATCTTTTATTGATTGAAGAGTATTTAACGGATGAGCTTGAACATCCGAACATTTACCATGCCAAAACCTTTGCAGAAGCCAAACAAATGCTGGGACATGCAACTCAGTATCAGGCCATTTTACTCGACCTCACCCTGCCCGATCATCGGGGAGAAAGTCTTGTACATGATGTGGTATCCATTGCAAAAAACATCCCAATTATTGTTCTAACGGGATATGAAAATCGAATTTTCGGGCTGCAGGTACTCTCCTTTGGAATTTCAGATTATCTGTTAAAGGATGAGATGAATCCCTTTGTTTTGGGAAAAAGCATCTCATACAGTATCGAACGAAATCGCGTCAACTCATTTCTCAGAAACTCCGAAAAAGCGTATCGGGATTTTTTCAATTTAAGCCCGCAACCCATCTACGTGTACGATATCGATACCCTGCAATTTATTGACGTTAATAAAGCCGCAATTCAACATTATGGTTACAGTCGTGTGGAGGTTGTCCAGCTTACTCTGAAAGATATCCGCCCGCCCGAAGATATACCGCATTTTGAACAGCTCATGCTGGATATCAACCATTCGGATGATGTTTATTTTGAAGGCATTTTCAGGCATCAGAAAAAAAATGGAGCTCTTATAGATGTGAAAATCAAAACCAATGTAATTGAGAGGGATGGTGTCCGCGCACGGCTTGCTCTTGTAAATGACATTACGGAACAGCTCAAGGCTGAACGTGAAATATTATTGAGTGAACAGAGGTTTAAATCGCTTGTTCAGGAAGGGTCGGATCTGATTGCTATCCTCGATGAGAACTCAATCCTGACCTATGTTTCTGCCAATTCGGAATTAATTATTGGTATTCCATCCGAAGTTTTTGTTGGAAAAAATGTCTATGAGTACATCCACCCGGATGACAAAGATCGTATGAAAAATGTATTTAAGCAGTCTGAATCGAAAGAGCGTTTTGAAGTGGAACCCTTTCGTTTTCGAAACGCAGATGGTGAATGGCGCTGGTTCGAAACCATCATTACAAACCTTACAGAAAACAGTGCCATCCGGGGTTTTGTTGCCAATTCAAGGGATATAACTGAAAAAATTGATCGGGAACATCAACTAAAAGAGAGTCTTGAACGGTACGATATTGTATCGAAAGCTACGAGCGATACCATTTGGGATATGAACCTGCAAACCGATAAAATGCTCTACAATGAGAATATCTACAACATTTTCGGGTATAAACGCACCGAAGTGCATTCCATTTCCAACTGGTGGAAGCATCTGATACATCCGGATGACAGGGTATTTGTTAATCAAAAATTCCGTGAAGCAATCGCTCACCGAAAAGACCGTTTTCAGCTTGAATATCGCTTTAAAGCCGCTGATGGAACTTATAAACATATTTTCGACCGAGCTTTTATCATGAAAGACCCGCATGGAGAGCCAATTCGAATTATTGGTGCTATGCAGGATATCACCCAGCTTGTGGAAGAACAGGAGCAGTTACGATTGCTGGAATCTGTGGTTACAAATACCAACGATTCGGTAGTTATTACAGAGGCAAATCCATCAGAAACCGGCTGGCGAAAAATTCTGTTTGTGAATCCTGCCTTCACTCGGCTCACAGGTTACAGCGCGCAAGAGATTCTTGGAAACACAATGGATATTCTCAACGGACCTGAATCAGATATAGAGATCATTGAAAAAATAAACTTTTCACTAAAAAACTTTGCACCAGTAAATGAGGAAGTAATTCGCTATAAAAAAGATGGAACCCCATTTTGGCTGAATGTTTCGTATCTGCCAGTTTTCGATAAAAATGAGACCTGCTCACATTGGGTATCCATCGCACATGATATTACCGAAATGAAGCAACAGGAGACTGTACTAAGGGAATCACTGCGGGAAAAAGAGACACTTCTCTCAGAAATTCACCATCGGGTTAAAAATAATCTTGCCATTGTTTCCAGCCTTATGGAGCTGCAGGCAATGAACAGTGATAATGAAGAGGTAAAAGACAGCCTCATTAAAAGTGTTTTGCGAATCAAGTCGATGGCAGAAATCCATGAACAGCTTTATGAGTCTTCCAGCTTTTCAAATCTGAAGTTTTCAGTCAGTCTTGAAAAACTCATCCAGAAGATTGTACATGCCATGAAAAAGAAGACCGACGTTGAAGTTCGCTATGATATTGCCCCGCTTGAGCTGAACATTAATCAGAGTGTACCATGCTCACTCTTGGTAAACGAAGTGGTTACGAACATCCTGAAACACGGTTTTAAAGATCTTGAATCCGGCATTATCTACGTTAGCCTCTCCCGACAGAACGATTTAGTAACCCTAAAAATAAAGGATAGCGGAAATGGTTTACCTCAAAATTTTGATAGGAATATGGAGTCGACAATGGGCCTGCAGCTTATTGACCTTCTTACCATTCAAATAGGCGGTAAAAATCAGATCTATTCTGATGAAAGCGGCACAACGTTTCTTCTTGAATTCAAAAAATCAGACGCTAAGGGTGCGTCCAGTACTCTGCATGACAGAGTTTAACTCTAGTATATAGGGCCGATAAAATTTCTGGGATCTGGATAAATACTTGAGGCTTTTTCAGCCTCCTCCGGTGAAACTACTCCCGGCATATCAGCTTCTTCGGGGTCATTAATGCTCAACTGATAGTGCAGATGTGGCGGCCACTCTCCGTTTTCTTTGTACGTTCCAAGCCAGCCTACAATATCTCCCGGTTCAACTATCTTTCCCGGTTTGGAATATTCGAGCGACTTTACTGAAAGGTGGCCGTAAAGTGCAAAGAGCTCATTTTCGCCAGCAGCTTGCTTCAAAACTACAGTGGGACCATAATTACCTGTTTCAGCATTGTTACGCACATAAACAACTTCGCCCGGGAAAGCAGCATAGACAGCCTCGCCCGCCGGCGCCCAAAAGTCTATTCCCATATGTATGTTTCTCTTGTTCTGATACTGAGGTGCCAGATACATATTTCTGCGCCTCTCCAGATAACCGCCAACAGCACGTTTCCCGTTCTCTATAAATTGCTGAACCTGTTTTGGGTCGTACCCTTTGGAGAAGTCAAAAACCTCGTAATCGTCCGGAAAGATCATTACGGGGTGGCTGCTGTGTGCTTCTGAAAACTTCTTTCTCTTCACGTTTTGCTCTACTCTGAAACTCTTTTTTCAATATAATCAGAACTCATTAACCCAAGAGCACCCATATACTTCAGTTTAAAACGGATCATATCCCCCACTTTATACCCTTTTGGATTGCTGCCCACATCAAGCACGAGCATATCGGAGCTGGCATCGGTAATTGTGATATCCTCATTCACAGGAATGAGGTAATTTGGCTGGATGTCAAGAACGCCGATATCGATGATGGCCCTGTAGGAGGTTTTGCCATAATCCTCTTCGGAAATATTGGTGGTTTTTCCCTGGGGATTAACACCCAGATCTCCCATCGGCACAACCGGTTTCTCCGACAATTCAATAATTTGGGTGTAGAGTTCAAGTACGCTGTCGCTCATCCCATCAATTACGCCATCAGTGAAGAGGTTTTTACCGAAAAACAGCGCTTCCCCTACCCTGAAATGGTTCACCCCAACCGGCAGCTGATTCCTCAGAAGTAGCGGAATGGTTACTGTGGTACCACCTGAAACAAGCGGTATTTTCTTCTTGAAACGCAGTTCAATAATCTGCTTGTACAGTGCCAGCTGAATCAGCTTGTCGCCATCGGGCATTACACCGTGCAGGCAGTTGAGGTTTGTACCCAGGCCAACCACTTCAATTCCCGGCAGCCGAAATACTTTTTCATAAAAATTGATCAGATCACTGCGCATTACCCCTTCTCGCAGATCTCCCATCTCAATCATAATGATTACTTTATGGATGGTTCCCTGCCTTACAGCCTCTTCAGAAAGTTCGTGCAGGGTTGAAAGCTCTGTATTGAGGCTGATATCGGCATATTTTACAACATCCCGAACAATATCTTTGGGCGGCGGCTTGATATAGATGGTGAGTGTATCAGGGTCTATCTCTTTGATTACCCGCAAGTTGCTTATGCGAGAGTCGTGTACTTCCCCAATGCCAAGATTGATCACCTCAGAAAGAAAATCACGGTTCCCGCAAAACAGCTTTGTAGTAATGCCCCATTTGATACCGTTCTCTTTAAAGAGGGTGTCTAAAAAATTGTAATTATGCTCGAGCTCTTCTCTGTATAATTTGACGTATGCCATAACTCTGTATCAGATAGCTAAATTACAGTGATACTGATGATTTAATGGTTCATTCCAATTTACTTTTTAAGCCTCATTTCGAGGTACTTGTTGGTGAAACCGAATTTCTCATAAAGAAATTTAGCGGGATTATCGGGTTCCACATGCAAAGCAATATCGCCTTTTGTTTCTTTAATTACTGTTTTCATGAGTTGTTTCCCCACTCCTTTGCCGCGGGTTTTTTCATGTACAGCTATATAAACAAGAATGTGCTCGGGAATATACCCTTCCATATTTGTATTGTTGATGATAACCACGCCCAGGATTTCATCCTTCTCATGTGCAATCAGAACAACCCCACCCTGGCCGGGTGCATCGCCATATGCATACGCAATGCACTTCAGAATAGCACTGCGCTCATCACCATACTGATCCAGTTGATTAAATAAAAAATCCGCTATCTGATCTCGCGAAAAAGGTGGTGTGTCTTCGCGATCGTTTTGAATGATTGTATATGCTATGTTCATATTTTTTCTTTCTGTTTAAAGGTAAAGTAACTAACGGTAATAAATGAAATGGCCGAGGCTGAAATTCCGAATACATTGGGATCGAGTGCTAAAGGAAGCTCTACCCCTGAATAACGCAAGATAATGGTTGTGAAACCACCTACAAGCATTGCTGCCATCGCGCCGGCCGGTGTACTTTTTTGCCAGTACAATGCTCCTATAACCGGCACAAACAGCCCTGAAACCATAAATGAGTAGGAATCGAGCATAAGATCGAGAACATTTGTCATTGATGCGGCCAGAAGCAGTGACAGTACACCGATAATAAGTGTGATGATTTGTGACAACCGAACAAATCCCTTGCTGTTTGGATTGAAGGTTTTAAATCTGCCGATGATATCAGTAACCACATTTCCTGATGATGCCATCAGGCAGCTGTCTGCAGTTGAAAGAATCGCAGAAAAATACGCGGCCATCATGATACCAAGCAGCCCAACCGGCAGTACCGTTCTGAGAAGCATTGGCAGTCCGGTTTCAGGATCTGTTTCGGTAATATCGGCAGCGCCAAGAAATTCAAACATACCCTGATCGGCTGCTACTCGTGCAAAAAGACCAAGCAGCACACCAAGAAAAGCCATCACCGGCCACTCAAACACTCCGGCAATATACCACGCTTTTTTTGCTGTTTTTTCATCTTTACAGGCATAAATACGCTGATAGAGGGTCATCCCAACAAACCAAATTGGTATGATAGTAACAGCCCAATACACAACATCCTGCCAGGCAAGATTGGTAAGTGTAAGCATTTCGGGTGCTACGGTGGTACGTATGGCTTCAAGGCCACCAATTTCGATGTAGGCTATCGGTATTCCGATGAATATCAGACCAAACATCAGCAGTGCCCACTGAACGGTATCGGTGTAGATAACAGCTTTCAGCCCGCCAAGAACCGTATAGACCACAGCAACTGCACCCATTATGTAAAGAGCCATATCGTGCTCGAGACCTACAAATGTGCCACTTGCAAGTTTGGCACCGGCCAGCATTTGCGAACTTGTAAAACCTGCATACCCAATTGCGGAAATGATAGCAGCTACAAACGCTACATTGAGGCTGTAATAGTGTTCAAAAACCTGGGGGAATGTGTATGCTGTATCGAAATAAGAATTCAGCTTAATCTTGGGAATCAGAAAAACGGCTGCGAGCCATGCACCAAGCAGACCGGTGAAGAGCATCCAGGAACCGGATAAACCCATTACAAAGCCAAGTCCGCCTAACCCGATTGAAAAACCTCCTCCAACATCGGTTGCAACCACAGAAAGCCCTATATGGTAGCTTTTCATGTTGCGGCCGCCTACATAGTAGTCGTCACCGCCTTTGTTTCTCCTGAAGAAGAAAAAACCAAATGCTAGTAACCCAATTACATAGAGTATAAAAAGGGTAAGGTCAATGGGGTGCATTGATCATCAGTAGGATGGGTTCGCCTTTATTTTCCGTGGAAAATTGAATAACTCTTGCAGTATTTTTCTTTGTGATTATGGCTGCCTAAAGGTACAAGCTTGATAACCAAGCATCAAACCAATCTTTACCGGAGATTAATACACCGATGTAGTTTCTGCATAAATCATTTAGTTTAAATCAGTTCACAATTGACAAAATTTCTAACAGGTCACTTTCCAATATTAATTTCTCGCTGTTCTCTTTTTTTAGTATAGATTTATTTAAATTATTAGTTATATCTACAGTTTATTTCCGGGTACATTAACAATCAGGGCGTATATAGAAAGCTTTTAAACAGAAAAAGTGTGACTACTTGCTCAATTCAACTTAACATTCATGTAAATGAATAACACTTTGCAAAATGGCGGCAACGGTATTACATGGAAGCCAGTCTCTTTTGAATATCTTTTCACAAATTTCAAGTTCAGCTCTCCAAAGGTTTATCTTCCTTTTTTAGGCTGGTTATTACTGCTTGCTTCAGCTCTATACCTTACTGCTGCGATCTACGAGAAAGAGTTCATTTCTGTGACACTAAGCAGAATCGAAATAGTTAACTATTTCATCTTAAACCCAGCTTATATCCTGAGTATTTTGCTGCTATTTTGGGTCGGGTTTGAATGGGGATTTATTCCTGTTTATCTCTCCTCTTTTTTCATCGCCTATGCATCCGGTATCGATGTAGTTTGGGCAACATTAGTGGGCCTTTCATTCATATTGGGGCTGGGATTTTATGCACTTGCTTATCACAGCTTTAAAGTAGATTACTCACTTCGCAACCTTAAAAGTGTGGTTCTCTTTGTAGTTGTTTCATTTCTATCGGCTCTTGCAAGCAGTATGGGTTCATTTATTTGGAGTTTTTTCCAACAACTTTCTGCACCCGATATGCTGATTGTCTGGAAAAGCTGGTGGACCGGTATGTTTTTCCAATCGATTATCATAGTAGGCCCCTTGCTTTATCTATTCTCTAGAAAGGTTGACGAACTTAAAACATCTTTTTATGATCTGCCTGAACAACGCACTGTTTCTATTGGATGGATTTATGGCTCTGTAATTACTGTCTCAGTTACTCTGGCCTTGTTTATCTTCTCAGGATATCAGCTTGGGCGATACAATATATCCGAAATTATAGGTACAGATCGTATGATTGCATCGCAGGATGTAATGGGTTCGCTTGAAGCTTTCGAAATTATTGCATGGACGGCAATCGGCCTTATTGTTATTACAGGCTGCACAGCCATCTACCTGCTTGGAAACTGGAATAAGTCTCTGCGGACTGAAGTGATTACTCATACACGTGATCTTCTGGAAAGCCAGGAAAAATTAAAGAAATCACTCGAAGAGAAAGATATTTTATTTAAAGAACTTCAGCACAGGGTTAAAAATAATCTTGCCCAGGTACACGGAATGCTAGAGCTTCAGGAGGCAATGACCGATAATGACGAATTTGCTGACCTTTTGAAAGTATCAAAATCCCGGATTTATACAATGTCTCTGGCACACGAGGCGCTCTACAAGAACAACGATCTTACAGATATCAGTCTGAAATTTTATCTTGAACAGATCGCTAAGATTACTCATGAATCATTTCTAGAGGAGGGCAAAGATATCGTACTAAGCTGCCACATCGATAATGTGCATCTGAATATGTCACGTGCCATACCTTTGGGGTTAATGATCAGTGAAATTATGATTAATGCCCATAAACATGCATTCAATGGGAGTGATACCGGTGAGTTGAAAATTAATACGGAATTGAATAACAAATCTCTGGTTTTAACCATAGCCGATAGTGGTTCCGGCATTCCAGATGATGTAGATTTTTCCAAGAGCAACTCTCTTGGGATGATGCTTGTTCACAGTTTTACCCAGCAGCTAAAAGCAGTAATGGACCTGAAAAGCAGTGATAAAGGCACTACATATACTTTCTCAATACCCCTCACATCCATTGAACAGAGTTAAGCTAACTATTTCCAAAAGAACGGATTATCTCTCTCCGGGATATTGACATCGCAAACATTTATCCTTACTTTATAAAACTCATCGCGGGGTGGAGCAGCTGGTAGCTCGTCGGGCTCATAACCCGAAGGTCGTAGGTTCGAATCCTACCCCCGCCACAATCACTAAAAGGCTCAATTGTTCTCGAACAGTTGAGCCTTTTTTGTTTTAAATCAAAATTTTCATGTTTACTGTTTACGTTCTCCATTCAGAAAAGCACGATAAAATTTATATCGGATACACTTCCAATCTTCAGGAACGATTCAAATCTCATAATGAACTTGGAAACAAAGGATGGACTGTTAAATATCGGCCCTGGAAAATCATCCATACGGAACTTTATGATACAAAACCGGAAGCAATGGCTCGGGAAAAAGAACTGAAAGGCGGGCAGGGAAGGAATTGGATTCGTAATACAATACTAAATCCATAACCTGTTGGGCTCATATCCGCCTGAGGCGGACGTAGGTTCGAATCCTACCCCCGCCACAACTACTTAAAAGGGTTTAAGGTTATTTAAAAAATAACCTTAAACCCTTTTTTATTTTAGCGTGGTAAAACTATGGTGAAACAAAGTCGCTAAATACTCCAAATAATTACTGTTTTTTGGATGCTGATATTAATTGCCGTGTTCAAGTCATTAATGCAACAGCACGGTATTTAAAATCATATTGTTGTGCTAAATACTCTTTTTAGCTATATTGTTCACACGTAAACTCTGTTCACGTAACGTGAACAGGATCATTGTATGAACATGAGAAAAGAAGAGATTGTACTTACTGCCATTGAGAATCTGGAACCAGGCTTTTTAAAAGGTCAGTGGCATGGGTATGAAGATGCGCCGATGAATCATGGCATCGACGGAATATTTACATTAGAAGCAGAGGGCAGGAAAGAGACATTTGAAGTAACTGTTAAAAAAGAACTGCGAACATATCTGGTGGATCAGTTAATAGACACTGCCAAAGGGAGAAAGTACTTTCTGGTGATTGTATTCAAACTCTTCCCTGCTTTGAAAGAGAAACTGAGAGAACATAATATTAACTATTTGGAGGCAAACGGCAATATCTTCATAAACACAAAGAAACTTTTTTTACTTCTCGATACCAACAAAACACTCAAAACAGAAAAAAAGACCGGTAATCGGGCGTTTACGCCAACAGGGTTGAAAGTACTGTTTGAATTTCTTCGCGACAAGGAGTTGATCAATCAAACACAGAGAGAGATTGCAGAACGTGCGGGGGTTGCTCTTGGAAATATTCCGAAAGTCATACGGGGATTAAAGGAGGCCAATCAGATCTATAAATTGAATCAAAAACAGTATGCCTTTAATGACAGAAAAGATCTGCTGCATGTGTGGGCAAAAGAGTATCAAAACACATTGAAGCCGACACTGTATGTTGGAGCATTTACTTTAAAGCGGTTCGAAAATAATTGGAAAAATATTCCCTTAAATAGAAAGAAAACGGCGTGGGGTGGTGAGCCGGCTGCTGATCTTCTAACAAATTACCTGCAACCGGGAGAACTTACACTCTATACAGAAGAAGAGAAAAAAGAACTGATGCTACACTATGGCTTGATGCCGGATAAGGAGGGGAATGTCCATGTATATGAGAAGTTTTGGGCGGATACAAAAGAGTTGGAAACAGCTCCACCCATTTTGGTGTACGCCGATTTGATCAATACAAACGACAACCGTTGTTTGGAAACCGCAAATATCCTGTTCAATGAGTACATCAAACCCAAATTATAAAAATCTGGGGATTCCACATTTAAAAGAACTGTTTAAGGCCATTGACGCACTTTTAAATGAGAAAAATATCCCATATTACTTAATCGGAGCCAATGCAATTTCTCTGGAGATGTTAAAAAAAGGAATAAAGCCCGTAAGGGCTACCAGGGATATCGATTTCGCAATTATGGTTTCAACTATGGACGAATACGAAGGACTCTCAGCCGCCATACAAGAAAAGGGTTTCGAAAAATTGGATGCGGCATGGAGATTTCATCACAAGAAGTTCGACATACTTATTGACTTACTACCATTTGGAGAAATTGAGGAGAGTGGTACAATTGGGTTCAATGACCGCACTACCAACCTTCATATGCTGGGCTTTAAAGAGGTTTTGGAAGATACTTCAGAAATAAATATTGGAGAGATAAAAGTTCGGATTCCACTACTGCCGGGTATGATTGTATTAAAACTTGTGGCCTGGAGTGACAGACCTGAGGTACGACATAATGACTTGTATGATATTTTGCGAATCATTGAACTTTACAATGATCTTGAGTTTGAAAAAAATATGGAGCAGCATTTTGATGCAATCCCTGAGAATGAAGAGTTTGATAACATCAAATTTTCTTCCCGGATTCTTGGAAGAAAAGTAAGAATATATCTGGATAGATCAGCAGAGCTCAGTGAACGTATCAGATCAGTCCTTGATGATAATACAGTTAACCCTGAACATTCAAGCATTGCAAGAAACTGGGCCAGAGAGAAAGATTGGGATCTGGAATATTGTGTGATGCTTCTAAAGGAATTCAAATCCGGTATTGAAGATAGAGATAAGTAACTTTTCAATGATTTATACTTCTTTATCTAAGTAAACTGAAGTCTTTTATTTCTCAAAATCACTGCAATTTCAGTCAATTTCCCTATCTTAGACACTGAAAAATGACGAATAATTAATCCCCTGTATGATATCATCCAAAGAAGCGATCTCCCTTGAAAACAGATATGGAGCCCACAACTATCATCCGCTGCCGGTAGTACTTGCCAGGGGAGAAGGGGTTTATGTATGGGATCCGGAAGGCAACCGGTATTTCGATTTTCTATCCGCCTATTCTGCTGTAAACCAGGGGCACTGTCATCCAAAAATTATCTCCGCGCTGAAAGATCAGGGAGAAACCCTCACGCTTACATCCCGTGCATTTTACAACAATGTGTTAGGAGAGTACGAGAGGTACCTCTGCGATATGTTTGGCTTCGAACGTGTTCTGCCGATGAACACCGGTGCAGAAGCCGTAGAAACAGCTATTAAAATTACCCGAAAGTGGGGTTATGAGAAGAAAGGTATCCCGCATGGTAAAGCTAAAATTGTAGTATGCAGCAACAATTTTCACGGCAGAACAACTACCATTATATCATTTTCTGATGATGCAGGAGCTCGCAATAATTTCGGGCCATACACACCGGGTTTCATCAAAGTTGAATATAATAACACAGATCAGTTAAATAGTGCATTGCAAGATCCCGATGTTGCAGGATTTCTTGTCGAGCCCATTCAGGGGGAAGCCGGTGTGATGGTGCCTGATGAAAATTACCTGAAAGATGCAGCGGCTCTTTGCCGTGAGAACAATGTTCTTTTTATTTGTGATGAAATACAAACCGGGATAGCAAGAACGGGCAGTCTCCTCGCCACATGTGGAAATTGCACGTGTGAATCTGCTTGTGAACGTCAACCGGCTCACTACACCCGCCCTGATCTTCTGATTCTCGGGAAAGCACTCTCCGGCGGGGTTTATCCTGTATCTGCGGTTCTGACAGACAGCCGCATCATGGATGTAATTAAACCCGGCCAGCACGGCTCAACATTTGGTGGTAATCCGCTTGCTTGTAAAGTTGCCATAGCTGCTCTTGAGGTTGTGAATGAAGAAAAGCTTGCTCAAAATGCACGACATCTTGGAGAAATTTTTCGCAAGGAGATGGAATCATTGAAAACCGAGTGCCATTTGTTTAAAACAATCAGAGGCAAAGGTTTACTCAATGCCATTGAAATTAACGATTCACCCGAAAGCAGCACTGCCTGGGATTTATGTGTGGCTCTTAAAGATAACGGACTCCTTGCCAAACCCACGCATGGGAATATTATCCGGTTTGCACCACCACTGGTTATGACTGAGAAGCAACTACTCGAATGTACTGCCATTATCCGTAAAACATTTTTATCGTTTTCGAAGACGGGATAACATTTATCGGGATTGCAATCTAATTGCCTGAATTTTTTACTTTTCAGAGAGCTTTTTTGCCTTTTGCACCGGTACTTTCTTATTCTTCGGTTTAGAACAAAAATTAACATCTACCAGCCGCAATTATGCCAAATACAATAAAGCCTCAAGACGTACGCCCTACACTCCAAAAGCACCTCCTTGCCGATGGATATGAGATGGTTCTCGATCTGAAAAAAAGCAAAGGACCCTACCTTCACGACTCCGTTTCAGGAAAAAAATATCTCGACTTTTTTACATTCTTCGCATCCAATCCGCTTGGGATGAATCACGACCGAATGGCCGGCGACCCCGATTTTGTTGCTAAGCTCGGGCAGGTTGCTATCAATAAACCCTCCAATTCGGATGTTTATACGGAAGAGATGGCTCATTTTGTGCAGACTTTTTCAAGAGTTGGCATTCCCGACTACCTGCCGTACACATTTTTTGTATCGGGTGGCGCAGTGGCTGTTGCCAACGCGCTGAAGGTGGCTTTTGACTGGAAGGTTCAAAAAAACTTCCGGAAAGGATACCGTTCGGAAAAAGGGCACAAAGTGCTTCACCTGGACAAAGCTTTTCACGGCAGAAGCGGCTATACATTATCCCTTACCAATACCGATCCTACGAAGGTGAAATACTTCCCGAAATTTGACTGGCCGCGGATTCACAATCCGGCAATTAAATTTCCGCTGACAAAAGAGAATATTGAAGAGACCGAAAGGCAGGAGAAGGTAGCCCTTGCACAAGCACGGCAATACTTTGAAACCTACAAAGATGATATCGCCTGCATCATACTCGAACCCATTCAGGGTGAGGGGGGTGATAACCATTTTCGGCTTGAATTCCACAAGGCACTCCGTAATCTTGCTGATGAATTTGATGCTCTGCTAATCTACGATGAGGTACAAACCGGAGTTGGCCTGACCGGAAAATTCTGGGCACACGAACACTATGTAAAACCCGATATCATCGCATTCGGAAAGAAAGCACAGGTATGCGGCATTTTGGCAAGCAAACGAATTGATGACATCGAAACGAACTGTTTTCACGTTTCATCACGAATCAACTCAACCTGGGGCGGTAACCTTGTGGATATGGTACGATTTGACCGAATTCTTGAAGTGATTGAAGAGGATAATCTTGTAAATCATGCCCATGAAACCGGGAATTATCTTCAGAAAAAACTCTCTGAACTTGCCCAGCAGCACGAACATTTCTGCAATCCACGTGGTGAAGGTCTTTTCTGTGCAATAGATCTTCCAAATGCACATGCAAGAAACGCTGTAATCAAAGAGTGTATGCAGAATCAATTGATGATTTTAGGCTGCGGTACACACACAATTCGCTTCCGCCCGCCACTGAATATTGCAAAAGAAGAACTCGATCAGGGTCTCGAAATAATTAAAAAGAGCTACATAACAGCACTTGAAAAATGCCCTGTGGCAAGTTAAATCTAATAGTGCCCTCTATTTTTTCAGCCGGATATTTCCGGCTTTTTTTTGCTCTGTTAATTTGATTCAATAAAAATTTTGCATTTCTTTCTACTCACCATATAACATGTCACTAACAAGTTACTTTCTATGGCTTACATCAATCTGGATAACAAACTACCGGGAATTGTTGGGCTGATGCACTATCGGCCGGAAACAGCCAAACCGTTAAATGAGCTTGCAGAGATATTACTTCGCGGCCCTTCAACACTCACATCTGCAGAGCGTGAGATGATTGCATCTCACGTATCATACAGAAATGAGTGCCATTTTTGCCACTCTTGCCATGGTGCAGCAGCAGCCCATCACCTGGATGGCAATCTGGATCTGTTAAAGGATATCAAAAACAATTTCGAGACAACGGAAATATCCGCCAAACTACGGACACTTCTCAACATTGCTGAAAAAGTGCAAATTCTGGGTAACCGGGTTACAGAAGAGGATATCGAAGCGGCAAAAGCTCAGGGAGCTACCGATATTGAAATTCACGATACAGTTCTCATTGCTGCAGCATTTTGCATGTATAACAGATATGTAGATGGTTTGGGTACCTGGGCACCTCAGGAAGACGAAGCATACGATGAAACCGGACGCATGCTCGCCCATGAGGGCTACCTGAGTTCCATACCCTGATTCGTTTCTGCTTAATGTAATGTATATTTAACTACACCATCTGGTGCGAATCGGGCTGTATAACAAGTTCATTCAGAACGGATTGCCCCGGTTGGCTGGCTGCGTAATAAACGGCTTTGGCTACTTCTTCAGTTGTGAGCATTTTATCTTTTTGAACACGCATTTCAACTTTGGGATTATCCCAGAATTCGGTCGCAACTCCGCCTAAGTAGAGAAGTGAGAACTGAATGCCCGATCGCCGGTTCTCTTCAACAAGAGCTTTGGTGAATCCGGTAATGGCAAATTTTGAAGCAGAGTAAACAGATGTATTTTTCATCACTGCCTTCCCAAGAATACCCGGAAACATAATTATTCGCCCTTTTTTGGCCGTTGCCATATAGCGGGCTACTGTTTGAGTAGTTAAGAATGTACCATATACATTTGTATCAAATACGGTTTTGGCATCTTCGGGTTTGATATCAAGCAGAGGCTGTATGAGCCCTGTTCCGAATGCATTTACAAGAACATCGATTTCTCCGAGATTTTCTGTTACCTCTCTGGCCATTTCAGAAACGGATGCGAGATCTGTTACATCCACTTTGATTACGTAGGCATTTCCGCCATTTTCGTTTAACTGTTTGGCTTTCTCTTCAGCTTTTTCTTTGTTTCTGGCTGCCAGAACTACTTTTGCTCCTGCTTTTGAAAAAAGATCAGCACAGGCCTGCCCTATTCCGCCTGAACCTCCTATGATGAGTACTACTTTATCTTTCATAATTGTATTACGTATTATTTTAAGTTCACTATGCAAAGCCTAACAGATCAAAAATCGTTCAGTAATTAACCTTTCTTTCATTGCTGTAATTTGTTGTTTCACTAATCATTTATTTCACATCGCTGTTCTTTCATACAGATCCAAGCAAGTCATTAACACCCCGATTAAATACAACTTAATTAGTATTTTTTAATATATGTTGTATTATATATTCACTTTCATTTTATTGTTCTTTATAGAAAACAAGATTTGGATGTCTTCTATCTTTAAAATCCTTCAAATAACTCACCTACAATAAGATAGATATGAAAGTAGTAAAATGGACTGGGATAATAATCGGGAGTCTTTTACTGTTACTGGTTGTCATAATTTCTGTACTCTTCTTCATTAGTAAACAGCATGAAAATCAAATATATAACATAGATATCACTCCGATTAATATTGATTATAATGATGAAAGTATTCTTGAAAAAGGCAGACATGTTGCAACAATTCGGGCATGTGTGGAATGCCACGGAGCCAATCTTGGCGGCAGAACTTTCATTGAAGACCCTGTTGTTGGATTGTTAATGGCGACGAATCTGACTTCAGGGCCCGGCGGAATTGGCAATGAGTATAGTGACGAAGATTACATTCGCGCGATTCGGCATGGGGTCAGAAAAGACGGAAAATCGGTTATTTTTATGCCTTCTCACGAATACAATGTTATTGACTCTGATGACCTGGCCGCACTCATGGCTTACATTCGCAGCAAGGATCCGGTTGACAGTACCCACCTCCCCGAAACAAAAATTGGATTCCCTTTCAGGCTGATGTACGTATTGAGTGATATTCACCTGTTTCCGGCACGGCTCATCAACCATTCCATTGGCATACCGGAACCTGTTGCAGAGCGTACTCCACGCGAATTGGGGGCATATGTAGCCACTACTTGTATCGGCTGCCACGGCGATAATTATGGAGGCGGCAAAATTCCCGGAGTGCCCCCACACTGGCCGGATGCTTCGAATATTACATTAGGTGGTGTACTTGCTGATTATTCAGAAACCGATTTCTTTAACGCTATGAGAAATGGAATTACCATAGATGGACGGGAGATGGAACAGGAATTTATGCCATGGCAGGTTTTCGGTTATATGACCGATGAAGAGTTGTCGGGGCTGTTTGAATATCTGCAATCATTACCAGTAAGGGCAACCGGAACCAGATAAAACTGTAAAAGGCGAGCCAGGCAAGAGAATAACTGCTGTGTATCAACACGTTATTTATCTTCGCACATACACTTCAACAAAGGTACCCCAGCAGTTCACACAGGGATTGTAAAAGGTAAGTGTGTCCCCTTCAAGGGTTACTCTGGGGCTCCATCTGTAACTGCTCTGGGAAGTTCTGTTTCTGATTTCCACCTTAAGCTCGATGCCATCTTTCCTGTAGCTGCCGGTATGATGCTCTTCCCTTGCTGAACCATCTTGTAATTTGTAAAAGAGTCTGCGATCAAAGTCACTCTTTCCTTGCAAGGTTATTACTCCTCTGAAAAGCCCGGTAGCAAATGGTTCTGATGCATCAACATTTTTCTCGTTTACTGAGATCAGAACATAGTGCCCTCTGTTTAACAGGCTTCTCTCTTCAATAATGTTACAGGAACTCAGAAAAAACAAAGAGCCTGTCAGTATTGCTAAATATTTTATATAACTGACCATTATTGTTCGATTGGACGATACAATCAATGTATTTGGCTGATACCTCATGAAATTGCAAATAGAATGCATGTTTTCATGTAGTACACATTAAAACAGGGATATACCTACTGTTTATTTATAAAATCTGAGGATAGTACGTCGAATCAGCAGAACTAAAATATGTCTATTACTGCTTCATTGCGTTTGGCAAGGCTGTTTCATAGGGGTCAGCCAGCTCTTTAACTGATAATTGTACAATATTGTCAATCGTCAGCTTATCGCCGTTTACAACACCAAGCGTATAGAACGGAAGGTTGCTACCCGACAGTTTTTTCTCAAAATCTGAGACATCGGATTCACTTACCGTTATCACAACACCCGATTGCGCTTCACTATAGAGACGTTCATGAACCGACCCCTTCAAAGCTTTTACAGAAACGGATGCCCCTTTTCCTGAGAAAATTGCCATCTCCGAAAGGGTAGTTGCCAATCCCCCATCCGAGCAATCGTGTGCTGCATTGATGGTGCCGGATTGAATGAGTTCAAGCAGTGTGTTTTGAAGATTTACTTCCAAATCCAGATCAATTTCAGGTGCATCACCAATCGTTAATCCATGAATGGTTTTCAGATATTCTGTACCGCCAAGACCTTTTCGATCAGCCCCGATGTAATAGATCACGTCGCCTTCATTTTTAAAGCCAGGAGTCATGGTATGCTTTTCCACATCCTCAACAATTCCCAGCATACCGATTACAGGAGTCGGGAAAATTGCCCCTTTCGGATTTTCATTATAGAGGCTCACATTTCCGCCGGTTACAGGTGTGCCAAGAGCACGGCAGGCATCTCCCATTCCGCCAAGTGCCTCTTTAAATGTCCAATAAACATCGGGTTTGTATGGATTGCCAAAATTGAGGCAGTTTGTTATCGCAACAGGTTTACCACCGCTGCAAACCACATTCCGTGCCGATTCAGCCACTGCAATCTGTCCGCCTTTTCGGGGATTCAGGTAGACATACCGCCCGTTACAATCAGTTTTTACTGCCAGTCCTTTTTTAGTCCCTTTTATTCTGATAACTCCCGAATTTGAGGCGCCGGGCGCATTTACCGTATTGGTGCGAACCATTGTATCGTACTGTTCGTGTACCCATCGTTTCGATGCAATATTGGGTGAAGCCAGTAATTTTTGAAGAATTTCATTATGATCATCTGGGTGTTCAAGGCTATCCACATCAAACCCCTGAACATCATCGAGATATGAGGGACGTTCCGCTTTCCGTACATACTGAGGGGCTCCTCCTCCAAGCACAAGTGAATCGGCGGGGATCTGCGCCTTGATTTCACCATCTTTCCAATAGGTTACATCTTCACCATCCACCACCTCACCGATTACCACTGCGTGAAGGTCCCATTTATCGTACACATCGATAATTTCCTGCTCTCTGCCCTTTTCTGCTACAACAAGCATACGTTCCTGGCTTTCGCTCAGGAGCAGTTCGTAGGCTGTCATACCGGTCTCACGTGCGGGTACTTTATCGAGATCTACCTTCATGCCCTGGCCGCCTTTTGCGGTCATTTCTGAAGTGGAGCAGGCAATCCCGGCCGCACCCATATCCTGCATACCAACCACAGCGCCGGTCTTTAACGCTTCGAGGCTTGCTTCGAGCAGCAATTTTTCAGTAAACGGATCACCCACCTGCACACTTGGGCGTTTTGCCTCGCTCTCCGCACTGATATCCTCCGATGCAAAAGTGGCACCGTGAATGCCATCACGGCCGGTGCTGGAACCTACAATCAACACGGGATTCCCGATTCCTTTCGCTATGGCAGATGCCGTTTCGCCCACTTTTACAATTCCCACACTCATGGCGTTTACCAGCGGATTTCCTTCGTACGCTTCATCAAAATAGATTTCACCGCCTACCATCGGGATCCCAAAGGAATTTCCGTAATCAGAAATACCCCGTACTACTCCGTCAAGAAGATAACGCACCCTGGGATTGTCCATATTGCCAAATCTCAGAGAATTGAGTGATGCAACCGGCCGAGCTCCCATCGTAAAAATATCGCGATGAATACCACCCACTCCAGTTGCCGCCCCCTGATAGGGTTCAATGGCCGAAGGGTGATTGTGGCTCTCAACTTTAAAAGCGCAAGCCAGTCCGTCGCCGATATCCACCAGTCCGGCATTTTCCTCGCCTGCTTCCACCAGCAACTGCTCTCCTTCACGTGGAAGTTTTTTTATCTCAAGAATGGAGTTTTTGTACGAGCAGTGTTCACTCCACATCACAGAGTAAACACCCAGCTCCGTAAAGGTTGGTACTCTGCCGAGGTAATTTTTTATCATTTCGAACTCTTCTTCGAGCAGGCCGTGATCTATAGCAAGTTCGAGGGTAACTTCAGGTTCCTGAATGGATTGTTGCGACATCTGTTTGAATTTATTTTTTATGAGAAATGGTGCAGAAAAATAAGAAAAGATGATCTCCCGATCATTGATTATTTCCTTATCTATGCAGTTAGATAGGTTACCAGATCAGGGAACTCTTCAAACGAAAAGTCAGCCCCGGCTTTGCCGTTCTGTTCAGCAGCATTTGAAAATGCAGTGTACCACGCTGTTTTCCATCCCGCCTGCCTTCCGCCAACAATATCTGATGAGTATGAATCCCCCACATAGAGAATTTCACTGCGATCAACACCGGCTTTTTCGGTAGCTACATCAAACACTTTTTGATGCGGCTTCATCACACCCACCTCTTCGGAGATAATGAAAATATCGCAAAACTCTTTCAGCCCCATGAATTCGATCTTCTTCTGTTGTGTCTCCGAAAATCCATTGGTGATAATTCCAACCGGGTATTGCTTTCGGATCGAAATAAGAGCATCTCTGGCGCCATCGAGCCAGTCCCAGTAGTTTCTGTACTGCATCATATAGTTTGTGCCGATCTCTTCGCTTCGGGAACTGTCTATTCCAAGCTGCTCCATACTGCCTTTGAATCGGGTTTTCTGGAGTAAGTGCCGGTCGATTTCTCCTTTTTGATACTGTATCCAGAGGCGATGATTCAGCATTTTATACGCCTGAAGCCACTCGTCGAGTGGTACTGTTTGCAGTTCGGGATAGGTGTGATATATAGCCGTTTGTGCCTCTTTTTCAGCTGAAGTGTGATCGAGCAGCGTGTTATCGAGGTCGAAGTAGATGAATTCGGGTTTCATTGTGATATTGGGATGAATATGAACAGGTATGAAGATACCAAAAATTTGATCCAGCTATGTAGCTTCAATCCACCTTAATCAAAATTCAAAAAGAAAGGATCTGAACTCCCCGTAGCTGCTTCCCATAGGAATGCTCGTTTTCTTTCTCTCCAGGTCTTTCTTTAATGTATTGGGTATTTCAAGCTCAATATCGATCTCTTTTTCTATGACATCTCTGAATTTTACCGGATGAGCCGTTGCCAACGTAACGATCTCAGATGATGAAGAGAGCTTCGAATTTTTGAATTCTGATGCCGCACGATATCCTATGGCTGTATGTGGACAAAGAAGATATTCTTCCGACTCATAGACAGCCCGAATCGTTTCGATGGTTTGTGAGTCGCTGTATGAATATCCGGCAAGATCATTACGAACCGCTTCTTCCGACCCACCGTAAAGATGCAGCATTCTCGCAAAGTTACTTGGATTGCCCACGTCCATCGCATTAGATACGGTTTGAACAGATGGTTTTGGTAAGAAACCGGACCCTTTTAAAAATTGAGGAACCACATCATTCACATTGGTTGCAGCGATAAATTTCTTAACCGGTAATCCCATTTTTTTCGCCAAAAGTCCGCCGGTCAGATTTCCAAAATTTCCACTCGGTACAGAAAATATAACATCGCTAATACCTTTCTTTTGCAGTTCAGAAAGGGCAAATGCATAGTAAAATGATTGCGGAAGAAGCCGTGCAATGTTAATGGAATTTGCAGAACTGAGCTGTAAAGCCTGGTTCAGTTCCTCATCTGTAAAAGCCTCTTTAACGAGGCGCTGGCAATCATCAAACACACCATCCACCTCAAGAGCCGTGATATTTTCTCCAAGTGTAGCCATCTGCTTTTCCTGGAGCGGACTAACCTTCCCTTTCGGGTAGAGTAAACAGACCCTTACACCGGGAACCTTATAGAAGCCACGTGCCACCGCACTTCCTGTATCACCTGAGGTGGCTACAAGAATGGTTACTTCAGCCTGACTCTTTTCGGTACTTTCTGAAAAAAGCCGGGCCATAAATCGGGCGCCAAAATCTTTGAATGCGAGTGTTGGCCCATGAAACAGCTCAAGAATATGATGGCCATCAGTTAAACTTTTCAGGCTGAGTGGAAAGTCGAATGCATCATTCACAAGTGTTTGAATGGCATCATCAGAAAGTTCATCTGCTAAATATGGGTGCGCCATTTGAAAGGCAATGTCCGGGAAATCAAATCGGTGCAGTGATTGCCAAAAACCTTGATCCAGAACCGGCACATTTTCAGGCATATAGAGCCCGCCATCGGGTGCGAGGCCTCTTTTCATCGCATCAAGAAAACCTACGGGTGAGGAATTTTTATTTGTACTTACAAATCTCATGCATCCACTACATGTGCACCGGTTGTGTTTATCTCTGAAACATGAATGTGGTATTCAAGGCCAATTTTTTCAAGAATTTTCCCCATATTTCTTCCGGCTGCCTCAGCTTCATCTTTCGATGTACTTAGTGCAAACAGCGAAGGACCGGAACCTGAAATACTGCATCCCAATGCACCGGCATCGAGTGCGGCTTTTTTCATTTCATCAAACCCGGGAATGAGAATTGAACGAACCGGCTCAATAATTTCATCGTGAAGTGAGCGCCCAATCAAGTCGTAATCCTCAGTATATAAACCTGCAACAAGCGCACCCAGATTTGCCCACTGAGTTACCGCTTTTTCGAGCGGCACCTCTTTTTTCAAAATCATGCGGCTGTTTCGCGTTTGAATTTCGATGGATGGATGGATAATGGTACAGTGTAGTTTTGGAGGTGTGTGCAGCGAAATAACATCGGGGGGATTATGCGTTTTCACCAAAATAAATCCACCAAAAAGTGCTGCAGCAACATTATCGGCATGTGCGGTTCCGCTTGCAGCCATCTCTCCTTCTACTGCAAACGGCAACAGGTCATCAACCGAAAACGGTCTGCCTAAAAGTTCGTTTACAGCCACCACTGCAGCGGCTGAACTTGCTGCACTCGAACCGAGTCCGCTTCCCAGCGGCATATTTTTCTCTATGGCCAGCTGAATTCCCTTCTCGCCCTTAAAACCTGCTCTTTTAAGTAGTGCCATGGCTGCCAGGCCGGCCGTATTTTTTGAGGCTTCAAGTGGCAATCTGCCGTCATCACCGGTGATCGATTCAATACCCAGGCCGCTTACATCAGAAAATCTTGCCGTCACATAATCTCCCAGCCCGTGAATAGCGAAACCAAGCACATCAAACCCACACGCTACATTCGCAACTGTAGCCGGGGCAAAAACGCGTATTGATTTAGGTGAAGTCATCTATCCAACTACTTTTTTTTGCGATTACCAGCCTGCATTACTATAAGCTTTGGTATTTGCAACCCTTAGAACATCTGCAATGATGCCTGCAGCCGTAACGCCGGCACCAGCACCGGGCCCTTTCACTACCAGCGGATTTTCATTGTAGTGCGATGAGTAGAGTGCAAGAATATTATCTGTTCCCGAAAGATTGTAGAAAGGGTGCGAAGAATCGATTTTTTCCAATTTTACTTCTGCTTTTCCTTTCTCAAAACGTGCGATATAGCACAATTTTTTACCCAGTTTGGCGGCATCATTTACCAGATTCTCAAAATCATCATCATACTCTTTCAGCTTATTGAAAAACTCCTCAATACCATTTGCTGTTCGTGCCTTTTCCGGAACAAGATTTTCGATATCAATATCCTCAAACTCCAGTGAATAACCTGCTACTCTGGCTAAAATGAGAAGTTTTCTGCCTACATCGTGGCCGTTCAAATCTTCACGCGGATCGGGTTCTGTGTAACCCATCTCTTTTGCCTGTTTTACCAATTCACTAAAACTTACAGATCCATCATACACGTTAAACAGGTAACTCAGTGTTCCCGATAGCACCCCTTCAATGCGCTCGATGTTATCGCCAGTGGTTACCATTTCGTTTATGGTGCCGATTATTGGCAGTCCGGCCCCAACATTGGTTTCGTATCTGAAAGCACAATTGTGTTTTCTGGCGGTTTGATGGAGAAGGTTGAAAAAATCCTGCCCTGATGTATTCGCCATTTTGTTCGGCGTAACTATAGAAATACTCGACGTTAAAATCTCTTCGTAAAACTCTTTGATATCTCCGCTCGCCGTGCAATCAATAAATACAGAGTTGGGAAGATTCATCTCTTTCATTTCCGAAATAAAAGCTGGCAAATCGGTAGTTCGGCTGCTCGTTTCGAGCTCGTTTTTCCAGTCTGTTAATGAGATGGAATTGTCACTCAAATGCATGGTCCGGCTGTTGGCAATACCCTTGAGTTTTAATTCAATCTGGTATTGTTGATACAACTCGTCACGCTGTTCACTGATCAATGTGAGCAGTTTACTGCCGATTAGGCCGGTACCAAGCAGATAAAGGTTCATGGTCTTTACGCCTGAGAGGAAAAAGGCATCATGCAGGGTATTCATCGCTTTCTTTTCATTCTTTCGGTTCACCACAAAACTGATATTTCTCTCGGATGAACCTTGAGCAATGGCCACTATATTGATACCATTCCTGCCAAGTGACTGAAATACCCGGCCGGCGATTCCCGGAATCTGGCGCATATTATCGCCCACTACGGCAATTACGGATAGATCATTTTCTACCCGGATCTCATCAATAATATCGGCTTTGAACTCTTCAGCGAACTCCTCTTCAATCATCCATTTGGCGGTATCTGCATCTTTTGGCATTACAGCTACCGTAATTGTATGCTCGGATGATGATTGTGTAATCAGAATGATATTGATATTCTCTTTTGCAAGTGCACCAAACAATCTTGCCGACACACCGGAAACACCAATCATACCGCTGCCCTTAATGGTAATGAGCGATGTATTTTCGATGGATGATATTCCACGAATGATCCCTTTTTTCTCCTTGATCTCTTTTTTGATCCAGGTACCGGGGTGCTCCGGTTTAAATGTATTTTTAATGACAATGGGTATACCTGATTTCAGAGCGGGCTGAATGGTAGGCGGATAGATTACCTTTGCACCAAAATGTGAGAGTTCCATAGCCTCCTCATAGGATGCATACTCAACCGAAAATGCATGCTTCACCTTGCGCGGATCGGCTGTCATCAATCCATCCACATCCGTCCAGATCTCTACGGCATCGGCCTGAACCGCTGCGCCAAAAAGAGATGCTGTGTAATCAGATCCTCCACGCCCGAGAGTTGTTGATTCCCCAATATTTGTGGATGCAATAAACCCGGTGGCGATAATAATGGAAGAGTCATTCTCCTCCAGGTATTCCCGTATGTTTAGAAATGTTTGAGCTGTAAGCACCCTTGCTGAACCAAAATTACTATCGGTTTTGATCAGTTTTCTGGTGTCTGTGAAACGTGCAATTGTGCCCCGATCATTAAGTGCTGCAGCAAGTATCAATGCAGAAAATCGTTCGCCGAAACCAACTACAAAATCGAGCGTTTTTTTAGTGAGTTCCCGAATCAGAAAAACACCCTGAAGCACATCATCCAGCTCATTGAGCATCATTTTAAAGGAGGTTATCACATCACTGCGGTGCTTGGCAGAAACAAGTGCGTTAATTGTGCTGTAATGGCGCTTTTCGATCTCTTCAAGTATCGGCCTGAAATCTTCCTTGCCCATTGCAGCAAATGTAGCCATCTCTATCAACTGATCGGTAACCCCGCGAAATGCTGAGACTACAACGGTCAACTGGCCGCTATCCTTTCTGCTTTCAATAATTTCTATCACACGGCTCAGTGCATCGGGTGTGCCAACGGAACTGCCGCCAAATTTTAAAATCCTCATGTTATTCAAACTATCGATCGATAAGGGCTGTATTCATTTTCAAACCAAAACTGCTAAACCCTATTACCTCAATGTTGTTTCAGTTCCCTCAAATTATTTGTAAAACTATTTAATTGAGAAGAAAAGTAATCAATTTTAGCCATTCAATAAGCCTACTACAAGTTATTTATGCTTTTATCCCTCCAAAATTTAAAAAGCGCTTCCATCTTTTTGTTCGCTTTTTGCACACTTAAAAGTTGCTGATTCTCAGCGGATTTAGTTAGTTGAGGCAACGATCAAAAATAACATGAGCAGAGAAACCATGGATTTAAATTCAAAAAAAGCGGCTGTTTTGGGAGCCGGAAACATCGGCTGTTCCATCGCCAGCGGACTTCATGCATCAGGTGTATTTTCCCCGGAACAGATGTACCTAACCAGAAGACGAACGGAAAAACTGGGCTCTTTCAAAGAGAAGAATTTTCTCGTAACCTCAGACAATCTTGAAGCAGTAAGAAATTCTGATGTACTGATACTTTGTGTTGAACCTCATCAGCTGAACGGGCTACTCGATGAAATTTCAGATTTTCTCAAACCGGAAAAGCACATTCTGATCTCTGTAGTATCCGGCGCAAAAATATCAGATATCCTGAAAAAGATACCCTCTGAAATACCCGTGGCGCGGGCAATGCCAAATACCGCAATTGCAATTCGGGAATCGATGACCTGTATCTGTTCTGATACAACAGACAAAACTGCGATCGATATCACCAAGGCAATTTTTGATACTGTGGGGCAGACCCAGGTAATCCGGGAAGAGCAGATGACATCGGCCACAGCACTCTGCGCATGCGGAATCGCATTTTTTCTGAGGGCTATCCGTGCCGCATCACAAGGCGGTATTGAGATCGGGTTTAATTCGCAGGAAGCGCTGGCTATGGCCACACAAACTGCAAAAGGTGCCGCTTCTTTATTAGGGGCCATGCATAATCATCCCGAATACGAAATTGACAGGGTAACAACACCCAAAGGATGCACCATATCAGGACTCAATCAGATGGAGCATGGGGGATTCAGTTCAGCATTAATTCGGGGGATTTTAACCTCGGCAGAGAAAGCAGAAAAGTTATATTGATTTAAAATAACATGAGTTCGATATAAGAATTTGGAAAAAGAGGCTCCCCTCCTTCATAAGGAGGGGCCGGGGGTGGTTACAGTACTTTGAGTAGGACTACAAAGTTGATAATTTAGTTCATAAGCTGGTTTAAACCACCCCTAAATCCCCTCCTTGAAAAGGAGGGGACTTTTTGATTGTCAAATTCAAAGAATTTATATCGAACTCACGTTAAAATAAAAAAACCCGCAGTCGTAATGACCTGCGGGTTGGGATTGGGAATTATTTAAGATTTTCTGTTACAAGAGCACCGTATCTTTTTGAGGATTTTTATATCCATCAGAAGGCGGTGCAACTGCTATTCCTTTATCATATTCCTCCAACGTAAACTCATCTACCAAAATTGCATCAAACCTGGCCTCTTCGGTTTTACGAACCTGTTCAGCTTCACCTTTTGTGATGATTCCTTTTTCAAGAGCCGGTTCTATTTGTTTCAGCACATGATTTTTGTCAATTTCTTTTGCTTTGGTAGCTTTATAAAGCTTTTTATAAATCGGATAAGTACTTTCAATCTGCTTCATGGCATATTCATACTTACCGAGAGCTTCCTCACGGCTTAATGGCAGATAAATATCTGCGGTGATTCTGTCTCGCTGCTCACCGCGCATTTGCATTGCCTGTGCCACTTTCTGCCCAAGATCATCCGATGGTTTTTTGCCAATCCGGTTCATTCGCGACCACACTGCAACAGGCCCTCTGAACAACCAGCTTAGACCCGGCACACGGATTTCGGAATAGATCTCATCAAATGCAGTTTGAATTCTATAGAATGCATGCTGCATGGCCCATTCAAAGAAAACACGATCCTCCTTCTGTTTTCCATCTGCTTCGTACCTTCTCAATGTGGCCGTTGCAAGAAACATCCAGCTGAGAATATCAGCGTATCGTCCTGCAATTTTCTCCTTCATCTTCAATCCGCCGCCGTAAGAGCCCAGAGCGATATCAGCCATGAAGGCGAATGATGCCGATGCCCATGCAAGTTTTCTGTAGTACTTGGCAGCAGAGCCTTTCACGGGGGATTTAGCCAGCCAACCGCGTGTGATGCTAAGCATAAATGATCGAGTCTCATTTTGTGCCACATGCCCGATATGCCTCCAGAAATTGTCATCAAATTGCTTTACATCTTTGTTCATAAGTGCTTCAATCTCTTTAAGCGCATAAGGATGGCTCCTGATGGCTCCCTGCCCAAAAATCATAAGTGTTCGGGTGAGAATATTTGCCCCTTCAACAGTAATTGCAATCGGCGTTGAGATATATGCATGTGCAAAAATATTTCTTGGTCCTCTTGATATTCCTGCTCCGGCCACAATATCCATTGAATCGTTGATGATTTCACGGCCCAGTTCAGTAAAGTTATACTTTGCGATAGCCGTTACTACGGCCGGCTTTGCTCCTTTATCGAGAGCACCGCAAATGTAACCACGAGCTGCATCCATCAGGTAAGTATACCCTCCTATTCGGGCCATCGGCTCTTCGATACCTTCAAATTTGCCGATATTAATTCCAAACTGTTTCCGAATAGCGGCATACGCACCGACAGCCCTCACTGCTGTTCTGGCTCCACCAATTGCCTGAGCAGGAAGTGAAATTCCGCGCCCAACAGCCAGAGATTCCATCAGCATTCTCCAGCCATTTCCGGCACCCTCTTTTCCACCGATGATCGAATCAACCGGTACAACTACATCTTTACCACGCGTTGGGCAATTATAGAATGGTACCCCAAGCGGATCATGGCGCTTACCAAGCTCCACACCTTTCGTATCACTCGGAACGAGCGCACAGGTAATGCCCAGATCGGTTCCTTTACCGAGTAAATTTTCAGGGTCATTGAGTTTAAATGCCAGCCCGATCACCGTTGAGATAGCCGCAAGAGTTATGTAGCGTTTATCCCAGTTCAACTTCAGGTAGAGGCTGCCATCTTTACCTTTAAAAACTTCACCATGGCTCTGCATCGCACCAGCATCCGACCCTGCATTGGGCTCTGTGAGTGCGAAGCATGGCATCTCCTCACCTTTTGCAAGGCGCGGCAAATAATGCTTTTTCTGTTCGTCTGTTCCGTAGTGCATCAACAGTTCGGCAGGGCCCAGTGAATTCGGAACCATCACAGTAGTTGCCAGCGGACCGCATCTTGATGCCAGTTTTGCCACAATTGCGCTGTGTGCATTGGCAGAGAATCCGTACCCGCCATACTCTTTCGGTATAATGAGCCCAAAGAAGCGTTTCTCCTTTAAGTACGCCCAGGTCTCTTCGTTAAAATCTTTTGTTTGATACAACTCCCAATCCGAAACCATAGAACAGAGCTTTTCAACCGGCCCGTCCATAAATGCACGTTCTGCATCAGTAAGATCGGGATAGGTCTCTTTTGCCAATTTTTTCAGATCGGGTTTGCCGGAAAAGAGCTCACCTTCAACCCAAACCGTTCCGGCATCGATGGCAGTTTGTTCTGTTTCCGATATAGCAGGTAAAATTTTAAGAGCATCCAGCGTTTTCATGATCGGTGCCGATACCAATGCTCTTCTCACAGGCTTTACGTTGAACAAAATCACCAGAAAAGCATAAAAGCCAATTAGCCAAACAGGTGCATTAAAACCAATCAAAGCAGCAAAACCTGTTATTGCCCATAACCATAGCGGCATACCTCTGTACGCCATCACAATGTATACAATCAATACAGATCCAATCGATATCCATAGTGGTAATCCCTGAAAAAATGCGTACTCCTGAATAAATGATTCCATAGTTGCCTCCTGTTATACCGGTGTTTTTTGAATGATAAATCCCTTTATGATGTGATCCACTGCCTGATCTGTAAACTTCTCACGTGGCACTCGGGTATCGAGCCTTTTATTAAGCATTACCGAAACCACGCCATGAATTTGTGCCCAAATGGTATAGGCCGAAATGAGCGGATCATCAACATCAATTATATTTTCTTGTTTACCTCTGTCAATAATATCTGCAAGCAACTCGTACGCACTACGCACTTCATTAAATTTTTCGCGCGGATATTTAGGCATCTCTTCCGGGCGAACCATATAGATTATTTCGTACTCCCTGGGATGATCCAACGCAAAGCGAATATATGCTCTTGCCATATCTTCAAGCTGCTGAATAAAATCTTTCGATGGATCAACAACCTCTTCTAAAGCCTCTTTAAGGTCGTCAATACTCTCCTGAATAAGAGCCAAAAGCAGATCATCTTTATTTCTAAAATAGAGATAGATGCTTGTAGCTGTAACATCTGCACGGCGGGCAATACGGCGCATCGACATCTTACCAAACCCGTCTTTAATTAAAATATCTTTGCTGACCTCTAAAATTTCTTCGCGTAATGACATTTAAACTCAGGTTAACACTGTTAAGTAAACAGTTTTAATTTATCAAAATTGTGTTTAATGTCAAGAGGCAGGCGGGAAATTCAGTGATGAATTAAAAATGAGCACACAAAATCAGACCATTTCAGGCGTGAGCTGAAAGGCTACATAGTGAATAGTTTTCCCCTCTTTGAGATGCATTTTTTCATAATAGGTTTGGATGGAGGTGAGCAATTCGTGCTCCGGTGCATCACGATACACATCATCGATGCGGGTAATAACATTCAGATCTTCTCTCATAATGACATCAAGTGTATAATCATACAACACTTTTGAATCTGTTTTCAGATGTATGATACCCCCCGGCTTCAAGACATTTCTGTAAATGTTCAGAAATTTTGGTGAGGTGAGCCGCTTTTTCGGCCTTTTTAAGTAGGGATCAGAGAATGGAATCCAGATCTCTTCCACTTCATCTTTCGAGAAGTAATTTTCAAGATGGTCGATAAATGCCCGAAGAAAACGAACATTCTGGATACTCTTATCGAGGGCTTCCTTTGCACCCACCCAGATTCTTGGCCCTTTTATATCAATACCAACGAAATTTCGTTCAGGATATCGTTTGGCCAAACCTACGGTGTACTCTCCTTTTCCGCAGGCAAGCTCAAGAGTGAGTGGATTACTGTTCCCAAACTCCCCGGAACTCCACTTCCCTTTTAATTCATGTTCATCTTCAAAAGCCACATACTGAATTACATTTGAAAAACGGTTTACCTCTGCAATTCGCCCGGTTTTATTCTTATTGCTCATCTTTACGGTGCAAGTCGTCTTTTTGTCCACTCTTTATTATGTAGTAAATACTCAACCCGATCGTGCATGCGCCCGGGCCTCCCCTGCCAAAATTCTATAGATCTGAAAACCAGTTCATATCCTCCCCAAAATGGAGGTTTTGGAATCTCACCATCAGAGAATCTTGATTTTGTCTCTTCAAAACTTTTTTCCAGTTCTTCCCTGCTCTCAACAACCCGGCTCTGCCTGGATGCCCAAGCACCTATTTGGCTCTCCTGAGGACGTGATTTGAAATATGCTTCACTTTCGGCCTCCGGTAGTTTTTTTATCTCACCCCGTATCCGTACCTGGCGCTCCAGTTCTCCCCACCAAAAAACAACCGAACCATTAGGATTTTTTTCAATTTCCCCGGCTTTTCTGCTTTCAAAGTTGGTATAGAATCGAAGTGATCTATCACTTAACCCTTTCATCAGAACGTACCTTACGTTAGGATTTCCTTGTTCATCCACTGTAGCAAGTGCCATTGCATTGGGCTCTTTCACTTCAGTCTGCAGAGCATCTTCAAGCCAGCTTCTGAAAAGATTTATCGGATTTTTCGGCAGATTTCCTTCCTCTAATGTGCCTTTGGTATAGCGTTCGCGCAGTGACGAAAGATCCTGTGATACTGAATCAGCCAAAGTACTCCGGTTCATTCCCTTTTTTCCATTTGATATTACAGCCGATGCTTGGAATCTGAGTATCAGGCGCAGGTTTGCCGGCCAGCATCAGGTCTGTGGCATCTCTTAAATCCTTACCGGTTGGTTTGATATCGTTTTTGGGCCGTGCATCATCAAACTGGCCGCGATAGTAGAGTTCATACTTCTCATCAAACAGAAAAAGATCAGGTGTACAGGCGGCTTTGTAAGCTTTTGCCACCTCTTGTGTTTCATCAAATAGGTAGGGGAATGGGTATCCAAACTTTTCAGCGTCCTCCTTCATTTTTTCAGGGCTGTCATCCGGGTAATTTTCAATATCGTTTGAAGCGATTGCAACCACCGCCACATCTTTTGGCATGTAATCGGCTGCATATTGGGCCAAATGTTCTTTGATTAATTTTACGTAAGGACAGTGGTTCGATATGAACATTATCAGAACTCCTCTGTTTCCCCTGTAATCACGAAGAGATACGGTTTTGCCTGAAACGGCATCTTTTAGTGAAAAGTCGGGTGCTTCAGTACCGAGTTCAAGCATGGTCGATTTTACTGCTGCCATAAAATTGGGTTCTGTTTTTGATTGTATATTTACTCTTGGTACAACAAAAAATAAGGAAAATTAAATCCAATTTTCTCAGTTACAATCTGTAATCACCCTCAAAAAGTGAAAGATGGATGATGTCGGGGAGACGAAAGTGTTCTATTGAAAGTAGTAGTCGCTCTCTGTAAAGCATAACCTTTGTATGAAATGTCGATCAAAACCTGTCAGTACCTACAGGGCCTGCCCGACTGAAGGCAGGCGGATCTGACAGCGTTGGATTATGAGCGAACCTTAACTCAAAGTTATGGTCGTATACTGAAATAGGTTGACGAAATATTAGAGTGAACTGATGAAAGATATACGTAAAAAGCCTCAACCATTTTACAGTGATAGTTTCAGGCTGAGTATTGTAAGGCCTGTAGCCAATGCAGATCAAACCAATGAACAGATTCGTTCCGGGTTTCTCAAACCTATGATGAATTTGACCTATATGAAGCCAACATACGGTTTATTGGCCCGTACTCGAAAATCCATTCAAAAAAAGTCTTTTCACTAAGCTCAAAATTTCACTGAAACACTCAATCGCAATGTATTTGCAAGCGGGTGGTCATCTTCCAGAGTGACCAGATAGCTGAAATCAAAACCAAAAATGTTGTACCGCAGGCCTGCACCTAATGTCAGAAATTCACGGTTACCATTATCGGGATGTTCGTAATAGTAACCTGCTCGCAAGGCAAACAACTGATCGTACCAATACTCCAAACCAAAACCAAACATCAGCTGATCGATGAAACCAACAGTTAGATTTTGCTGGCCATCAAATCTTTCATAACTGCCCCAGGAGCGATATAGAGCTTTTAATGTACTCATTGATTCAAAGCTAACATCACCATTTGCTCTCTCCACCCGCTCACTGCGCGCCATTATTTTAGTAATATCGTTCGAGAAGGTTAAGGTATTGATTCCTCTGTGATCCAGGTCCATTTTATAAGCCAACCCAAATCTAAGTGTAGCCGGCAAAGGATCTTTTTGTGAATTATCTGTGTACTGCATACGAGGCCCTACATTGGCCAGGTTCAGCCCAAGACTGAAGGTTGCTTCTCTGGTACCTACTAAAAATGGATCGGTACGATAGAGTGCACCCAGATCAACACCAATACTGGATCCTGGGTTGATATCCTGCCCACCTACGCTGCCATCAGCAAGCGAGCTGTATACGAAACGGATACCGGTTCCCAGGGCAAAATTATCCGAAAGATTTTTTCCGTAAGAAATACCCGCACTGATCTCAAAGCTGCTGAAACGCCCGCGATCTAAGCCGGTTTCATCCATACGAACTTGCTCCCCTAAATTTAAATATGTGATGTGACCGCCAAATGTACCTACGTTTTCCACATACATAGTACCAGAGAGGTAATCATAATATAGATCGGCATTAAACGCCGGCAACCAGTTTGCATGTGTAAGACTGACCTGATTGGATGTTTGAAAACCTAAACCCGCAGGGTTCCAAAATATCGCTGATGCATCGTCGGCGATAGCTACACCCGTATTACCCATACCACCTGCCCTGGAGTCCGGTTCTATTTGCAAAAAAGGAACTGCCGTTATTCCCACCTGCGCGTGCATTGGGAGTACGGAAATAAGAGTCATGATTAAAAGACCTGAAAGTTTAATTACAGCTTGCTTCATAGTACCACCTGTTGTTTTTGATCGTTTTTATTCTTCGAGCTCAAATTAATTTTCGATGACAATTTCCACCCTGCGGTTCATTTCTCTGCCATCTCTTGTGTTGTTATCGTAGCGGGGCTCAAGCTCACCACGTCCAAAGCTCGACATCGTATCCGGATTAATGCCAACTTCTAATAGAAAATTTTCTACTGAACCGGCTCTGCGTTCCGACAAGCCCTGATTGTACTCTTCGGTACCGATGTTACAGGTGTGACCGATTATTGTGATTCGAAACCCATCATGGTTTTTAATTTCATCGGCGAAGCCAGTAAGGGCTCTTATTGCATCCTCTCTCAATTCACTGGAATCGAATTCAAATAAAATTTTATCACTAAAAGTCACCATTACCCCGTTATCGAGTCGTTCCACGTCTCTGGCATCTTCCAGTTCGCTCAACTGATCAAAAAGCTGGTTAATAGCCTGATCCTTTTCATTGAGTTTATCTTCAAGCTCCTCTATCCGCTCTTTGAACTCCTCCAGATCTACTTCTGGCTCGGGTTTGGGTGCAGGTGGAGGCGGAGGTGGTGGTGTAGACCAGTGCCAATCGGCATGATTCCTGGATGATGAACCAAGTTTAAACTGAATACCGGCCGTTACATTTAAGAAATGATCGTTCCGGCCATTATCAAGATCTGTGCCGGAAAGGCGGCTATTCCGAAAACCATCCATCCGGTCGTTATCTGTTCTGTTGTAGTCAAACTGGGCAAAAATATCTATCCGAGGAGACAGTTTTAACCTGGTACCAATACCAAACTGGTAATAAAGTGCTGTATCGGTATTATCCTCACCCATAAAATCTTCCCAACCGGCAGCAGGATTCTCAACACCGGTGGTTACATCATTCATCAACAGGCCAAAACCCAGTACTGAGTAGACGCTGAACCCAAAAGGGGCATTTTCTCGCGACATCAACTTGTACATATTGATGTGACCCTGTAATCCAAGATTCACAAACCGGTTGCTGAACGAGGGGTCAAACAGCTTACATTCCACATTGGTGGAGATAAACTCCCCTAAAAGGGCATTAGCCTGCAAAGCAACTACCGGATTAATAGAGTAGCGCACGTTGGCACCATACACCCCTGTATACTTTGAGTTGATGTTCATATTGCCGGTTGTAACGCCCCCAATCAACCCAATACTGAGACGGTTCAGATTTGAGCTCTCACTGTTATCTGTATTGGTTTGAGCGTATATGGGGGAACTAACCAGGAGCAGGCTGCTAAGGGATAGTAACAAAAATGTGTTAATCGCTTTCATGATTATATCCTTATTTTCGGATTTACTATAGTATACTGTCATGTTCTGTCCCTCCTTTTAATTTCGACCTACCCTGGTGATGCGACCAGAATCTGATGCACAACTGCATGGACAAACCAGCCTGTATATATACACACCGCTTGAAAGCTGGCCGCCGTCGAACACAATTTCGTGTTCACCTGCTGTAACATCCTGGTTAGCTATGGTTGCCACATTTTTACCCAGAATGTCATAAAGATTGAACTGGATCTGGCCGGCTGCTGGGGAAGTGATCCGGAATGTTACCCGATCAACAAATGGATTCGGGTAGGCAGCTTCTACCGTACAACTAAACATATCAAGTGATAAAAATGTAACCGTTACAGTATCATCAATCTCATCACCCTTATAGGTACCGGAGATAATTGCTTCTCCCGGTTCCTCAGAAGATGTAAGTGTGGCTGAGCAGGTTCCATCGCCATTATCTGTAAGATTGCTGAGAGTTCCCATAGTTGTACTCAGAGAAATATCCTGGCAAAAACCGCCATCTGTTATCCTCTCATTGTTACTATCATACAGAATTACCTGAATACTCGAGGTTGATTGACCATCGGCAGGAATTTCTGTGTGTTCTGCAATTATTTGTATAAATCTGGGATCAACCGTAATTGGTGCCAATATAAAATCTACTTCGGCACTGTCATTAATGGTTTCTCCTTCAAGTCTACCTGTAATTGCAGCCGTTTGAACTGTAGTTGTTGAAGTTAATGTTGCACGATACCTGCCATTACCGAGATCAGTAACACTACTCAGAGTTCCCGCAGTTGTGAACAACTCTACATCAAAACCACCCATATTTACACGCTCATCATTAGAATCGCGCAGAGTTACAGTAACAACAGATGTGCTTTCTCCATCTGCAAAAATTTCGGTTGGATCCGCCTCAATAGTTGTAAACTGAGCTGATGGTGGTTGCATTTCTATTACAAATTCTACTTCGGCACTATCATCAATGTCTTCGCCTTCCAGAGTACCTGTGATTATTGCCGTCTCTTCATTGGTTGATGAGGTCAGTATTGCGGTATAGGTTCCGTCACCATTATCAACAAGCGGATTTGATGAATTTTCATTTGCGGCATAAGCAAGGTTAACCTTGTCAAGCAGAATTGAATTATCACTATTTGCCGGTTGACTCAACGTACCTGCCGTTGTTGATATGGTAACATCAAAACCTCCAGCGCCAACCAATTCATTATTTTCATCACGAAGAGTTACCGTGATAATCGAAATGCTTTCTCCATCAGCTAAAATTCTGTCAGGGTCAGCTTCGATAGTTGTGAATTCTGGTGATGGTGGCAGAATTTCAATCTCAAACCGTACAGTTGCCGTGTCATTTATATTATCGCCTTCGAGCGTACCGGTTATTGTGGCCACCTCTTCTGTAGATGATGAAGTGAGAATAGCAGTATAAGTACCATCTCCGTTGTCTGTAACACTACTGAGAGTTCCTGCATTTGTAGAGAGGGTTACATTAAATCCACCGGTTCTTACGCGTTGATTCAAGCGGTCTCTTAAAGTAACCCTTACCGTAGAAGTACTTTCACCATCAGCCATGATTCGGGTTGGTGACGCATTAATTGTAGTATTCTGAGCAGTTGGAGGTAACGCTGTAAATTCAACTTCAGCATCGTCTTCAATATTTTCACCGCCCAGCGTTCCGGTAATTACTGCTGTTCCGGGATCTGTTGATGATGTCAGTGTTGCCTCACAAGTACCATCTCCGTTATCTGCAATACTTCCAATTGATCCATCTGTTGTAAACAATTCAATTGAGCTACAGAAACCACCCTCTGTAATGGGCTCATTATTTTCATCAAAGAGAATAACTGTAATGGATGATTGTGATTCACCATCTGCCGGTATATTGTCAGGATCTGATATAATAATTGTAAACTCTGGTGACGGCACAACCGGATCCAATTCAAAGTTTACTTTGGAAGTGTCATTTATATCTTCACCCTCGAGTGTACCGGTAATTACTGCTGTTTCTTCCTCAGTCGATGAAGTAAGAGTGGCTGTATAGGTTCCGTCACCGTTGTCAGTAATGTTACTCAAAGTCCCGGCTGTAGTGAACAACTCAATATCGAAGCCTCCACGGGTTACCGGCTCATCATTCTCATCCCGAAGAGTTACCGTAATGGCAGAGGTACTCTCTCCGTCTGCTGCAATAGTTGTTGGACTTGCTGTGATTGTTGTGAAATCCGGGCTTGGCTGCGGAAGGAAAAATTCCACTTCTGCATCATCTGCTATATCCTCACCCTCAACAGTCCCGGTAATCAGCGCGATCTCTTCTTCAGTTGATGAGGTGAGTATCGCTGTGTAAGTACCATCACCATTATCGGTAATATCTCCAAGTGATCCGGCTGTGGCTGCCAGTGTTACTTCGAAGCCGCCTCTTCCAACAGTTTCATCATTTTCATTTCGCAAGGTAACGGTAATGGCAGATGTGCTTTCTCCGTCTGCAAGAATGCTGGTTGGATTCGCTTCTATTGTGGTAAAATCTGGTGATGGAGGCAGTGCATCAAGTTCAAAACGTACCTCTGCCGAATCTTCTATATCTTCGCCTTCAAGAGTTCCGGTAATTACTGCTGTTTCTTCCTCAGTCGATGAAGTAAGTGTGGCTGTATAGGTGCCATCACCGTTGTCAGTAATGTTACTCAAAGTCCCGGCTGTAGTGAACAACTCAATATCGAAGCCTCCACGGGTTACCGGCTCATCATTCTCATCCCGAAGAGTTACCGTAATGGCAGAGGTACTCTCTCCATCGGCATCAATAGATGTGGG
>JAFIES010000056.1 GCA_020832415.1 Balneolaceae bacterium | reverse complement strand
TGGTAAGTCCGAAAATTACCCATGCCTGGTCATTAGTAAATCCAAGAATCTTCGCAGAGCTGAAAGCAGCTATCCATTTAGAAACAATAACCACTAATGACATCACACCCATTATCAGCCACACATCATAACCACTTACCAGTACATCAATATCAACCTGCATACCCACGTAGATTAAGAAAAGAGGTATAAAGAAAGCGTCGCCAAAAAACTCGACACGGTTTTTAAGCGGACCTTTATTTGATAAAAGCGGATTTAACGCAAGTCCTGCAAAAAATGCTCCAACAATGGCCTCAATACCAATGACATCAGCCATCCAGGAGCATATTAGCATCACACCAATAACATATACATAGGTGAATCGCCCCTTCTCCCCCATATGCTGAAAGAATTTGTAACTTATTCTTGGCAAAATGAGGAACATGAATGCTAAATAAAGAGAAAACAGGCCTATCAGGGTTATCCAAAACAGAGCGCTCAGCTCACCATCCACTGACCGGGCAACCACGGCCAAGACCAGAAGTGCTACAGTGTCGGTTATAATTGTTCCACCCACAGCTGTAGATACACTTTTTTCCTTTGTGAGGCCCAATCTTGTGATAATTGGATAGGCAACCAACGTATGTGAAGCAAACATGCTGGCAATCAGAATGGAAGCCGGAATTGAGTACCCAAGCCACATAAAAATGAAGGTGCCGGAGATCTGAGGAATCAAAAATGTAAGTGCACCAAATATCAGTGTATTTTTTCGATCTTTTTTAAATTGCTGCAGGTTGATTTCCAGCCCAGCCAGAAACATTAAATAGAGCAAACCAACAACCCCGAGAACATCAATTACCCCGGCCGCTTCAATAAAACCCAAACCTTTAGGGCCTACAATGGTTCCAGCCAAAAGCAGCCCAACGATGCCGGGCAATCTAACTTTCTGAAATAGTATCGGGACAATAAGTATGATTAGAAGTAGCAACCCGAATGTTAAAACGGGTTCACTGGAAATAGAGATTACAAATCTATCCATAAGTAATAAAAGTTGTAATCAGAGCAGAATATAAAGCACCCCTATACAAAGGAATATATTTCCATTGTGGTGGCGATAGAGTTACTTAAGCAGCTCCTCTGAAAAAGATTAAAATTTCAGAAGTCAAAGGAGCTACAAACTTAGAAAGGCCCTTTGTCTTCCCTCAAAGCCTGCGAAGTTAGCTGTCGGGTTCGGGCAGAGAGAATTAGCCCTATCAGAAAAAATCTGAATTCACCCCAAAAAGTTGGGTCCTCCGCTCAGGCATGATTGCCTGATTAAGCTTCCAAAAGCTAGCATTATTGAAAATAATTTCCAAGTACCATAAATCCGGAATTGAAAATTCAATAAAAATAAAGATCGATTATAACTCAAATTTGGTCGCTTATGAGTTTTTTTAAACTGTAAGCAAAAAAGTACTCAAAGTTTTATTTACATTTCCCTTCACCGCATAGCAGACCTTTATCATTATAAATTTTAATTAAATAACAGATGTATAAAACCATCAGTTTTGGCGAAGTATTATGGGATATTTTTCCTGATTATAAAAAACCGGGTGGATCTCCGGCCAATCTTGCTTACCATTTACACGTACTTGGAAATAAATCCATACTGGTAAGCCGCGTTGGTAAAGACAGAAATGGCGATGAACTTCTGGATTTTTTATCGGAAAAAGAAATTTCAACAGATCACATTCAGACAGATTCCAAGCAGCTAACGGGAGTAGTTGATGTGGAATTCAAGGGTGATGAGCCGTTCTATACCATCGGCCAGCCTTCTGCCTGGGACTACATTGAAGCTTATATATCCATTCTTAAAGAAGCAAAAAGTGTACATGCAATCTGTTTTGCTTCGCTGGCTCAGAGAAATTCAACTTCGGCTGAATCACTCAAAAAGTTACTGCTCAACACACCGCAAAACTGTCTGAAAGTTTTTGATTTGAATCTTCGCCCACCCTTCATAAACAGGGAAGCAATCCTGCAGAGTATTGAACTGTCGGATGTGATTAAACTCAATGAACATGAGTATTCGATGGTTTCCGGGTGGTTTGAAACGGATTCGCTCGCTGAAGATTTGTTGAAGGAAAATCCGAAGAAAACCATTTTGATTACTCTTGGGGCTGATGGAAGTGCAATGCATACATCAAACGGATATTATAAAGAGAGTGCATGGCCAATTACAGGAAAGGGTGATTTTGTAGGTGTGGGCGATGCATTTTTAGCCTGTTTTACCCACCTGAAGCTGCGAAACTGTGCTGAAGATAAAATCCTGAAGTTATCCAACAAATATGCTGCTTACGTAGCATCTCAGCAGGGAGGAATGCCGGAAATTCCTGATGAACTGAAAAATGAAATGAAGTAATTTTTGGCGAATAAAATTATTCGAATAGACCTCTGATCGCATCACGAATCTGCTCCACACCGCTTTGTGCTGCTGCACGAAGCGACTGTTCCACCACATCCTGAACGATCTCCTCTATCGCCTCATTCACGGCTTTCTGAACTCCGCCTCTGCCCACATCTCTTAGTTCAATTTCTGAGATTTCAACAGTGGCCGTTCTTTCTCCACCAATTTCAGTATACAATTCAGCTGAGCCCCCTCGCATAACGAAGTAATCGATAACCATATCTTTCTCACTTGTCTGTTCTGGTGTGGCATTTTTCACGTTTGTGAGTATTAATTGAAGATTGTTATCAGGAATTTGCTGCTCAACATAAACTGATGGCGAGGCTACAATCAGTTCGTTGATTACAATTTCATCAGAAAACATTGACCAAAGATCCATTGAAACTGATATCTCACCAATTGAAATCGCATCCTCTTGTCCAAAATCAGCAGGATTGGCCACACGAAAGCCATAAATCGTACCATTGCCTGACAGGGGCGAAATTGAAACACGATCTACCGTAACAGAAGTCCCTGTCATCTCAGAACCGATGGATTCGATACTGTTCTTCACCATCCTGTCGATCGAAAATGTTGCTATTACAAAAGTCACAGCGAGAACGAGTAGCAGAAGTGCGAGTATTTTTTTCATGATGTTTTAATAATAATTTCGGATCAAAAAAGAACTGAGTTTCTATAAATAGCACCGTGGCCCCCTACTACGATAACATCACCACGATTGTTCCCAGCTATGCCGGAGAGGTTTTCAAGTGTAAAAAACTCCAGCTCTTGCCATCGTCTTCCATCATAACGTACCAACGTCCCGCTGATGCCGACTGCAATTTTATTATTTGGACTGCTTCCCCACATTGCATAGAGCCCTCTTGTGGTACCGCTCAATATACTCTGCCATTCATCACCATCAAAGTGCAGTAATGTACCTCCGCTTCCGGTTGCATACACACTACTTTTATTGAGTCCCCAGACAGAAAATAGTGGCGGATTCCCTTCTGAAATTCTACTCCAGACATCTCCATCATAGTGCAGTATTACGCCGTCTGTACTGCTTACAAAGATATTTTCATCGGACGTACCCCAAATACCGCTTAGAATATCGAGTCCGGTTTCTTCGAAGATGCTCCAGTTTTCTCCATCATATTGAAGAATGGTACCACCAAACCCAACTGCATAAACACTGTTTGATGAGCTTCCCCAAACATCCTGCAGATTTAGTGTGACGTTGCTTTCCATTACATCCCATAATTCACCATTGTAATGGAGAATGGTACCAAACTGGCCAACAGCAAAGATATTTTCTGATGAACTTCCCCAAATACCGTTTAACTGCCGTTCAGTTCCGCTCTCCATAATCTCCCAGTCTGATCCCTCAAGGCGAAGAATTATTCCGGACCCGCCGGCAACAAAAAAATCATTCTGTTCACTGCTCCAGGCAGCCTGATAAGGCACCCGGGGCCATGGGAAATCGGTTACCGATTCAATCTCCGGATCCTCTCCCAAATCCGCACACCCGATGAGAAGCAGTGGTACTGCCAACAATATGAGGATGCTCAATCTCTGCATAGTTACCAAACGCTTTTGTTTAACTATCCGTACAATTTTTGCTTCAATCTGATTCTATATTACTAATAATGAAAAAATTTCAATCAAAGTTCTACTGCGGTGTGCCTGTACATATTATTTTTGTTCGAATCCATCAATCCTGCAGAGTTATACGGTTCGATTCTTTTTCGAATAGTTTCAACCTGCCGATCCACATCTTCGGCAGGAAATCCTCTCTTCTTCAGATTTAAAATCTCATGATGAGTCTCCTCAATGATGGTACGTAGTTCGGGATCATCTGCACAAAGAAATGCATTCGGAATTTCACCGCGCAATCTGCTCTGCTCGTACTTTATTGAGGCAATGAAATAGAGCATAACAGATGCAGTAAACAGTTTAAAATTATTTCTCGTTAAGTAACTTACTGAAACCAGTTTATCTATGAGCTTCAACTCTTTACATAAGTATTCTTGATTTAATTGAAGTGATAAACTACTCATTTTATCAACCCCATATGCTTCAATAATCGACAAAACCCTTTCAACACCTGCAAGAGAGTAAGCTATTCCCGTACTGTGAAGCGGATCCACAAAACCAAACGTGTGGCTGAGTGCGATCCACCCTTCTCCAAACGATTTATCAAGCTTACGCTGCAGCCTGCCCGACTGGATGATTATTCCGGGCACTTCTGCGAGTTTTGCATCTCTGAATACCCGGCTCAACGACGGATATCTCTGCATGACCGCCTCCCAATATTCAGCAGCAGTACCTAATGGCTCATGTGTGTGATTATCAATCACAATACCTGCACTCAACAGATCATTGTTAAACCGTAGCATCCACACCCACCCCTCATCAATCAGTTGGTGCAGAGCAGAGTCATCAGGACTGTATGGATAATCACCTGTAATAAAATCATTACGGTTTAAATAGTCGTGCCATTTCCCGACACCTTCAAAATGCGAATATATCGCAGATGAGTTAGTATCAAAGCTATCTGAGCTGCTTTTTGTACCAAAAAATTTACCTGAAAAATGCGGTGAGCCTGTCGCATCAATAATCCATTTAGAGGTAATGCCGAAGACTTCCCCATTTTTCTGATAGTAAATATTCCAAAAAACAAGCGGATCTCGTTCTATGGTTTGAATCTCTGCCGATTCATGAAGCGTTATTCCCACATTCAATGCTTTATCAGCCAGAAACTGATCCACATCACTTCTGAGCCAGTTTGTGTCTGAATTCTCATCATCATAACTGGCGGCAACCAGAAGTTCATTTGAATGATTTTTATCACTCAGGAATGCTTTACCCGGCTGATGCGGATAGTAGCTGAAGCCTCGCTTAAGTCCGCAAACCAGTTCAGGGTGGTATTTTTGCCAGCTTCCGTATCTTGAGAGTTCCTTTAGAAAAGGGAGATCATATGTTTCGGATAAATTTCGTAATATCATGTCTGCTATTGGTGTAGACGATTCACCTACAGAAAATCTTGGGTGTTTTTTTCTCTCAATTATACAAACCCTGTACCCTGCCTGCTTCAGGCACATGGCTGTGATTGAGCCGGCAAAGCCCGAGCCGGCAATCAAAAAGTCAAAAGTATCCTGATCTCTTTCTGTTTCGTTCATGTTCTGCAACTACATTCAATATTTGGTATGATGTTTTGGATCAGATTCATCTTATCTATCCGATCTTTTCTTTGATCTATACATTTGTCACAATCAGAAAATTTCTCAAGATCCCAAACGTCGCAAAAAACTCTTCCTTTTTTAAGCTTCAATGCCTGCTCGAACACGGCTTCAAGGGCTTCAAGCCGCGGTGGCACAAAATCTCCATTCTCCTGAAGTTTATCCATAATTCCATTACCAGCACGCGTTGGGATAATCGAGCAAGCCGTTACCCCGGCTTCAAAAGCAAATTCAACCGACCGCAAACACCACTCAATATTTTCTGATTCATCCGTCAAAAAGGGCGGGTTCAGAAGAATAAATGCCCTTACATCTACTCCGATATCATTCAGGTACCCGGTACTTTTTTTAAACAGATCGGTAGTAATCTGCTTATTCAGTTTCGGTAAAACGTCCGGATGAATCGTCTCCAGGCCCATCGCAATCTCAAACGTACCGTTGAGCTGATCTTTGAATTCGCGAATATACGGTCCGGTAAGTTTTGGATGGTTTTCTACAATCACATGATCATATTGTGAAATAAGCCCGGAGATGGCCCGATAGTCAGACACGGGGATCGCTTTGCCATCAAAAAAATTACCGCTGTTATACAGTTTTATCACAGAAGCATCAGGCAAACGATCAAGTGCATACTCAATCTGATGTACAATTGCGCCCTCTGGCGTAGGCTCATCAGTGGTGTGGCGCCACAGATCACACATCACGCACTTAAACGGACACTCTTTATTGGTAAGAAAAATAGTGTTTACAGCTTCAACTTTGCCCGATTTCTGCACTTCATGTTCATGCAAAAACAGATATGGTTTGTTTATGTCCAGCTCTGCTTTATCAGGTCGTAGAAACTCAACAAGTTGGTTACTTATATCAAATTTCAATGTAAGATCTTCCTTCTGTTTACGTAGAGAATTAAAAATACAGGTTGATTCTCTGAGATGCTTATACAGATCCTGAAATTCAGGAATCAATTGACGGGATAACTGTGTAATCAATAAATCATTGCCTATTTTTCAGCTGATTTTTTAAACCATCTGCAGAATGAAATTTTTCTTATTAGCGCTCTTATTTTTTGTCTCATTTACCTCCGGTGCAGCACAGACTCAAACCCACACTTCATTTGAAACCTCTGCACTAATCAGCTCAGAAGGCACCACACCATTCTGGCTGCAATCGAACCGATACGGAATGTATTCGCAGAACGGCAGCCAATTTTTTACCCGGTTTCAGTACCACTCATCAATCGATGATCTGGGGCCCTTCGATATTCTTTACGGTGCCGATCTGATCGCGCGACCGGCAATCAACTCTACCATAAATTTTAACCAGGGGTATCTGAAACTGCGGGCTTATGGCTTTGAACTGGCAGCAGGCCGCTTTCATAACACATCACCCCTACACGATGAAGAGCTCAGTATGGGTTCACTCGGCGTGAGTGCAAATGCGAACCCAATTCCACAAGTTCGTATTGGCTTATATGATTGGACTTCAATTCCTTTTACAAATGATTTCATAGAAATTCGAGGCCATCTTTCGCATGGATGGCTGGGAAGCAGAAGATTTACAGATGATGTATTGCTGCATGAGAAAGTTGGCCATTTACGCGTAGGAGGAGATTTACCGGTGAATCTTTACGGCGGACTTGCCCATTACGCCAAATGGGGTGGTAACAACCACCCTGTTGATGGAGATATACCCGCGCGCCTCTCTGATTGGTGGAATGTATTTTTTGCCCTGGGCGGCGATGAATTCACCCCCGGAGCTGAGCAAGCCTATGCACTTGGTGATCATCTTGGTGCATGGGATTTGGGCTTCTACCTGAATCTTGATGACGTAAATGTGAAAGTGTATCGCCAGTTCCCTCTCGAAACGAAGGATAATCTAAAGTTTAAAAGTCCGCAGGATGCACTCACAGGCATTTCATTCGAGTTCTCTGAAAATGTACGGCTGCCTTTTGATCGCTTTCTCTACGAATTTCTCTACACAAAATTTCAGGATGGTGCTCGCAGGCCAAACATTGTAAACGGCAGAAATTGTGTTGAAAATCCCGATCCCACAATCTGCCGCGATAACTACCGCGGAAATGAGGACTATTACAACCACGGGCTCTACAGAACCGGCTGGGCGTATAATTTCAGAACTATCGGGAATCCGCTTTTCATATTAAATGAGGAGAATCTTGGCATCGTGAATAACCGGATTGTGGGCCACCATGTCGGTTTTGTCTCAACGTTTGGCGATGTTCAGCTAACCGGTAAAGCAACCTACAGCCGCAATTACGGCAAATATTGCGACAACCGAATTCCCGATATTGGTGAAGGTGAACTTTTTGGCATCCGCTGCGAAAATATAGTTGATACTATTGGCGGACGAATGATTGAGCAGTGGTCGTTCATGGCCTCAAGTGTAATTCCGCTCAATCTGAGTGAATTACCAAACCTCAGCCTGTTATTTGAGCTCGCATTTGATAACGGTGCCCTTGTTGGCGACCAATTTGGAGGGCTGATTGGTATTCGCTGGAACCCGAATTAAATCAGGGTTAAGTCAATTCTCAACCCTGATTTCTGCAGTCTCTATCTGTAAATAGACGCGAAATAGTCTCTGTATACCGACTCATCTTTCGGAAATACTTTTTCGAAATCATCCATTTTCACTGTGCCGTGCTGCATTCTTCGCTTTGGAAATACCGGCATATCATGTCCGGTGATGGCTTTCACTCCCCGTTGCACTACTTCGCCTTTCAGCGCATAGAGCTCTTCGTGTTTCCAGTCGGTCAGCTGTATGAATGGGATTCCCTCGGAAACTTCAATCACATTGGGAAGCGTATAGGGGCTGAACCCTTTAAAGCCATATTTTCCGGACGTTGCATATACACGAACATGCCCGCGGCTCTGTCCGCCACTGTACGTTAAACTGTGTTTGATTTTATCTACACCCCACCCTTCGTGGTATAAAAGCGGATTCCCCAGCACACTTCGGATAGTCAGCTCGGGATTATCCTCAATCGGGTATGATTTGAGATTTTCGTCACCGCCGTCTCCATCTGCAAGATATTTCCAGTCAGGATATCGCTCTCTGATTTTTTTACAGAGTGCTAATGCCATCGTTGCCGCTTCCACATCGCGCGCTGTGTAATCTTCAATCACAGGGATGGTCTCTTTATAATCGAGATCTGAAAGTTCACCCTCAAACACCTCAAGAAACATACTCAGCCCTAACGAGTCCAGAAAATCGAACGCTTGCCGGCCATCCGGTCCGTTGTTGATGGATAATGTAAATGCCTTCAGCCTGGCAGGTGATTCTCCCCTCTTCAGCAGGAGGTTGTAAAGGGTGAGAAATACAGAACCGCTATCAATTCCACCCGAAAAGAGTACTCCAATCGGTTCATCTTTTGGGATGGAATCAAGCCATTTGGAGCATTCATTGGCCATCGCACCCACATACGCTTTCCCGATCTCATCCAGATCAGAATTGAGCGTGTTTCTTTGTGGGGTGAAGTATCGTTTATAATTGGGATTGGGATCCGGGCAGCCTACCACATCAAGACGGGTAACGTAATGAGCCGGTGCCATGCGGGTGTAATCCGGCCTGAATTGATCTTCAAGGCCTATCTCCTTCAGATATTCATAGATATCGTCAATACGATCAGCTACGATTAGGAGCGGACCTGCAACCTGTTTTGCCATAAAATAGCGCATAGGCCGGCCGATTGACCGTGCCATAAAAACCTGCTGGCCAACTTTGGTTACAATGGCAAAATTTCCCTCTATTTGCCGCACTTTTTCGGGATCGCCCGTGGAAATAATCTGTTCTGCCTCTTCGTGAGACATATTAAAAATCTGGTTGTGTTGCGGGTCAATTAAATTGACGTAATCATCGAGTTTCTGAACTACTTTAGGCATAATCTGGCAGTTATTTTTTTGTTAAGTCTGTTTTGAAAATGATACGAATTTGTTAGAAGAATAGTATCTGAAATCCGGGCGTTCCCATCGTTTGATCTCATAAAGCAGAATCGGAACTCAATTCGCGAAAAGAGTTGGGGTTTAACCAACTTTTTTAAATCTTGAGAGAACGAACAAAAAAACAGAAGAACCTATCATGAGAAATTCCGGCTATTTACTTGGCTTTGATTTGGGGAGCTCATCCATCAAAGCGACATTATTAGATGCAGAAACGGGGAAAACAGTTGCGAGTGCACTTTCACCTGAAGAAGAGATGAGAATCATCTCAAAAAAAAGGGAGTGGGCCGAACAGGATCCCGAAACATGGTGGGCCCATCTTTGTAAAGCATCGAAAAAGGTTCTTCGAAAATCCGGCGTCAATCCGGAGGCTGTTCAGGCGATTGGAATATCGTACCAGATGCATGGACTTGTGCTTGTGGATGAGAACCAAAAAGTACTAAGACCCTCAATTATTTGGTGTGACAGCAGGGCCACGGAGATTGGCAAGCGGGCATTTGATGAGTTGGGTGAACAGGTTTGCCTCGAACGATTTCTGAATTCACCGGGAAATTTCACGGCTTCAAAACTGAAGTGGGTGAAAGAGAATGAGCCTGAAATTTACAACAGCATTCACAAAATGATGATGCCGGGCGATTATGTATCCATGAAAATGTCCGGTGAAATTTCCACCACACACACCGGTTTATCTGAAGGGATTTTGTGGGATTACAAAGAGAATCAGCTTGCCCGAACATTACTGGACTTTTATGAAATTGATGAAAGATTAATACCTGATGTACATCCATCCTTCGCTGAGCATGGCAAACTTACTGCCGAGGCAGCCGACGAGTTAGGACTGAAGAGAGGTGTGCCAATAACCTATAAGGCCGGTGATCAACCAAATAACGCGTTCTCACTGAATGTTTTGACTTCTGATGCAGGCGCAGCCACAGCCGGTACATCCGGTGTGATATATGGGGTATCCGAAAAGCCGGTATTTGATGAAAAATCCCGTGTGAACTCATTTATTCATGTGAATCATACGGACGAGAATCCATCATACGGAGTGCTTCTGTGCATCAACGGAACGGGAATTTTGTACCGATGGATTAAACAGAATCTCATCAGGGATGAAACCATCAATTACGACAAGATGAATAATCTTGCACTGAACACTCCCATTGGGGCCGATGGTATCATCATACTACCTTTTGGAAATGGCTCAGAGCGTATACTTGAGGATAAAAATCCCGGAGCCCGTTTTATCGGACTAAATTTTAACCGCCACGAAACGGGACATCTTCTGCGTGCCGCACTTGAAGGCATTGTTTTTTCGATGAAGTATGGATTTTCCATCATGAAAGGGATCAGTATTTCGCCGAAAACAATTCGGGCCGGGCGTGCGAATCTGTTTTTGAGTCCGCTGTTCCGTGAAGCTTTTGCTAATAGTACGGAGTCCGTTCTTGAATTGTATGATACGGACGGATCGGAAGGAGCTGCGCGTGGTGCCGGACTGGGTGCAGGCATTTTTTCTGATGAAAAAGAGGCATTCACCGGCCTGAATAAAATTGAAACGATCGAACCCGAACTCCAAAAAACAGAAATCTACGCTACAGCTTACCAAAACTGGCTTGAAGAGCTGAACAAAATCACTGACTAACACTGCAAACTAATTGTTTAATAAAAACCCGGATTAACTATGTCACACAAAAACGAATTCTTTCCGAAAATCAGCAAAATTCCTTTGGAAGGCCCTGAATCTGACAATCCTCTTGCATTCACACACTACGATGAAAACCGGATTGTTGCCGGGAAAACGATGAAGGAGCATTTCCGCTTTGCGGTAGCATACTGGCACTCGTTCTGCAATGAAAATAGTGATCCGTTTGGTGTTGGCACCCGCATGTTTCCATGGGATAAATCATCAGATCCGATGGAGAATGCCAAATACCGTATGGATGCAGCCTTCGAATTTATTACCAAACTGGGTGTGCCCTACTACTGCTTTCACGACAGGGATTTGGCACCTGAGGGAGATTCCATCTCACAATCAGAAAAGAACCTGAACGCTATGGTTGCACGTGCAAAAGAGATGCAAAAAGTGACCGGCGTGAAACTACTCTGGGGTACAGCAAACCTGTTTACCCACCCGCGATACATGAATGGCGCTGCAACCAATCCTGACTTTACCGTAGTTTGCCACGCCGCTGCCCAGGTAAAAGCAGCACTTGATGCAACAGTAGAACTGGGTGGCGAAAATTATGTGTTCTGGGGCGGACGCGAAGGCTACATGCACCTGCTCAACACCGATATGAAACGGGAGATCGACAACATGGGCAGATTCCTGAGAGCCGCCCGCGACTACGGACGCAAAATTGGATTTGATGGTACGTTCTTGATTGAACCCAAGCCGATGGAACCAACCAAACACCAATACGACTATGATGCAGCCACAGTATTGGGTTTTCTGCATGAGCAAGATCTGGCTGATGATTTCAAACTGAACCTGGAAGCGAATCACATTACACTTGCCGGCCACTCGTTTGCGCACGATGTTTTACTGGCTGCGCAATCGGGGATGCTCGGCAGCATTGATGCCAACCGCGGCGATGCACAAAATGGCTGGGATACCGACTACTTTCCAACAAACCTGTATGATGCGGTTGATATCATGATGATTCTGCTTGAACATGGCGGAATTGCACCGGGCGGTTTCAATTTTGATGCGAAAATCCGCCGAAACTCCACCGATCCTGATGATCTGTTTATTGCACATATTGGTGGGATGGATACCTTTGCCAGGGGATTACTGATTGCAGAAAAAATTGTGCAAAATGAGGAGTATAAAAAGCTTCGATACGGCCGCTACAGTTCGTTTGATGACGGCCCCGGAAAAGAGTTTGAAACCGGCAAACTTACACTCGAAAATCTACGTGAGCTGGCCATCTCAGCCGGTGAACCGGAAATGATTAGCGGCAAACAGGAACGACTCGAAAATTTGATTAATCGATTTTTACGATGAGTTATTGAAAATACTTGCTGATATGATTTAAACGGATTTTATTGTCGTTTTTCATTCATTACCGGACAAAAACCTGAAATTCGTGTCGTATAACATTCCGGATAACTGGCTTACTTTGCAAATAACAGCTAAAAGGAATATCCTGCGACAAGAAAAACGATAACTGGGTTGTCGTGGAATTATATGTTACCTGCTTTAACAAATCATAAAATCAAAAATGAGTCGAATTCCTGATTTTGATCATAACCATGTTCTCCCGCCTCATTTGGGGAATCCTACAGATAAGTCTCACTTATCTCCTTATGAATGCTCGATTTTAGAATTATGCCACAAATTCTCAACATCAAAAGAAAGAATTAACATACTCAAAGGACTTGTTAGATTTCGGCTAAAACTTAATGATTTTAATATTCAATATGGATTTCAGTGGATAGATGGTAGTTTTATTGAAAATATTGAGATATCAGAAAGTAGATCGCCCCGAGATATTGACGTTGTAACATTTTTTGCGGGATTGAATGATAGTGACCAGTCAAGTATAATATCTTCGTTTCCAGAGTTTATGCATCCCGAACTTTGTAAGAAATCGTTTAGCGTAGATCATTATCCTGTGGATTACAGCTTTAAGCCCGATTTTACGGTTGAAGCAACACGCTATTGGCTACAATTATTTACTCACAGTCGTACAAACATTTGGAAAGGTATTCTTAGATTGCCTTTAAATACTTCAGTTGAAGACCAACACGCTATTGAATTTTTGAATTCGTTGTAATGATATGAGCCAGTACCGAAAAATAGAAAATATTAAGGCTCGGATAATTGAAACTGAGCGATTATTGGAAATGGTTGAAAACCATCCGATAATGGCTGAAAGTTTAAAATACAAGTTATTTGAACTTAAAAGAGAACTCAAATCATTTGATGCAGAGTCATTTGAATCAAAAATAAGTCTGTTATTTAGTGGAAAAGCAATAATTGGTTCACTTGGAATAAAATCTAGCTTTGTGAGCAAAACAATTAAACCATTTCAAGAAATGGTAAAAACTGAAGCTGCTCTTATTCGGTTTGGTAGAGTTGGAAAAAGAGGGAGAGCAAAATCTGGGATAAATACCAATCTATATCTTACAGCATTACCTACGGGTTCATTCGGCATAGAGTTAACACAAATTGAATCAGAGGACTTATTTGATGCACAGGATATGACTCAAGCTATGAAAAATGTAGCTTTACTAATCAATCGCACTTCTGAGAATGATGAGACTTTTGAGGAAGCAATTGAGAATACTCCAAAGAGAAATCTTCAGCATCTTAAATCATTTCTTCAGGAAGTTTATGAAGAAAATTCGATGTTGAAGATGGAGTGTCATGATCTTGGGATTGTAATAAATGAAGGAAAGGTTGCTGAAGCCTATCAGCGTGTTTCAAAGACTACTGATGATTCAGAAGAAGTATTCGTCAATGGTATACTGCGTGGTATACTATTAGATTCTGCTAAATTTGAAATCCAAACTATAAGTGGTGAAAAAATATCTGGATTTATTAATCCTGACTTAGATGAGGAGGTTTTGATTGAATTTGATAGGCTTTTTCTCAATCAAGAATGCAAAATTCATCTCCAAAAACATCTTACAGAGTTTGTGACTGGAAGAAGTAAAATTGATTATGAACTTCAAGATATTCTACACCCTGATTAAATCAGCAGGTAACAACGGTTTCGTACTGACCGGTTCCGCTTTTAGCTGAAAATCATATCTGGTTGCCCGGCAGCACAAACCGCAGGCCGTTAGCGGGCTCCATATAAATTTCATCCTTTAATATGCCTATAGACACAATTGCTCTACCCACGCCTGAAAATGAAGAGTTTCATACCCTATTAGAGAGATGTAATGATGCATCCTCATACTTTAATTGGCTTCATAAAAAGCAATCTAAATTGATGCAAAGTATGCATGCTTATCCACTTCTTAATAAAAAAAATTCTAAAATTATTACTTTGCTTAAAAAAGAGCTAGCTGAAATGGATAGGATTATTAATCCAATCAGGGAAATTGGATATGAAATGTTTGCAAACCCTAAATTTGATTACAAGGAAAGGGACCCCCTGAAAGTCTTATTTGCAACACAGCATTATACACTATTTATCTTATACCGAGTAAAATTAGTTGAAGAAGACTATAAGTCATGTTTAGATAATTATAGAAAAATTGTTAACGAAAATAGATATAGGTATACAAAGAATATATCAATTCTATCATTAGCTATTGCAATTGTGTCGATAGCAATTGCCTTTTTTACATTATCTTCTAGTTTTGAAATAAGAAATAATTTTCATTTTCATTTATTCTAAAACAGATACTTAAATGAAAATAAACAAACTTTCTCAGTCCCATAAAGGCGTTCTACCTGTCAGAGTATTACAGCATAACATATTTCACCAGTTTGAGTCGACGAATCCTACTTTTTTAGAACTATCAAGGCAAATAATTAAAACAAAAGGACTTAAACCAGGAATAGCATATCATAGCAACGAATATCCTATTCTTCATGAAGTTGACGGACATTTTGGACAAACACCCTATGTGAACTCTGAGAAGAAAATAGCGATACATGAGGTGTTTCTTTCCTATATATATTGTGTTTCATATTCTCTTATAGTTCTTTATGATGAGGCAGTAGCAAAGCCTATGAGAAATCAAGTGGCTGAAAGTTTTCTTTATAAAGTTGACGAAGAAAAAATCGATAAAGCAGAAGAACTATTTAAATATGGAATTTCACTAATTACGCTATTTAGTGATTGGGATAAAGAAAGGCTTCCTAATCCTGAATATTATGATTCTCAAGATACTTTTTACATTGAAAGAGCCAATTCAATTTTTCTTTTTGCAATCAATTTTATTCTTTGTCATGAATTTGCCCATGTAGAAAAAGAACATATTGACAAAATCAAAAAGGGGATATCTAAAGTAAGTCATATCAAAGATTATGAAAAAGAAGCTGACGACAGAGCAATTGATTTAATGTTACTTGGAGTAAATGACCATACAAGGAGCTCAGTTCAAGTAGGTATTTTAGCTGGTCTTTGTTCTATGCTTTTTTTTAAAAAAGAAACAACGAATTCCACCCATCCTGACACCGATGATAGAATTCACAGTTTCTTGGTAAAGATCAATCCACCCCCTGAGGATGCATTATGGGGTATAGCCGGATTATCATTCAAACTCTGGGATAACCAATTTTCAAAGAATTTTAACTGGCCAAAAGAAATAGATGACTTGAAAGAGCTCTATTATCATATTCGTAAACAAATAAAAAAATAAAACTACGCCCGCTAACAATGCAAATGCCAAATGAAACCAATCCACGATACTTTATATAGAATTAGAGAATTGATTAACTCGGCACTAAAGCAGCCTGAGCTCTTAAGTAACAAAAATAATTGGCGTAAACTTTGTAGTTCGTTAGATCATATAAGTGATGCACAGCAGGCAATAGATAAATATAAAAGTCTTGATGATTTCAATACCTCTGATGGATATCTGTTTATTTATGGTCTTCTACACTCCGTTTTTTTACAACAGAATACCACTAAATCGCTTTCCTTGTCTTTAATTAACCAAGATGTAGATTTCAAAAAAGACTACCCAAAACTCTATCAAATCAGAGAGGTTCGTAATGACAGCATTGGTCACCCTACTGACAGGAGAAATGACAAATATATTACGTCAATTGTACAGCATTCAATCAGAAAGAAAGGCTTTGAGTATATGATTTTAGATGACACTGCTCGCAGATTCGAATATGTTGATATATTTCAATTACTTGAAACACAAGAAGCTCTAATAAACAAAATTCTTTTAAAAGTACACGACGTAATCAAAAATGAAATTGACTCTCACAAAGAAACTTTCTCCGATATGAATATTTACGATACAATTCCAGACACTGTTAATTATCACTTAGAAAAGCTATACGAAGGATGCCATTCCAATAGTGACCATATCGAATTTACTAAGATTCAAATCCATACAATTTCTGAACTTTTTGCCAACTCTCTTCTTGAAGTTGAAAAAAGATATAAAACTTTAGATGCTCTACCTGGAATAGAGCATCAATCAAAGAAAGTGAAATTTTTACTTAATAAACTAGAAGACTTATGTGATAATAACCGTTTTACCGAGGGATATTTTGCAGAGGCATTAATCGACTCGTTAAAACTCGAGCTCCATGATTACAGAAAATTTTTAAAGAATATAGATGAAGAGTTCAAAACATAAAATGCCGCTAACAAGCAAATCAAGCGGACGCGTTTACATTTAGTTGCTTACATTCAATGACTTAGCCGCGCCGCTTTTTTGCCAGACCGTTAATCCCAAGAGAAATATTCACGTAGATTCAAATAGGCTAAACAATTTTTTCTCATCTTTTGCATTCATTTAGTAGATTACACCCAAACATTATTACTATGAGTGAATCAACGGTTTCAAATAAAATTAAAAAGCTACCCCCTGAGGCTAAGCAACAAGCTCAAGATTTCGTGGATTTTCTGTATGAGCGTTATGTAAAGGATGAGCCAAAGAAATCAGATAAGAAAAGTATTATAGAGAGTTCGTTTTTTGGGATATGGAAAGATCGAGAAGATATGCAGGATAGTACTGCATGGGTCAGGAAGATTCGCAAATCACAGTGGTCAAATCCATAAAAATGGCTACTGAATTGTTGCTTATTGATACTGCCTTATTGGGATGAGGGAAAACTGATTCATCTTTATTCTCTTGAATCTGGTGAAATTGAGGCCAATCTTGTTGATTTTAGTGATATGCTTCAAACAGAAGACGAAATAGAAGTAGAGCTTTTTAAATCAAATCCGGGATCTGCAATTCCACTAAATGAAAGGCTCATCGCATATGTTCCTGAGCACTATGCGGGTAAACTTTATTTATTTGAAGAAACGTCAAGTGGTGCCTGGCAAATAAAAGAATCCATCGAAGGTTATAAGCAATTTAATCCAAGGATTACATTTCATGTTTCTCAGGAAGGATCGCATGATCGAAGTCATTTTAGCGGATATAACCCTCAAGGTGGAGGTACTTATCTACATAATGAATTTCATTCAATGTCACATGGTCTGTACCCACAGGACGATGGATCTGTCGTTCATTTATCGTATCAGGCAGTTGAAGATGAAATGCATCTTGTTGTTGAGAATTTCGATATTGACAACAACCAACTCCGATTCTATTCTATTATTGATGACCTCGGAATAGAGTTTCGTCCGGAAAAACGACCGATTTGGATGGACTCACAGGGCCATATCTACTTTGCAGACAACAGTGATATGCCTGAACTCAGGATATTTCGATTGGAATATGAATAAGTTGATGGCATAATGGAAGTTGCCAAAATTTTAATAAAGTAGTACTTTAGTATCACTATGAAAACAGAACTTGTTACAACGCTCAAACGCCATGCAACGAAACTCTTAAAGGAGCTCAGAGAGGAAAAAGAGCCTGTATTGATCACTGAACACGGAAAACCGTCTGCTTATCTTGTTGACGTGGATCATTTTGAACACATTCAAAAAAAATTAAAACTTCTCGAAGGCTTGGCCAGAGGAGAAAAAGCCATTCTTGAAGATCGTGTTGTCTCTCATGCTGATGCCAAAAAGCGCATGATGCGATGGCTCGAATAATCTGGACCGAACCTGCTCTGCATAAGCTCGATGAGATTGCCGATTATATTTCATTGGATAATCCGACAGCAGCAAAAAAGTTGGTTCGTGAGGCTTTCAAACGGGTGGACCATTTAGCCCACCATCCAAAAAGTGGTAAACTTGTGGAGGAATTTGAAGCGTCCGTTTACCGGGAAATCGTATTGCCACCGTGCAGAATCTTTTATAGGGTAGCTGATAACATCGTGTACATCATCCATGTGATCAGGGAAGAACAGCTGTTTCACTTAGACATTTTGAAATCATGGTAATCATCGGTTTATTGACATAATCAGTGTTTCATTCTGACTTTTAAGCCACTGTTAATATTATTCTTGAATGATCATCATGCAGCAGGAATACCAAACCATTATTTGCTTTCCTGGAAATTGGGATTAATGTGAAACATAGCTTTTGAATCATTGAAAATTTCTATGCCTCAATCAGTACATCAGAAAATAGGAAGTGTTACCATAGTTGTAGAAAACTATGACGATGCCATCGAGTTTTACACTCTGAAGCTACAATTTACTTTGGTAGAGGATACCGATTTAGGTGACGGTAAACGTTGGGTTCAAGTTTCTCCGCCAAACTCTGATGGCACAAATCTTTTACTTGCAGAAGCCAGCTCTGATGAACAAAGACGAGCAGTTGGTAATCAAACTGGTGGCCGTGTGTTCTTGTTTCTACAAACCAATGATTTTTGGCGTGATTATGAGGTAATGAAATCAAATGGCGTGGTTTTCAACGAAGAACCTCGGGTAGAAGAATATGGCACAGTTGTAGTTTTCCAAGATCTCTATGGCAACAAGTGGGATTTATTACAACTAAATCGAGCACCCAACTAACAGGCACATAAAACGGCTCAAGTGGACGAGTTTCAGGTAGAGGCTTTGGAAAATAACATTCTTATGCTAATTAAAGGTATAGAATTATTGATGTTATAATCACTTTTCTCTCTTCGAAATGTGTTATCTCATTGAAGGGAATTTACAAATCTAGTTGATTTGAAAAGACTAATCATAAGCTTCTCATATATCGGTAATAGTTTATTTCTATTGAGAGAGTAAAAATATTGATTGCAGTATTTGGTATGTTAAAAGGGTAAAAATGTAAACAATCGGAAATAAACGAACTGAAGTATGTCTAACAGTGAAAAAGAAAACTCGACAAATAAAGCGGATACTTATAAAGTAAATGATGAAAGTAAATGTCCGTTCAGTAACGGAGCCATGCGTCAGGGAGCAGGCGGTGGAACAAAGAACAGAGAATGGTGGCCCAATAAGCTAAACCTGAACATCCTGCGTCAACACTCATTAAAATCGAACCCTATGGGCGAAGATTTTGACTATGCAGAAGAATTTAAAAAGCTCGACCTCAATGCGATCAAAGAAGATCTCACCAATCTGATGACAGACTCACAAGAGTGGTGGCCGGCAGATTATGGCCACTACGGTCCGCTGATGATTCGAATGGCGTGGCACAGTGCCGGTACTTACCGCGTGGTTGATGGCCGTGGCGGTGGTGGCACAGGTTCTCAGCGTTTTGCACCACTCAACAGCTGGCCCGATAATGTGAATCTCGATAAGGCACGTCTGCTACTCTGGCCGGTAAAACAGAAGTATGGAAATAAAATTTCCTGGGCCGATCTTATGATTTTGGCAGGAAACGTTGCCCTTGAATCAATGGGTTTTGAGACGTATGGCTTTGCCGGCGGACGAACTGATGTCTGGGAGCCTGAAGAAGATATTTATTGGGGATCTGAAGGTGAGTGGCTTGCAAGCCAGCGCCACACAGATGATGGTACCCTGGAAGAACCACTGGGTGCCGATCACATGGGATTGATCTATGTAAACCCCGAAGGGCCAAATGGCGAACCTGACCCTAAAAAAGCAGCTCACTTCATCCGACAGACCTTTGCCCGGATGGCCATGAATGACGAAGAAACTGTAGCACTGATTGCAGGTGGACATACATTTGGAAAAACACATGGTGCAGCACCGGAATCACACCTTGGTTCAGAGCCTGAAGCCGCTTCCATCGAAGAGATGGGAATGGGCTGGAAGAGTTCATATAAATCGGGTGTGGCTGAAGATACCATCACCAGCGGCCTCGAGGGTGCCTGGACACAAAAGCCAACAGAGTGGACAAACCTCTATTTCGACAATCTTTTCAAGTACGATTGGGAAAAATATAAGAGCCCCGCAGGTGCATGGCAATGGAGACCGGTTGATGGCGGCGGAGAAGGAACTGTGCCCGATGCACACGACCCAAACAAAAAGCACGCTCCATTTATGCTCACAACAGATCTTTCATTGAAAGAAGATCCTGCTTATGAGAAAATATCACGGCGGTTCTATGAGAATCCTGATGAATTTGCTGATGTTTTTGCAAAAGCGTGGTTCAAATTAACACATCGTGATATGGGGCCAAAAGCTCTCTATCTCGGCCCTGAAGTGCCTGAGGAAGATCTCAGCTGGCAAGACCCGATTCCCGAAATCACATACGACCTGGTTGATGAAAAAGATATTGCCGGTCTGAAAAGCAACATTCTTGATTCCGGCCTGTCAATTTCCGAATTGGTTTCTGCAGCGTGGGCTTCAGCTTCAACATTCCGCGGATCTGACAAACGAGGCGGAGCAAATGGAGGCCGTGTTAGGCTGGCACCTCAGAAAGATTGGGAAGTAAACAATCCTGAGCAACTTGCAAAAGTGCTGAATGTACTGGAAGGAATTCAGGCCGATTTTAATGATTCCCAATCCGGAAACAAGCAGATTTCTATCGCTGACCTGATTGTACTTGGTGGTGTTGCTGCAGTAGAGAAGGCAGCAGAAAATGCAGGTCATAACGTTTCTGTACCATTCACACCGGGCCGGACAGATGCAACCGATGATTTGACTGATATTGAGTCTTTTTCATGGCTGGAACCACCGGCAGATGGTTTCCGTAACTATTTCGCGCCAAAACACAATACCACTGCAGAAGAGATGCTTATCGACAAAGCACAGCTTCTCACTCTCACAGCACCTGAAATGGCTGTATTGATAGGTGGAATGCGTGTTCTGAATACCAATTACAACGGCTCAAGACATGGTGTTTTCACTGATAAACCGGGCTCTCTAAGCAACGATTTCTTTGTAAACCTGCTCGATTTAAACACAACCTGGCAGGCAACTACCGATAAACAAGATATCTTTGTTGGAAGCGACCGAAAAACCGGTGAGCTAAAATGGTCTGCCACCCGGGCTGATCTGATTCTCGGTTCAAACTCTGAATTGAGGGCAATCTCAGAAGTTTATGCCACAGCCGACGGAAGAGAGAAGTTTCTCAATGATTTCGTTAAGGCGTGGACAAAAGTGATGAACCTCGATCGTTTTGATCTGAAATAGTGCTGAATAGTATCAGCATCTAAATTGTTTACAAAAGCGGCTCTGATCAAATCGGAGCCGCTTTTTTTATTAACACTCAACTTTCCCTCAATAATTATTTGCTCTTTGATGAGGATCTAATCAACTCAGCTGAATTTAATGTGAGTTCGATATAACATTTAAAAGTATCGTCAGTTTGAGCGCAGTCCCGACGTATTTCAGGAGGGACGAAGTCGAAAACTCATATATCGCTACGCGTGCAACAGATGAGCGACTTCTCCTGATTGAACTGCATCGGGATGCGCTCAATATGACGGATTCAATTATATTGTTCATTTTTATATAGAACTCAGCTGAATTTAAATTCCCAAAATCTTCTTATTCAGCTCCTTATCACTTCCGGTACCTGCGAAATCGTCAAACGCTTTATCGGTTACCTCAATAATAAGATCACTGATAATTTCAGCTCCTTCCCTGGCTCCTTGCTCAGGATGTTTGATGAAGCACTCCCATTCAAGCACAGCCCAGCAATCGATATCATACTGAGATAACTTGGTGAATATGCTGATGAAATCAACCTGACCATCTCCTAATGATCGAAACCGGCCGGGGCGATCGGCCCACCCCTGAAATCCGCCATATACCCCTGCCCTTCCCGTGGGATTAAACTCAGCATCTTTCACATGAAACGATTTGATGTAATCTTTATAGATGTCAATGAACGACAAGTAATCGAGCTGCTGCAGAATGAAATGGCTGGGATCATAAAGAATTCTCGCCCTGGGGTGATTTCCGGTTGCTTCAAGAAACATCTCATAGGTTATACCATCGTGCAGATCTTCACCCGGGTGCAACTCATAGCAGACATCCACGCCACAATCATCAAACGTATCCAAAATAGGTTTCCAAAGCCGAGCGAGTTCTGTAAAGCCATCATCAACCAATCCGGCTGGGCGCTGGGGCCATGGATAGACCGTATGCCACAACAGGGACCCGGAGAACGATGCATGGGCGTTCAGTCCTAAATTAGCACTTGCCTGTGCTGCCATCTTCAGCTGATTTTCAGCCCATTTTTGGCGCTCTTTCGGTTTGCCGTGCAGTTCTTTTGGTGCAAAACCATCAAACATGATATCGTATGCAGGGTGAACAGCCACAAGCTGCCCCTGAAGATGTGTTGAAAGCTCGGTTATCTGAACGCCCGTATTTTCAATCTTTTCGCGGTATTCATCCGCATAGGTTTTACTCTTTGCCACTTTTTGGAGATCAATCAGGCTCGGCTCCCAGGTGGGAATCTGAACTCCCTTATACCCCAGGGATGCAGCCCATTCACAAATATAAATAATATCATTGAATGGTGGTTTATCGCCTGCAAACTGTGCGAGAAAAATTGCGGGTCCTTTTATTGTTTTCATGTTAAGCTCATTCTGTTATGTTTAGATTTTTTGAATGATTCATACAGAGATTTAACCTGTAATCTTATGCCATTTCTTGTCAGATTTTCCTGATTCAATCATTGTTTTAACGAATGCCATTCCGCGTACGCCATCTTCCACATCCGGGAAATCATACTCAGAAAGAGGTTTTAGTTCTCCATTTATGTGGTCGGTCACTGCGCGATGAAAAGCCAGATAAAGGTTGGCAAACGCTTCAAGGTACCCTTCCGGGTGACCGGCAGGCGTGCGTGTATTCAGTGTAGCCGCTTCCGAGAGATACCCTGTACCTGCCCGTAATCGTTGTGACGGACCATCCAGTGGTTTGTACATCAGTGTATTGGGATCGGAATGTGTCCATTCAAGCCCGGCTTTTTCACCATAAACCCGAAGTTTCAGATCATTCTCTTCTCCGGCTGCAATCTGTGTAGCCATTAAAACACCGGTTGCACCATTGTTAAAACGCAACAGTGCTGCAGAGTCATCATCCAGTAAACGATCTTTTACAGTAATATTCACATCAGCTGATAGCTCGGTGATTTTAAGGGCTGTAACATATTCAGCCAGATTGGCTGCATGCGTGCCGATGTCACCTACTGCTCCACCCTCACCCGACTTTGTCGGATCAGTACGCCAGGAGGCCTGTTTGTTACCTTCCTGCTCGAGTGGCGTGGAGAGCCACCCCTGAGGATACTCAACATAAATTTTCCGGACATCTCCAAGTTTCCCCGAATCAACAAAGTGTTTTGCCTCTTTGATCATCGGGTAGCCGGTGTAGGTATGAGTAACCGCAAGAATCAGTCCGGTATGATCAACGATCTCCTTCAACTGAATAGCTTCATCGAGTGAAAAAGCCAGTGGTTTATCAATAATCACATGGAAACCATTCTCGAGTGATAATTTGGCGGGATCGAAATGAACATGGTTAGGAGTTACGATTGAAACTGCCTGTATCCGTTCATTTTCAGGAAGTTTTACTTCGGCTTCTATCATCTCTTTGTATGATCCGTAAACCCGGTTCGGATTCAATCCAAGTGCTTCTCCGGTAGCTTTCGATTTTTCAGGGCTGCTGCTGAATGCTCCGCAAACAAGCTCAAAAGCGCTATCCAGTGCAGCCGCTTTCCGGTGAACTTCTCCAATAAAGGCGTCAAGGCTTCCGCCCACCATACCGTATCTTAATTTTTTACTCATTTCAACGTGCTTAGGTTAGTAGAATTAAAGTGTTTTATAACAGATAAAGAAGTTTTCAAAATAGTGCAACCAATTCACATGGTTTTACTTGCACTTATCTGCCAGATCAATAATATTCTGCGGATGTATAAAATTAACTAACCCAATTGATTGTATGGAAAAGTTTGTGAAGGTGAGGCTCAGCGGGATGATGTTTCTTGAGTTCTTTATATGGGGTGCGTGGTATACCTCAATTGCAGTTTATATGGCTACTGTTGGTATGGAAAATCTAACACACTGGCCTTATATGGTTTTTCCGGCTGCAGCTATTATTGCTCCCTTTTTTGTTGGCCTTATTGCAGACAGATATTTCCCTACTGAAAAAGTACTAGCCGTGCTACATTTTTTTGGCGGGGTTTTTATGTTTTTAGCGCCACAATTTGCTCAAAACCCTGTTCTTTTTATTGGTTGTATTTTTGCATTCAGTTTATGTTATCTGCCAACATTAAGTCTTGCTAACTCATGTGCTTTTCATCACATTCAGGATCAGGAGAAAGAGTTTCCCATTATCCGTGTTTTCGGCACCATTGGCTGGATTGTAGCCGGATTAACAGTCAGTTTTGTTCTTGTCTATTTTGTAGGCGACGGTATTCGCCCTGAAGCAACAGCTTTGCCCCTCTACTTAACTTCTGCTGCATGTTTTGCATTTTCTGCACTCACATTTACGCTGCCTCATACACCTCCGCCTGCCAAAGGGCAAAGCGTATCGTTTCGAAGTATCTCCGGTATTGATGCGTTAAGTGAACTTGGCAGTAAATCGTTTTATGTTTTTCTGGCAAGCTCTTTGTTGCTCTGTATTCCCCTCGCAGCCTATTACAACTTCACCCAGCTCTACTTAAGCGATACCGGATTCCAAAACATCGCTGCAACACAAACCCTGGGTCAGGCGTCTGAAGTGATTTTCATGGTACTCATGCCATTTTTCTTTGTTCGGCTGGGTGTAAAATGGATGCTCGGTGTGGGTATGTTTACATGGTTTCTTAGATATGCACTTTTTGCTCTTGGTGCACCCGATCCAACCGTATGGATGATTCTGGCAGGAATTGCTTTTCATGGTATCTGCTACGATTTCTTTTTCGTAACCGGTCAAATTTACGTAGATATCAAAGCGGGTGAAAAAATCAGAGCCCAGGCTCAGGGATTAATTGTGCTGGTAACATACGGTATCGGTATGCTGATTGGCGCGCAGGTTGCCGGCTGGGTTTACAATCTGTTTCTTGGCAATCAGACGGGTCTTACACTCGATCAGTGGTACCAGTTCTGGTGGGTACCTGCCATCTTCTCACTTGTTGTGTTTTTCTTCTTCATCTTTACATTTAATGATCGGGAAGCAGAAAAACAGGTGCTTGAAGAGGATATTAAAATCTAATTTTGATGATCTCTGTTGATGAAGTCCGATATTTATAAAAGGGCTTCATTTATTTTCCCAACAACAGAACTATAAACCTTTCTTTATGTCTCAAATATCGAGTTTCGAAGGCACTATCATATCACTAATACTATTACTCGTGATATGGGATACTGTTTGGAAAATCATCGCTCTTTGGAAGTCTGCACGAAGAAATCAGCTGGGTTGGTTCATCGCTATTGCTTTGATCAACTCTGCGGGAATTTTACCCATTATTTATCTGATCCTGAATAAAGAGAAACCCGGATTTCAGACCTGATTCTTAATCAAAAAAATCCCTCTTGAGTTCAAAAGAGGGATTTATAAAGTGTATAATAAAACTTATCTCTCAGCCCATCCTCGAATAAATCCTACATTTTGGGCTACATCGGGTACACTCTCATACCAGTTTGATTCGTACTCTATTGATATATGACCCGCAAAATTCTGTCGTTTTAGTTCACTCAGAATTCCGCTGACTTCTCCCACTCCTGTTCCAAAAATCACATCCACACCATCTCTTTCAAATTTATCCACATCTTTCAGATGAAGAGATATGATCCGGCCTTCAAGAGTTTTCAGTGCATCAACAGGGTTGATACCTGAACGAACCCAGTGCCCGGTATCAGCACAAGAACCCAGCCGATGGTCACGGTCACGTACCAAATCAAGTACATGTTCCGGATCCCAGATTCTGTAGTCCGATTCTCCTTCCGGTTTAGGGTGGTTGTGAATAGCCATCATGATATCGAACTCTTTTACCAGCTCTTCAATAAAGTCCATCTCTTCATGAGTATTGGGATTCGATGTGATAGCTGGTACTCCAAGACGTTCTGCAAATTCAAAAACTTCCCGTGCAGTTTCAGCGTCAGGCAGTGCTACAACACCAAAGTTTACTACTTTCATATCATGCTCTTCAAGCTTTGCAAGCACCTGTTCAATCATCTCATCACTCGATTCGTGATTAAATGGAGTGTCGTCATCGGCACTAAATCTGTGCCCGGGATATAATTCGATGACTCTTCCGCCGGCAGCAGCAGTTTTTTCAATCGCTTCCATCACCGAAAACCGATTAAATGTATATGCCTGAGTCCCAACGGCAAATCCACCGATTTTATATTCATCAGGTATTTGGAGGTCGGGTGAAACTACTGTTTCGGATGGATTTTGGGAACCGTTCTGTGCATTACAGGCTCCAACAAATGATAATAGAGCAAATGGTAACATGAATGCAAAAAGGATGTGAGTAACTACTTTTCGTTTCGACATATAGAGGTAATTAGGTTAACTGTTTAGTAATTATAACATACTATCTATGCCGAATATTAGTAAATAAATCTTTACAAATTTACTCTTATTCAAAAACCACCGGATACTCATTGAATCGGGTGAAGATCAGCCGGTTGGTTGACCCAGGGGTTTGGATCGATCGGATCTGGCGGATCTCCCCCTCGATATTCACCCCGCTCTGGTGTGGCGGGATGCTCCTCAGTTCACCGTCACTATAGGTCAGCACCACCCCGCGCGAGGCAGCATACGGGCCTGACTGCGGTTTCACATCATACAGGTTCCCGCCCAGTATCACCTCCGGCAGGCCA
>JAFIES010000053.1 GCA_020832415.1 Balneolaceae bacterium | reverse complement strand
AGGTACCTATAAAAATCAGGCGCTTGTACTTGTTAATCATGGCGGCGCAACCGGAGAGGAACTCTGGAATCATGCAGTAAGAATTCAACAGTCGGTTTCTGAGAAATTTGGAGTAGAACTCACCCCGGAAGTAAATATTATTGAATGATGCCGGCGTCCAATACATCAGAAGGTATTATCAATGATCACATTTTCCTTGAAACCCTTCGGTGCCCTTTAAAATTCAAATTTCTTACCTCTGATGAATTTCCTGATTCATCCCGGCCTGTATACCGGCAGCGCAACAAACTGAATGTTCGGGATGCTGTTGCAACTCTTTTTACGAATGTACGGCACACATCCAACGAAACAGCCGTGGCTTTAGGGGAAACGAAAAGTTGGCTTGAGGAAGATGAAGTTGCTATCTGTGGAGCTGTTGTGAAATCAGGTGTCTATCTCACGCGAATACCTATTTTATATAAAAAGGGGAACAAGCTCACAGTAATTCAGATTCATGGAAAACTCAGAAAGCGAACAAGTGCGGCGAATATCGACAGAGTGGGTCTGAATCGAACGGAAAACAGCTATCTTTTGAAAGCGGCTTACAGGATGGGAGTTTTGAATAGAAACTTTCCGGAGAGCCAATTTTCAGCAGAGTTTTATTTCCCGAGAAAAGATTTCAGATCGGGGATGGATTTGCTTCACAGGCACAATGCTTTTGATGAAACATCGCAAGAGAGAGAAGAGAATTTCAAAAATCTGTTTGCCAGAGTCGCTGCCGGACTGGGTGCTGATGAGTTAGCCGAAGAGTTACCATCATCATTAGCACACAGCCTGTTTGCGGGAAAAAGCATCCGTTCTGCAATGGATGAAATCGAAAAGTTTGCTGAAACCAAAAGTTGGCCGGAGGTTGAAAGAAGCAGGGAGTGTGGGTATTGTGCCTACAGGGAGAGTGAAGATTTTTCAAAAAGCTGCTGGCAGATTCATTTTTCTGATGAGGCAATCAAAAACCCCGAGAACCATACTTTCGAGCTGATGGGGCATGGCAATACCGGTCTTATTGAGAAGAATCTCTGGTTTAGTGAAGAGGTGAAAATATCCGACGGATTCAGCTCTTTTGATATTATGAAATCTCACGGCGGGCCAAAAATTACCATTCAGCAGCGGCGAAATCTTCAGATATTAAAATCGAAAAATGAAGACGTTCCGTTTTTATGGATGAAAGAAGGAATTCATGGAATGAAAAACCTGAACTATCCGCTTCATTTTATGGATTTTGAGGCATCCACCTATGCCATTCCGATGAAACGTGGAGACAGCCCCTATAACTCTGTTTATTTCCAGTTTTCAGCTATTTCACTTTTCGAAGATGGCCGGTATGAGGTGAGCGAATGGCTCGATACAGATCCTGAAACAGCAGATCCACATGAAATATTTGTTGATGAGCTGGGAAAAATCCCGGGAATTTTTGATGGCACCATCATACAATACTCACCATTTGAAAAACAGGCCATCAACAGGCTGATTTCTGATTTGCAAAGAAACTCAATGTTACATTCAGACAGGATTGAAAAGCTTATGGCGATCAGAAGCGGATCGAAAAGATCCGACCGTTTTTTTGATCTCAGTGAATGGATCCGAAATTATTATTACAACGGTTTTCTGAAAAACAGCCTTGGGCTAAAGCAGGTTCTCGAGGGCATTATGCAGCTCGAAAAAACGATTGCGATTTGTAATGAAGTTTCCGATCCGCTTGCTACTATTTTTTCCAAAGCTGATGAACTTCAGGCAGCATTTGATGATATCAGCTACAAATCGATTCAGGAAAATGGAAGTGGAATTGAGGACGGCTCAGCTGCTATGAACGCCTGGATTTCATTAAAATGCGGATTGCTTGATACCGGGGAACAAGTTTCTGTGCCAAGCGTGTTACGTAAATATTGCACACTGGATGCTTACGCGATGGTGTGCATTTATATTCATATTTTAAAACTGATTTCGAAGCATGAAGGAGAAATTATCATGTATAATGAGAAGTAACTACGTTAAAACTCTGCAATGCCGTACCTTTTGAAAGATTAAATCAAAATGCTATGAAACAACTTATATCTTATTTCAGTCCGCTCATTGTAATTCTCATTTTTGCTTCATCGTGTGTGGTGCAGGAGAGTCCAATAACCGGCACAAAACGAGCTTATGCTTACTCCTGGGACCAGGAAGTGCAAATAGGTGGTGAGGTTGATCGTGAAATTGTTGCAGAATTTGGCCTTTATGAGGACGATGATATTGCGGAGTGGTTCGATCGGATCAGCCATGAAATTCTTGAAAACAGCCACATGCGCAGAGAAGGTACCGCAGAGCGTTTCAGAAACACAGAATTTACATTCAGAGTGCTTGATAGCCCTGTAATTAATGCTTTTGCTCTGCCTGGTGGTTATGTTTACGTAACCCGGGGGTTGCTTGCGCATATGAATAATGAAGCTCAGCTTGCTGTGGTGATTGGCCACGAGATTGGCCACGTTGCCGCAAGGCATGCTTCGCAAAGAGGGTTGCAGCAAACCATTGGATCAGTTGTGGTTCTTGGGGGTGCTATTTTGGGGCAGGAATTACTGGGAATTCCCGGAGAAGGCATTTTAAACCTTAGCGGACAAGCTGCACAGCTAATCTTTTTAAGTTACAGCCGAAACCATGAACGCGAATCCGACAGATTGGGCGTTGAGTATGCGGCTAAAACCGGATATGCAGCTGCGGAAGGAGCTGCTTTTTTTACAAGCCTCAGAAGAATTTCAGAGCAATCCGGGCAGGCTTTACCAAATTTACTATCCACGCACCCTGATCCCGGTGAGCGTGAGCAAAATATTCCGAGGAAAGCCGAAGAGTGGAGAGAACAAGGGTATGAACAAACTGTATACAATACAGAAGAATACCTGCAGAGGCTACAGGGCCTTACATATGGCGAGAACCCAAGGAACGGATTTCATGAGGATGGAAATTTTTATCATCCCGATTTGGAGTTTTTATTCCCTTATCCGAACGGCTGGCGGGTTATCAATCAGCCCTCTCAGGTAGTTTTGGTGAGTGAAGAAGGCGATGCAGTAATGATTTTAAGGCTGGATCACGAATCATCAAGCGCACGTGAATCTGTGCGTACATTTTTGGCTAATAACAATGTTGAAACCAGCGATCAGAGATCGATGACCAGCAGCGGTTCAATTCCGGCTTACGAAGCAAATTTTACCATTCAGGATGGTGAACAAAATCTCGGTGTAAATGTATACGCTCTTGAATATGGAGACAGGGTTTACCGATTCATCAACTATACAACAGAAAATCGGTTCGAGCGATATAAAGAGAATTTTTCAGCTACAACTTCACAGTTCAGCAGGCTTACGGAACAACGAATTTTAAACATCAGGCCGGTAACCATCAATTTGGTTCAAACCACACAGCGTACTCGATTCAGAGATTTGTTGCCGTCACCGCTGCCAATGAATATAGACCCTGAAGAGGTTGCAATTATAAACCAGGTTTACCTGGATGATATGATTGAACCGGGGACAACACTAAAAATTCCAACTCAATAACTTTTTTAATGATTGAACGATATTCCCGAAAGGAGATGGCCGATATATGGACTGAAGAGAATCAGTTCAAGGCCTGGTTAGAAGTTGAACTTGCGGCTTGCTGGGCATGGAGCCAAATTGGCAAAATTCCTGCTGAAGATGTAGAGAAACTTTATCAGCATGCCTCATTTAACGTAGAACGGATCCACGAAATTGAACAGGAGACCCGACATGATGTTGTGGCTTTTACAAGAGCTGTTTCAGAAACATTGGGAGATGAGAAGAAATGGGTCCATTATGGGCTCACGTCAACCGATGTAGTGGATACTGCCAATGGTTACCGCCTAAAACAGGCAAATGAACTGTTAAAATCAGGAATTGAGCGGTTCACCAAAGCACTGGCAGAAAAGGCCAGGGAACACAAACTCACTGTTATGATGGGACGAACTCATGGTGTACATGCAGAGCCCACAACATTTGGCCTTAAATGCGCACTTTGGTATGCCGAGATGAAACGGAATATTGAGCGCTTTAACCATGCCGCAGCTGATGTAGAGTTTGGAAAGCTATCCGGCGCAGTGGGAACATTTGCGCACATACCACCTGAAGTTGAAAAATTCACTTGTGAGAAACTTGGAATTAGCCCGGCGCCGGTCTCCACACAAACACTACAGCGCGATCGCCATGCTTACTACATGGCAACACTGGCATTGATTGGGTCCACACTCGAAAAAATTGCCGTAGAAATACGCCATCTGCAGCGCACTGAATTGCGGGAAGCAGAGGAGTATTTCAGAAAAGGGCAGAAGGGTTCATCAGCTATGCCGCATAAGCGAAATCCCATAAGCTCTGAAAATATTACAGGTTGTGCACGAGTTCTGCGCGGGTATATGATCTCATCATTCGAGAATGTTCCGCTTTGGCACGAACGTGATATTTCACACTCTTCGGTAGAGAGAATTATCCTGCCTGATGCCACCATTCTGCTTGACTACATGCTAAACCGTTTCTCAGGCGTAATCGAGAAATTGATGGTTTATCCCGAGAATATGCTTGAGAATATGGAGAAAACTCACGGACTCGTTTTTTCACAACGGCTTCTGTTGATGCTTATCGAAAAAGGCCTCTCCCGCGAAAGGGCGTACGATACCGTTCAGCCGCTGGCCATGAAAGCCTGGGAAGAAAAAAGAACGTTCCGAGATCTTGTAGAAGCAGATGATACCATCAAAGAGAATTTGAATTCATCAGAAATTGATGCCGCTTTCGATCTTAATCATCACACACGGCGGGTGGATGAGATATTTGAGAGGGTGGGTTTATAGAGGCTGAGGGTACATTTTTTGTTAATTAACGTGAGTTCGATATAAAAATGAACAATATGACTGAACCCGTCATATTGAGCGCATCCCGATTGAACTGCGTCGGGACTGCGCTCTAACTGACGATTCTTTCTATATGTTATATCGAACTCACGTTAATTACATACGCAGGAAAACTTTTTTATGAACAGGTGACATAATGGTGTCACCGTTGCATGTTAGATTACTCCTGAACATTAAACAAAAGGAGTTAATCATGATGAATGCAGCAAAAAAGTACAAAGTAAAAAAGCAGCCGGTATCACCACTTCTCAGTATCATTAAAAAGGCGAAAGAAGATCATAGTAAAACAGAAGAGATGTTTGATCTTCTCGGGTGGAGTCAGCTGCCGGCCGAGTTAAAATTTGCAGTAGCAGAAGATGTGAAAGCGTATTACGATGAGCTTCATGGACGCTATTCAACAAACTGTGCCTATGTACAGCGCCGCAGAGAGAGTGTAGATTTTTGGGTAAAAAGTTATATGGACGGAATCTGCTCACTCGATACAGCACTGGATTCTATCCGGATCAATCCATTGTAGATTTTACCAATAAAGAGGAAATAAGTTGTGATGGTTTTTTTATCTTTACTAAAATGTAAACCAAGCGATTTATTTAATGATGAAGCCCTCTCCTTTCTCAAGTATTACCCGCCAGGGACTTACCTACGACGATGTACTACTTGTGCCGGCCTTTTCCCAGGTTTTGCCACGTGATGTTGATACAAAAGTAAAACTCACACCAACTATCACTCTCAATGTGCCCATTCTCAGTGCTGCGATGGATACAGTTTCGGAGTACAGAATGGCAATTGCACTTGCACGAGAAGGGGGAATGGCCATGCTGCATAAAAATATGAGTATTGAAGATCAGGCAGAACACGTTCGCCTGGTGAAGCGGAGTGAGAGTGGTATGATTGTGGACCCTGTTACACTTCCGCCCGATGCAACGGTTAAAGATGCCCGTGCACTCATGCGAAAGCACAAGATTGGTGGAATCCCCATTGTTGAAGAGGGGAACAGGCTCATCGGAATTGTGACAAACAGGGATCTGAGGTTTGAGCACTATGTAGATAAAAAGCTCGGCAATATCATGACCAGCGAAAACCTCATCACTGCAAAAGAGAATACCAGCCTTGAAGAGGCAGAGGAGATTCTTCAGCAGTATAAAGTGGAGAAGCTTCCAATCGTCAACAAAAATAAAATTCTGGTTGGTCTCATTACCTTTAAAGACATCGAGAAAAAAATGAATTTTCCGCATGCCTGCAAAGACGATATGGGCCGGCTGCGCGTGGGTGCTGCAGTTGGTGTAACGCCTGATACCATGGACAGGGTAGATGCACTGGTAGAGTCCGGTGTGGATCTAGTTACAGTAGATACAGCCCATGGCCATTCGGAAGGGGTTTTGAAAATGGTGAGCCGAATAAAAAGTTCTCATAAAGATCTTAATATAGTTGGTGGAAATATAGCAACAAGGGGAGCTGCAGAAGCACTGGTTGAAGCCGGCGCTGATGTAGTGAAAGTAGGTGTAGGCCCCGGTTCAATCTGTACCACCCGTGTTGTAACCGGTGTTGGGGTTCCGCAGTTATCCGCCATTATGGAAATTGCAGAGTTTGTGGCATCAAAAAATGTGGGGCTGATAGCCGATGGTGGCATCAAGCAAACAGGAGATATTCCTAAAGCCATTGCAGGCGGTGCCGATGCAGTAATGATGGGTTCCATGTTTGCCGGTGTGGATGAAAGCCCCGGTGAAACCATTATTTATGAAGCCAGAAAGTATAAATCTTATCGGGGCATGGGCAGTTTAGGTGCCATGGCCAAAGGTTCGAAAGACCGATACTTTCAGGATGTTGAAGATGATCTTAAACTTGTACCGGAAGGTATTGAAGGGCGCGTGCCATATAAAGGATACCTCAGTGAAGTGGTTCATCAAATGTCGGGAGGGCTGCGCGCTGCCATGGGTTATGTTGGTGCTACTACGATCGATGAGCTGAAAAAAGCCGAATTTGTGCAGATTTCTGCTGCCAGTTATAAAGAGAGTCATCCGCACTCTGTTCAAATTACCAAAGAAGCCCCGAATTACTCCGTGTCGTAATGGCTGTTCGCATTAATCGGATTCTTCAATAATCAACATGTGGCAATTTTTAAAAAAAATCTTATCTGAAAAAGAAGGTGATGTAACGGTTATTGTTCTTGATGAGAACGATCCTGACGCAGCCAAGACGTTCAAACTCAAATCATTTGATGTGATTTTTCTGCTGGTATCTATCACTATGGCTGCCATCATATTTACTATTGCCATTTTTTATGCCACTCCGCTAAGTTCAATTTATCAGCAACGCCTGGATGACAGATTTCGAGATCAGGTGATTGAAATCAGTGAAAGAGTGGCTGCACTTCAGGATTCACTTTATGCTCGCGAAGTTCAATTAAATGATTTAAAGGGATTTGTTAGAACTGTGCCGGATACCCTTTTCGAAGTTGAACAGAGGCCACTATTGAATTACATATATGATGACAGAAGCTTCTTCTCGGATGGCGGGTCAGCCAATACCTACGAGATGTTAACAAGGCACGAAATAATTTCATCATCCAGATTGGATCGGGATTCTGAGTTTCCGGCACCATTCCCGATAAACGGCACTATATCACAGCGGTTTTCCATTGAAACCGGGCACTATGGAATAGATATAGCGGCCGAAACAAATTCTGAATTCAGGGCTATAGCTGATGGTGTAGTTGTTTCTGCAATTTGGACCATAAATTATGGCTATGTTCTCTATATTCAGCATGCCAATGGTATGATGAGTGTTTACAAACACGGTGCACGCCTGTTAAAAGACCAGGGCGATTTTGTTCTGCAAGGTGACATTATCGGCCTTGTTGGTGATCGCGGTGTTCTGAGTTCCGGCTCGCACCTCCATCTTGAGTTGTGGAAAGATGGTACCCCTCAAAATCCGTTAATGTTATTACAGCAATAAAAAAGACGAATGTTTAAAAAAAAACCAGTCAAAGTGAATAATACAGCTCAAAAAACCCCCTCTTTAAACATGATCAGTGAAGGTACCCATATAAAAGGTACTATAAATTCAAAAAGTGATTTACGCATAGCAGGCAGAATTGATGGAGACTGCATCTGTAAGGGAAAAATCATTGTTACCTCTTCAGCGAATCTCAGTGGGAACTTGATTGCAACAGATGCAGATGTCTCAGGTTTTGTTGATGGAACAGTTAAAGTAGCAAATCGGCTTACCCTTCGGCAAAGTGCGAGGGTTGGTGGTGATATTTTTACAAAAGTTTTTGTGGTTGAGGAAGGTGCACAGTTGAATGGAAGTTGTAAGATGGGTGATAACAGTTCAGAGCTTGATGGCCTGCTCGATGCAGAATATGCAAAACTAACAGAAATTAAAGAACCTGCTTTGCAGGAGTCCTGATTTTGTTTAACGATCCCAAGCATAAAAAATATGCTCAGTTTCTGGGGCTAGGTGCCGAAATTGCGGTTGCATTAAGTGCCCCGATTTTTATTGGTTACTGGCTCGATCTGAGATGGGAGACTTCTCCATGGATGCTGCTAACCGGAATTTTTGTGGGCATTATTCTGCTTATTGCAATTTTTTCGAAAGTAATTAAAGATACCGGCAACCTAAAGAACCGAGAATAGAAGAGAGTGATTTACAGCAATACCGAATCAATCCGTAAGGTTTCGATTGGGATCATTATTTATGCAATTCTGAGTGCAATTGCTGCCTTTTCAGTTGCGGGTATATCAGTCGGCTCATGGATTATAGGGCACCTTCTTGGCCTTGCAACTGTACTGTTGCATTTGGCAAGTTCCACCATTTTCGGGAAAAAGGAAGGAAACGTTTTTTTGAAAGCATATTTCTGGAGTTTATTCATTCGTTTTTTAGTTGTCTGTATTCTCTATGCATTAATCATAATTTGGACAGAAATTGAAGAAATTAGTTTTACATTTAGTTTCGTTATTTCATATCTTTTCCATTCTGTAATCGAAGTGATTTTTTTGAATAATAAACTATTAGACTAACCTAGTCCAAACAGAAGATCCAGCATGATAAACGTTGTGCGCCGGGCACTCGCTTCCCTGATTTTTTTGATGGTTTTTAGCCCTGCATTGTTAGCTTCAGATGCTGATTCTGAACAAAATGAAGCACCCATTGATGTAATGGGCAAGGTTACCAACCACGACTATTTTGAATTCGCTGGCGCTAAACTATATCTGCCCAGAATATTGTATGCAGGTGGTGAATGGTACTTTTACGGCAATACCTATAAAGCCATCGACTCCGGGGAGTTTGTAAGAGGCGAGGAGGGGGCAATTATTCGCGCTGATGGCCAGTCAATCACTTTAGATCTCTCAATTACATCGCACCTGATCTATGTTTGGCTAAGTTTGATAGTAACATTTATCATTACATTCTTAGCGGGCAGAAAGTACAAGAGTGGGATTGGCAGAAACAGTGAGCCAAAAGGTGCTTTGCTCAATATGTTTGAGGCTCTTTTTGTATTTATCAGAGATCAAATAGCCAAAGAGTTTATCCCTGGCGATAAGTACGAGAAATTTGTTCCTTATCTCTATACCATATTTTTGACCATCACCTTGATGAACTTGTTTGGATTGTTGCCATGGGCTGCAGCTGCAACAGCCAATCTAACAGTGACAGCTACCCTGGCATTTATCACATTTTTGGTAACTCAGCTTAATGGAAGTAAAGATCACTGGAAGCATGTATTTGTATTTCCCGGTGTGCCAAAATGGGCTTTAATTATATTAACGCCTGTAGAAATTTTAGGATTATTTACCAAGCCTTTCGCACTGGCCATTCGTCTCTTTGCCAATATGTTATCGGGCAAAATTATGATTGTCTGTATTCTCGGTTTGATATTTGTTTTCACTGAACTATTTGGAGCAGTGATTGGTGTATCATCCGGAGTATTTTGGGTGCTTCTAACAGTGGCACTCTACTTCCTAAAGGCTTTGGTTGCTCTGATTCAGGCTTATGTATTTACACTTCTTTCAAGTGTATTCATTGGAATGGCCGTAGAAGAGCATCATCACGATCATGAAGAAACATCTGTAGCAAAAGCGAAGGATGTAGTAATACAAAATCACTAAACAACAATTAAACAAAGGTATATTATGAGTTTTATAGCAGCAGGATTCGGCGCTGGTATCATTGCACTTGCAGCTGCATTCGGTATCGGTATGATCGGTAAAAGTGCGGTAGAAAGTATTGCAAGACAACCGGAAGCAGCCGGTGATATTCGTGGAGCTATGCTTCTAACAGCAGTATTTATTGAAGGTGTGGCACTTATCGGTGCTATCGTTTGTATTATTCTTGCACTGGGAATCGGTCAGTAAAATCAGGATAGCTTTATGCATTATTTCCTGAATGGGGGCCTGCTCTCGTTTGACACGGGCTTTGGCTTTTGGGTTTTCGTAACCACTCTCATATTTCTGTTCGCCATGAACAAGTGGCTTGTGCCGCCAATCATGAGCGCATTGAAAGAGAGGGAAGAACGTATCCGTGATTCCATGGAAACGGCAGAGAAAGCTTTAGCTCAGGCAGAGGAGATCTCAAAAAATAACGAGAAAGCATTAAAAGAGGCTGAAGTCATAGCTCAGAAAATTCGTAAGGAAGCAATAGAAGATGCTGAAAAATTACGGGAAGAGCGGATTGATAAAGCCACAAAAGATGCTGAAAAACTTCTCGAAAATGCACGTCTCAAGATAGAGCAGGAGAAGAAAAGTGCGCTCAAGGAACTGAGAAATCAAGTTGCTGAGCTGGCTGTACAGTCGGCATCAATCATCATCAAATCTGAATTAGATAAAAAGAAGAGCCAGCATTTGGTTGATTCGTTTATCAACGATTTGTCTAAGAATAATTAAGAATGAGTTCAACTGCAGCACGACGTTATGCAAATGCTTTTCTTCAGACTGTAATTGAAGAAGGTAAATTAGAGTTGGCAAAAGACGATATGCTGATGATCAGCAATACACTTGAGTCTTCTAAAGAACTGCGTCGATTTCTGAATAACCGGATAGTAAACTATTCTCAAAAGAAAGCAGCTCTGGAGTCAATTTTTGCCAAACATGTAGATAAAAGTACATTTAATCTGATCTATCTCCTGCTCGATAAAAAGAGAGAGGGGATTTTGAAGGATATTACCGGGAATTTTCTCTCCCTGTATAATCTTCATCACGGCATAATTGAGGCAACCATTTACTCTGCAACTGAGCTGGAAGAGAAGCAGAAAACAGCTTTAATCAAGCAACTTGAAAGTTCTACAGGCAAAAAAGTAATAATCAGCACTAAAATTGATAGTGATATGATTGGTGGCCTGATGGTGCGAATCGATGATACCGTAATTGATGGATCAGTTAAATATAAATTAAATCAGCTGAAAGAGAAGTTCACTTCAGCTGCAGTAGATTAAAAAATTAAGGATTAAGAAATGAGTCAAGTCAGACCTGACGAAGTATCGGCTATTTTACGAAAACAACTTTCCGGTTTCGACGGAGAAGCTGATGTTTACGATGTAGGTACCGTTCTCGAAGTGGGTGATGGTATTGCACGCGTTTATGGTTTATCAAAGGTGCAGGCAGGTGAGCTCGTAGAACTGCCCGACTCTCTCGACAGTGAGGGTAACCCTGTAAGAGGAATGGTACTTAACCTCGAAGAAGACAACGTAGGGGTTGTTCTTTTTGGATCTTCAAAAATTGTTGAAGAAGGCCACTCTGTTCGCCGTACCAAAAATATCGCTTCATTGCAGGTTGGTGAAGGGCTTCTCGGGCGGGTTATTGACCCACTCGGCCGCCCAATTGATGGTAAAGGTGCTATAACAGGCGAAACCATCGATCTTCCTCTCGAGAGGAAAGCACCGGGTGTTATCTATCGGCAACCGGTAAACGAACCTCTCCAGACAGGTATTAAAGCGATTGACTCGCTCATTCCAATTGGCCGTGGCCAGCGTGAATTGATTATTGGCGACAGGCAAACCGGTAAAACAGCCGTAGCCATTGATACCATCATCAATCAAAAAACTACTCAGGACACCGATAAGCCGGTATTCTGTATTTATGTGGCTGTTGGCCAGAAAGGTTCTACTGTAGCATCTATTGTAAATACACTGAAAGAGTATGGAGCGCTTGATTACACAGTTGTAGTATCAGCTCCTGCAAGTACCTCTGCACCGCTTCGCTACATTGCACCATTTGCAGGTGCTACGATTGGTGAATATTTCCGAGACACAGGAAGACACGCTCTTGTAATTTACGATGATCTCTCAAAACAGGCTGTTGCTTACCGTGAACTCTCTCTCTTGCTGAGAAGACCTCCGGGCCGTGAAGCGTATCCTGGTGATGTGTTTTATCTGCACAGCCGTTTATTGGAAAGAGCTGCTAAAATTATTGATAATGATGGTGTGGCTCAGCAGATGAATAACATTCCTGAAGCTCTTGTGCCGAAAGTAAAAGGTGGCGGATCATTAACAGCACTACCGGTTATTGAAACTCAGGCCGGCGACGTAGCTGCTTATATTCCTACTAACGTAATTTCGATTACTGACGGACAGATCTTCTTGGATACAGATCTATTTAATTCAGGTATCAGGCCGGCTATTGATGTCGGTATCTCGGTTTCTCGTGTAGGTGGTTCTGCACAGGTAAAATCGATGAAGAAACTATCCGGTACACTGAAACTTGATCTCGCCCAGTACAGAGAACTTGAAGCTTTTTCTAAGTTTGGATCCGATCTTGATGCTTCTACTCAGCGTCAGCTGAAACGAGGTGAGCGTACTGTTGAATTGATGAAACAGGGCGAGTACAAGCCACTGTCTGTTGATCAGCAGATTGCACTCCTCAAAATCAATAATGAAGGGTTGCTCGACAAACTTGCTGTTAATAAAATCCAGGAATTCGAACAGATGTTCCTTGAAACTGTCGGGATTAAATTCTCTAAGAAAATGGACGATCTGGCTGCCTCAGGAGTGCTGGATGACGCATTTGGCAATGAACTTATCGAAACAGCCAACAGTACAATCGATCAATTATTAGCAGCAGCTGAGGCATAAGAGATGGCAAACCTGCGAGATATACGAAACCGGATTTCATCCATTAAAAACACGCAGCAGATCACCAAAGCTATGAAAATGGTGGCTGCAGCAAAGCTTCGCAAAGCACAGCAGCGTATGTCGGCAACACGCCCATATGCAAATAAAATGCGTGAAGTGATGGCCCGGCTTGTATCTGCAAACAGTTCAGAGAATAAACTACTCAGACAGCCCGATGAAACATCCAGGGTGCTGATGATTTTGATAGGTTCTGACAAAGGTTTGTGCGGAGGTTTTAATAACAATTTATTCAGAACGATTGAACTGTATATCCATGATCATCTTGCTTCATTTAATGAATCAGGAAATCTGGACTTGATAACAGTTGGACGAAAATCAGGCGCATATTTCAAGAAAAGGGAATATAAGGTAGTGGATTCACATCCCGGATTTTTTGATAACCTGACATACGAAGATACTTCCGAAATAATGGAGCACGCTTCACAAAGTTTTGCTGACGGCGAATATGATAGTGTCTATATAGCGTTCAATGAGTTTAAAACTGTTATTTCACAGAACAGACTTGTTGAGGAAGTACTGCCTATCAAAACAGATCTGCTCAACACAGATAATTCGGCTGAAAAAGAAAATAAGAAAATTGAAACCTTCACTGAATACATCTATGAACCGGATGCTGACACCATTCTAAAAAATATGCTGCCGGTTCATTTAAATATGCAGCTTTGGAGAGCAGTTCTTGAATCGAATGCATCTGAACAGGGTGCAAGAATGGCTGCTATGGATAACGCTACCGAGAATGCCAAAGAGCTGGAACAGGAACTCAAACTGCGTTACAATCAGGCACGGCAAAGTGCTATTACCACAGAGATCTCTGAAATTGTATCCGGTGCTGCTGCACTTGAGGGCAATTGATAACTTCAGATTAGTTGATTAATAATCAGAGAAATTTTTTATCTTTATTGATTCTTGAAATTTAGATTGTAGTAAGTACAATCTGAAGATTGGAGGGATGGCAGAGTGGTCGAATGCGGCGGTCTTGAAAACCGTTGAGGCTTCACGGTCTCCGGGGGTTCGAATCCCTCTCCCTCCGCTTTTAAAGCCCCGGCCATAAACCGGGGCTTTTCTTTTAAATAAAGTGCTGATTGGTTCGTTTGTGGCATAATTCTTTAATTCACAATCTATCGTAATGGTCTATCGAATATTTGGAATTATTATCTGTACAGCCATAGCTTTTCTAATAATTCCACAAACCGTTTTTTCACAAGATACATTGCGGGTAAACCTGCAGGAGTTTATACAATTTGGGATGGAAAATTCCGGTCAGGTAGCTTATGAAGGCAGAGCAGTTGACCTAGCAGGTAACAGAGTTGATAATGCACGCTCTCAGCGAATTCTTCCAAGAGTGGAATTCAGCAGCCAGCATGGTGTGATACCCGGTGTTGTTAGTCAGCTTGATTTACCACGGGGCCAATTTTATCTCGATCCAAATCTTGAAAACGACTGGGAAGACTGGGCCATATTTACAAGAGCCGAACTCAATGCGATTCAGCCAATTTATAGCTGGGGTGCCATTAATAATGCGGTATCAGCTGCTGAGTCTGCCGCTAAAGCCGCTGAATACCAATTCAGTGCAGTAAAAGCAGAAGCCGAAATTCAGCTGTTTGAGCTTTACTACAGCTATCTGCTTGCAAAAGAGATTTCACGAATTCTTGATGATGCTAACGATCAGATACAGCAAGTTGAGCGTACTCTTAACAGAATGAGGGATGAGGGTGATCCGGACCTGAAGGAATCAGACATCTTTAAATTCGATATTTTAAAAGCCGAATTTCAGGTTCAAATAGTTGAAGTGAGAGAGTCTTTGAATTATGTAAAGAGAGTTTGGAACTACGCTATGAGAGCAACCAATGGCCAAACGTTTATGCCTGCAGAGAGTTTTCTTGATCCTATTCCTTTTGCAATTGAAGAGTATGAGTATTACCAGCAAATGGCAATGAGTGCAAGGCCGGAACTGCGTGGAGTTGAATCAGGAATCCAGGCATTGAGAAACAGTGTGGATGCTGTTAAAGCACAACAATACCCATTAGTTTTTCTGGGAATAACAGGAAGTTATGCTAATACACCTAACCGGCCCAGGCAAACAAATCCCTTTATTATCAATAACACGAATTACGCCTCAGGTGGAATTGGGCTTGGAATCAGGCAAAATTTAAATTTTTCTTCCATGCGAAACAGTGTTGAACGCACTCAGATCGAATACAGGAGAGTTCAGGATTTACATCAGGCGGTTTCTGATGGTATTACACTCGAATTAAGTGAAAAGTACAGGGAGGCGGTTATTGCTGAAGCAAAAATGAAACAGACCGAAGTAGCGTTAGCAACTGCGAGGAACTGGGTACGTAATGAACAGTTGAATTATGATATTGGTTTTGGAGATATTGAAGACCTGCTCGACTCCGTACAAAAAGAGCTGGAACTTCGTTTACAACTGAAACAAAATGTGTTTGAATTGAATAAAAGAATTGCAGAGCTGTATAAAGCCAGCGGCATTTCAGTAAACCAGTTACAACTTAATTAACTTCAACAAAATGAAAATCATACTAATTTTAATTCTATCAGTTTTTTCATTTTCATCAACAGGGTTTGCTCAATCAAGTTCAGATGAAATCAGAGAGATGCTTGAAAGCCGGGATAATGAAATTAAAGAACTGCTCGGGCCATCCGGAACGGATTACACCCAGGAGCAGAGAGATCAGCTCAAAGATATCATCAATGATGTGATTCACTACAAAACAATGGCACAGTTTGCCCTTGGTAGTACGTATGATGAACTATCAGAAGAGACAAGAGACGAATTCATCTCACTATTTTCAACCATAATTCGGGACAACTCCCTAAACAGGCTGGATATATACAGAGCAGACGTTGTATATAACAATATCGAAGTAAAGGGTGACAGTGCATTTGTTGAAACCTCCGCTCAACTCGATAATGTACGTACTCCGGTTGATTATAAAATGGAGCTGATTGATGGTACTTGGATGATTACTGACATGACTATTGATGATGTTTCAACTGCAGAATCGTACAACAGACAGTTTCAGAGCATCATACGTCAGCGCGGTTTCGATGCACTTCTTGAAAGTCTTAGAAGGCGTGCAGCAAGAGCTTAGACCTTATATGGAGCATTTTGCAGCAACTTGTTTTTACTTCAGAACACGGTAAAAACTTCAGATAAAATAGGGCAATACACTGCCGTTTTGTGTCTTCACTTTATTATCTTTCAGGCTTAATAATAGCGATATCATTGTGTACTTCCTGCAATACTGTAATAGAGAGGCACTTTTATCCGGTAATTTATGAATGAACATCTTACCAATTTTCAGACAAAATCTCCCGAAGGGTATGTGTATGCTTCTTATGGATCTGCCGGGTATTTAAAAAATGTAATTTCAAGTGTAATAACATTGCGCCGATACGATACGAAAAGGCCTGTTATTCTATACTGTTCAAAGGAACATCAAAAACTTTTGGACAAATACTCACTTGAATACTTGTTTAAAAGTGTAGAAGTGCTTTCTGCAGAACATGCTTCTATTCCCGGTTTTAAACATAACATCCACATGTTTATGCCATTCGAAAAAAACCTGATTCTCGATTCAGATATCGTGTGGTGCAGGGACCCCAATACACTCTGGCAATCACTCTCTCCTTATAAATTTACCATAACAGGTAACGAAAAAGCGGATGTTTTTTTTGGCGGGCCAAAAGGGTTTTCCGTATTGATTGATATTCTCATGAGGCGGCGGGAAAGAACGCTGAAACGCTTTGGATTGAGCTATCTTAGTCGTGTTCAGGCCGGAATGATATACGCTGCAGACAAGGATGAAACATCAAAGATTTGTGAACTTTCGAAGTTATTTTTTAAACGGCAGGATGAAACCCACTTTCGAAGCCGAAGAGAAGAAAAAGGAAGGGAAGAGGAGAGTTGTGAATGGAGTTTGGCTATGGCTATGGCCAGCAGTAAAATACAGGTATATCCATGGCTTAATGGATATGAAAGCCCGCAGCTCGATTTTATTGAAAGTTTTACGCAATACAGTACAGGTTTTGAAGATGTAAAGTGTCTGTATTACAGCGATCAGTTTGTGTATGATTTAAAAGGACTGAAAAATCGAACAATCCAAAAGATTTTGATTCGTATTCTCTCTATGTTACCCGGAAAGGGTGATCATTTGTATGTTACTCCATACTGCCTGCATTTTGGATGGATGCATCAAAAAGAAGCACTCAAATCATTTTCTGAATCCTGCTGGCGAGAATTAACAGAGAAGTAACTTCGCTGCCGGGTATGCAAATAAGCATATCAATTAAAAGGACTTAAAACCTATGAAAAAGGTCTTAATGATTGCTCCTTACTTCGTTCCCAGGCGAAGGGTTGGTTCGCAAAGACCTTTCAAATTTGCCATTCATCTAAAGGAGTACGGATATAATCCTGTTATTTTAACAATCGGAGTTACCGGATCAGAGATGACAGATAAGGAGAAAGAACTCCTTGAAGGAATTGATATCATCAAAATCAACCCGCCGTTCGACAGAACGGAGAAAAACCATCCTGCGCAAAAAAAGAACAAGGAGAGCAGCAGAACAAACACCTTAATGAAATGGGTTGATACTCATACCCCCATGGATAGCTGGATTTTCCTGTTTATCTCAAAATATCTGTCCATTAAAAAAAGAGTTAAAACAGAAAAACCCGACCTGATCTGGGCAACCGGTGATCCATGGTCATCTTTTTGGCTTGGAGAGAAGCTGTCGAAATCTTTAAATGTACCCTTCGTTGCTGATTTCAGGGATCCATGGACTCTCTCAAAAATACCTCTGAGAAACCGTTCTTCTTTTTCTGAAGGTATGGATATGGAAATTGAAAAGAGTATTATCCATTCTGCAGATAAAGTAATCTTTACAGCTATTCTAACCGAGTATTTATACTCAGACCACTACAACTTACCTGAAGAAAAAACAACTACTATCTACAATTCATATGTGAATGCACTCAAAGAGAAAAAAAGTTCAGGAGGTTGGAAGGGTAACGTTGATTCGCAGAATCTGAATATGATATTTTTTGGCCGGTTTCGGAGATTGAGTCCTGTAAAATCTATTGTAAAAGCGCTGAAAGAACTTCGTAAAAATAATCCAAAGGCAGCTGAAAGAATCAAAATACACAGCTTTGGGATTCCTGATGATCTGAATAAAAAAGTGATTCAAGAGGCTTCGCTGGATAAAAATTTTGTATTTCATGAACCGGTTGAACCGGAGAAAAAAGATGAAGTTCTGAAGCATGCTGATATTCTGCTTCTTAGCACAGACGAAGACCGGGATGAAATTATACCGGCAAAGCTGTGGGATTACCTTTCTGTGGATACACCAATTCTTTCAATAGCTCCAAACCCTGAAGTTGCAGATATCATCATGAGAAGTAAGGCCGGTGTGCAGGTGCATCCGGGTGAAAAGATTGAAATAGCGGCGCTGCTGGAATCATTTTCCAAAGAAAAAGAGAAGAGAAGCGATTCACTGTTCATGCCCGAGTCCGAACTGCCCGATCGCGGTATATATGAGGCCCGGCAAACAACAAAACAGCTCGCATCTGTTTTTGATGAATTGTTAGCAAATGCCAGGTAGATCCACAAATCTCACGGAAAAAACCGGTGTGGTTGTCTTCGCGAGAATCATTACAACGGTTATCGATCTTGCAATTGTAATTGCCACCATTCAAATCTTGTCAAAAACCGATTTCGCAATTATCGGTTACCTGCTAATGATCCATGAGATTGCGAGAAATGTTGCCACACTTGGGTTTCCCGATAGCGTCTTTTACTACTTTGAGCGGGTATCCGGTAGTGCAAAACGTGGGTTTGTGCTTCAAACCACAGCGATTCTTGGAGCAACCGCTCTTATTGCAGGAGCTGTTGTTCTGCTGGTAAGCCTGGTTGTTCCGGCCATCCTTCCGCAATGGGATTCGGAAAGTATCGCGCAGATTCAGTACTTATTGCCGTTTATGGCACTTGTTGTTCTGCTGGAAATCCCAACCTGGCCTGTCACAAATATTCTGCTCGCATTAGATCGACAGAGAGATTCTGCCTGGTATGAAATGATCACCAGTATGCTAACACTGGTTTGTCTTGTAGGGCCACTGGCTTTAGGATTTGGACTTGAAGCAGCTGTTTATGGGCTCACCTTTTATGCCGTAATACGGTTTGTTGGTTCCTGGATTCTGATGAAAATTGTTCTTCCTGAAGGGAAAATGGCAGACTCAACGGTAACTGTGAAACAACAGGCCGACTTTGCCATCCCTCTCGGGCTTTCATCACTGGTTAACAAAATCAATCGATATACCGATAAATTTGTAGTGTCTATATTATTACCGGCTTCGGCATATGCGGAATACACCATTGGCGCGCAGGAAGTACCCATCATTCGTGTAATTCCATTTGCTGTGGGTACTGTTCTCATCAGCAGGTATGTGGCATTTCAGCTTGAAAATAAAAAAGAGGAGCTTCTCGCTCTGTGGTACAAAGGGGTTGAAAAAGTCAGCCTTATGGTAGTGCCGCTAACAGTTGCTTCAATAATTATCGCATCGGATTTAATTGCGATTGTAGCTGAGTCAGAAGGGACTGAATACCGAAATTCGGTGATTCCTTTTCAGATTTTTAATCTTATTGTATTATTAAGAGTTACCAATTATGGCAGTATTCTACAGGCTTTTGGTGATACGAAAGGTGTATTTTATCTGAGTTTAAATCTGGTGCTTGCAAACATTATTTTGAGTATACCACTTACCATCTATTTTGGAATTATTGGTACTGCAGCCGGTACGTTTATCGCAAATTTTTACAACTGGATCATCACTTTACGACGAATAGGCGGCCATATGCAGCTTCCTGCCCGAAAAGTCTTACCCTTCCCATTCTATCTGAAAGTTCTTGGAATTGCTTTTGTAGTGGCATTGCCGGTTTGGTACAGCAGGGTAGTGTTAATACCTGCAGAAAATGCCCTTGCCGGTCTCACATTCAGTCTCTTCACATTTTTGGCCTTGTTCGCAGTTATAGGCACTGCATTTGGGGTAATATCAGGGGATGATTGGAAAAAACTGAAAGAGTGGTTGTCACTTAAGTTTTTGAGATAACGTCTACCTATCACCGCCGGAAACTGCCAGATCATAAACTTCTTCAACTCGTTCTGCCATATGATCGATGCTGAATGTTTTTTCAATTACCTGCCTGGCATTTTCTGCAATATCAATTAGTGAAAGCTTATTTTGAATGATCTCTTCGATGCAATCTGCAATAGCTTCTGAATCTCTCTCTTCAACAAGAAATCCTGATTTTTGATGAACGACAGCTTCCGGAATGGCCGCATGTTTTGTAGAAACTACGGGTGTTCCTTTTGCCATCGCTTCGAGAATGGTGTTGGGCAAACCTTCCATATCTCCGTCGGATGCAGTAACGCTTGGAGCCAAAAAGATAGAGTGACTGTCATGTGCTTTGATGATCTCAGAAACAGGCTGAAACCCTTTGAACTGAATCTGATTTTCAATACCCGATTCTGCTGCTATATCTTTGAGTACTATAAGAAGCGGGCCATCACCAAAAATTGTAACAGGTAGTTCAAACCCTCGTGATTTCAGAATGGAAATTGCCTGAAGTGCATATTCAAATCCTTTCTTTTCAACCAGCCTGCCGGCCATCAATATCCTTAGATCCGGGAACGATTTATTTTTAAAACGTAATTCATCGAGATCAAGGCCAAAATAGATCACACTGATTTTCTCTGAAGGGAATCCGAGATCCATCAGCTGTTTCTTCATGAATTCAGATGCTGCAATAAAATGAGATCCATATTGAGCCAGTTTTCGATATCTGCTTTTCCAGCCGAACTCATTTGGCAATCTGGAGACATCTGAACCGTAAAAACTCACAACAAGAGGGATCTTTTCATCACAGGCAATCGAAAGAATCTTGTATCCATCATACCCAAAATGGCCATGTATCACATCCGGTTTGAGCTCCCGAATGGATTTACTGTAAAAAGGTAATGGCCGGTTAAGGTGAAATGAGGTAACATTCAAAAAACCATCCATACCTTTTTTAGGCACTTCAAAAACGGGCAGGCCGGCACAGAAATCTTTTTTTCTGTAGCAAAGTGCAGCCGGTGTATATCGCTGATGATTACTCACAAGTCGATGAATAAACGTTTCTGAACTGTTCAGAAAATTTGTTTTGTAGTGCAGTACAGAAGCCATTCAGCGGTTTTCGAGAAGTCGATTTATTTCGGTTTTCATTCCAAAGATAATAAATTACGTTCCACTAAATTGGTGCGTTTAAGATTGATGATACGCACGGGAAAAAAATGCAGGAATGTCCAGAAAAACTGTTCGAACACTTTTCATCGCGCTGCTTATCTATCTGCCGCTTCAGTATGCTGTAGTTGGTATTGTTGGTTACTACGATGCAGAACCTTGGCCGGCATTTGTATTCCCGGGCTTTAAAAGTGTGTATGTGTATGATGATGGTTTCGAAATTACACGAACTGTTTTTGATGTTGAAACTGTCCATCGCCAGCGATCGCATGACATGAGTCCACAGGTGCTCTTCCCTGAAATTCCGCTTTCACAAATACCCGGTTTTGTACGCACACATTTCTCTGATGATGAATCGGTTCAAAATATCTCTGAAGATGGCAAAGCGTGGCTGAGATCAAATGCTGCCGATATTGCCGGATTTACCCCCAATGCAATGCATATCATCGAACTGACTGAGTACTATCGCCAAACCGGGGATGGTGCTGTTCTTGATATGGCCATAGAAACCGGCCGAATAACCATACTCTTTTGATAAATGAGTTATAAAGAGCGATTTGACAGATGGATTTTTAACTCATTTACAGTTTCGGCTGAAGGACTGGCACTTCTCAGAATATTTACATCCCTGTTTATATTGCTGTTTTTAATACCCGGCATGAGTATGAGCCATTTTGGTTTTTTATCATCACTTCCGAATGATTTCTATTCGCCACCGCCCGGCCCGCTGCGATTGCTGGAGGGATTTCCACCGTTGGCAGTATTTCAAATTTCGCATACCATTTTGGTGATATCACTTTTTGCCATGCTTATCGGCTATCACACAAAGTGGGCTTCAATTTTGACGGGAATCTTAATCCTTTTTCTGCAGGGATTTATTTACAGCATCGGAAAAGTAAATCACGAAATCGTTATCCCGCTTGTGCCGGTAATTATGGCGTTCAGCAATTGGGGGGTTGCGTACTCTGTAGATTGCCGGCGAAAAACAGATTCAATCAAACCTGAAAGCTGGCCGCTTACACTATTAGCTCTTTTTATCGCGGTAATGATGTTTACAGCCGGGTTCCCCAAAATATTGGGCGGATGGTTAGACCCTTCAACGCAGGCGGCCCAGGGGCATCTTTTTAATCAGTTTTTCATACGCGAAAGGCAGGCACTGTTAGCCGGCCGGGCTGTTGGATTTGATCATGCACTGTTCTGGGAACTGCTCGATTGGTTTACTGTTCTGTTTGAAGTAGGATTTATTATGGCACTCTTCAAAGCTTCGTGGTTCAGGCTGTTTGTAGGGCTTGCAGTAGTTTTTCATTTCTCTACGATGATGGCACTTAACATCGCTTTTTTACCCAACTTTTTGGCTTATGTTGTATTTCTGAATTGGGATAAAGTATATGCATCAATCCGATCAGCAACCATAAAAACCTCAGGAATACGGGGTCCAAAATCGGGTAAATGGACGGTTTATCTTTTCACGGGAATTTTGATGTTTCTTTTCCTGCCAATAAAGTGGGTGAGTATCAACGGGTATGCTTTAAGCCAGACAGACCTGATGCTTCATGAATTTATCGTCGTGACCAGTGCGTTTCTATTTATAGTGATTTTAGCTTTGGTAAAGGTGATTGAGAAGATCAGGAAAACCCCCGATAAATAATCTTTTCGAGCCAGGGTGGAAGTTCTTTCGTGAAGCGATCGATCAGTAAATACCAGGGATAGCCAACCAAAATCAGTTGCATTACGAATGCATCAAACCGGATATTCATAACCATGGTGATGCCAAAATGCATTAAAATGAGAAGCGTTGTGGTGTATGGCCTCAGCTTTTTCCACCACATGGTAAACCCGATTAGTTCTGTAAACCATCCGATTAAAAGTATGACTGATGCCACAGCCGTACTGTTCAGTGCAAGTTGCTGAAGAAAGTTGGGTTGATACACTCCATCACGCGAAAGAATATCGATGCTTTTCTCACTGATCCAGAGCCACAGATGGCGCCCATCAAACCAGTGGATTCCTGTTCCGATAAGTTTGGCGAAAAAAGCTGATGTGTAACCCAAACCGATGAAAAAGATGATGGATCCAAGCACAAATCTCGGCATTCTGTCTTTCCCCGGAAAAAACCATGCTCCCACAGCAAAACAGAATACTGACATGCCAATAAGGTTTTGGCTGTGTGGTATTTCACCCTGAGAAAAACGGATTACATAGAGCAGATGAAACAGAACCAGAACCACCATGTAGAGCCATTTTGGGCCATATCTGAAAAAACAAAAAATAATGAGGAGTGTAGTAATAGCTGCCAAAACCGGCGCTATGTGATGATCAAAAAACAGAGTTACATCCAGGTAGTTCGCCACTCCAAGCGGCAGAACCACTTCAACATTACGGAGCTGTGTGTAGAGAGCCCATTCCCAAACAAAACGGATGGTGTAGTAAACCACAAAAAGTTCAAAAAGCTTGAAAAAGATCAATTCACCACTTGATACAGGCCTGTCGGGTTCAAACAGGTTTTTCCCGATTTTTTGATACCACTTTTCGCTCATCGGTAATCGGGATTTAGAACTGCATCGTCTCCGGTCAATAAAATCAGTGGTTCAATTTCTACGGTTACGGAATCAGCGCCAACCATGCGTCCATGAACTTTCGCAACCATCCAACGATTTTCGCCTATATTTTCCCCTCCAAACATAGTATGCATGGCACGAATTCTCGATTCTGTCCAGTCTTCAGTTTTTGATACAAAGTTTGAGAAATCGATCTGATCTACACCGTAGTTGAACACGGGAACTGGTTCGCCGGCTTTATGTTGGAGGGTGGTTCGAACCCACATTTCATCATCTGACCGATCGGTTATATCCATCACCATAGCGCGTGTCCAGGGGTTGCCTGCCTGCGAAAACATTGGGTAGATACTGAATGGCCAGAATTCGCCTTCATGTGTGGCAACAAGAGCGGCATAAATTATCAGAATAATGCCAATGATTTTCATCCCGCGATGTGTTTCTGAGTGGGTCATTGCTTGAATGAATTTGGTTCAGAATAAAATAGTGATCATTCAGTTAACTTGGTGTTGAAGTTTTAGAAGAACATCCGGGAAACAAATGCTATTCATAGCTTATAAAACAGGCGGTATTGAAATTTTTTGAGATCGTAATAAGTTGTTTAGCTGAACTTTCTTTTGAGGTAAATTACGTATCTTTCTCTGTTTATAAAGATATTATTCTGTTTGTAAATGCATAAAATTATAAGTTTTCTACAACCGATAGTTCAGTTTAATATTCGCCATCCGTTTTGGGTAGTAGCCATTTCGGTTGCCGTTGCAATTTTTGCAGGCAGCTTTGCCGTTAAGCTAACCGTTGATACCGATATTGCCAATCTATTGCCATCTACTCATCCAAATGTGCAGGCGTTAAACCAGTTGCAGGAGCAAGCCGGCGGTGAGACTGAAATGCGAGTAGCCATCAAATCGCCCGATTTTGAAGCCAATGTGGCATTTGCCGAACTGCTGGCAGAAGAGAGTTTGCAGTTGTACTACCCGCGGCGCGATTTTAATTTTTTCAACAGAGCTGAGTTTAAACGCGATACCGAGGTTCTCAAAGATAATGCTCTCTATCTTGCCACAACTTCTGAATTACAGGAAATTATTGAATTTCTTGAGGATGAAATTGAAATAGCCCGGCAGGAAGCCAATCCGTTTTTTGTAGATTTTTTGGATGATTTTGATGACGAGGAGGAAGAAGAGGAACGGAATATCGACCGGTTTCAGGATAGTTATGATGAGCTGATTCCGCCGGAATACCCGGCCAGTGATGACAGCACACTTGTGATCTTAACTCTTTACCCAACCGGTTCACAGAGTGATATTCGTTATCTCGAGGATATGTTTGAGGTGTATGCCGGACTCATTTCCCGATTAGACCCCGCATCATTCCATCCTGATATGGAAGTTCAGTTTGGTGGCCGCCTGAAGCGTCATCTCAATGAATTTGAATCGATCATGGATGATGTTTTCAACAGTTTTGCGCTCGGTATTTCCAGTGTAATTCTGTTGGTGATGTTCTATTTCTGGTTCAAAAAGCTGGTCAACTACAGGAGAGGTGCAAGCAACAAACAGCGTCATTCACTATTTCAGCACATCATTCGTATGCCGGTCCCCATTTTAATCATTGGCATACCGCTTGTAATCAGTCTTATGTGGACGTTTGGGATTACCTACTTTCATCTTGGCGTGCTGAACACAATGACCTCCGTTCTGTTCGTGATACTTTTTGGTCTTGGTATTGACTATGGGATCCACTTCTATGCCCGCTACATCGAGTTCCGTGCATCGGGTGATGGTGTGGAGCAGAGTGTTTTACAGGCGTATCAAAAAACAGGAACGGCCATTTTTGTGAGCGCAGTAACTACAGCATCAGCTCTTTTTGTTTTGATGTTTGCCGACTTCAGAGGATTTTCTGAGTTCGGTTTTATTGCAGGTACCGGTATTCTGCTTGCACTATTTTGCATGTTATTCATTTTGCCGGCCCTTCTGGTTATTTTTGACCGCTGGCGCTGGATTTTGCTCATCAAACGCTCGGATGATGTTGTGCTTGAACCGGCTATTCGAAGATATCCCTACTCGCGACAAATTGTAATTTTCGGGGTTCTTATCTCCGTTATTGTACTCTCACTATCCTGGAATCTGAAGTTCGAGTATCAATTTGGGAATTTGGAGCCTGTTTTTGAAGAGTATGAGCAGTTCAGGGAGTTCGCCAGTGGCGTGAATGAGAGCTCACGCCGAAACCCAGCATACATTATTGCCGATAATGACGATGATGTATTTGAAGTTCTTGAGATTCTTCGGGAGCGACAGCGTTCCAACCCCAATACAATGATTCATGATGTTGAGGCCCTTCAGGAGCGGTTTCCGCCGAATCAGGAGCTTGCCAATGAAAAACTTCAATATATTGCTGAAGTAAGGCGTCTGCTGCAGAACAGCTTTATAGTGGGGCAGGAGAGTGAAACACTCGATATTCTCAGGCGCGGATCACAAACAACAGAGCCGCTTAATGAAGATTTGATACCCGAATTTTTGAAGAATCGGTTCACAACCAGAGAAGGGGAAATTGGACGTTTTGTTATAGTTTACCCCAATCAGGGATTATCAGACGGCTTAAAGTCGATTGCTTTTAAGGATGAAATCTCCGAAGTAACCCTTGAAAACGGCCGAGTTTATCACGCTGCAAGTACTTCGATAGTAGCGGCATCTATGCTGGAGCTGATGCGTGCAGAAAGTCCTTATATGGTTGCAGCCACGTTTGTCATTGTCTTTATCTTCATTTATTTCTCGTTTGGCAATCTGCGATGGTCGCTCATTGCACTCATTCCGCTCATTATTGGATTGTTGTGGCTGTTTGGAATCATGATGATTTTTGGCCTTAAATTTAATTTCTACAATTTGGTGGTACTGCCTGCCGTGCTTGGAATTGGCTGTGATAACGGTGTTCACCTTGCACACAGGTTTCGGGATGAGGGTAAAAAGAACATGTGGGAAGTACTCCGAAGTACCGGTCAGCATATCACAATTGGCTCTTTCACAACAATGATGGGTTTTGCCGGACTACTTTTTACAAATCACCCCGGTTTGCAATCCATTGGTGTTATGGCCGTAGTAGGAATTGGAATGACGCTCTTCACTGCGCTTACATTCCTGCCATCTATGGTTCAGGTTCTTGAAGACAAGAAAATGATGCATGATTAAATGATCATTAAATCGGAAGCCATCGTTTTACGAGCTATTCAGTATGGTGAAACAAGCCTCATCGCCACGCTGTTTACACGCTCGCATGGCATCCAGGCTGTAATTGCCAAAGGTGCCCGGCGTCCAAAAAGTAAATTTTCGGCCTATCTGCAGGCCGGTCAGGTTTTGGAGGTAATTTTTTATCATAAATCTACCCGTGCGGTACAAACACTTTCTGATGCATCATATCATGTGAAGCTCGATCAGCTTCGGTTTGATATGGAAAAGATTGCTCTCTCGTCAATCATCATGGAGCTTGCTTCGCAGGTTTTGCACGAAAACGAAGTGAATGAATCTCTTTATATCTTCATTAAAAACATATTGAAATGGGTGAATGATCAGCAAGAGGTTACAAAATCGATCATACCGTATGTACAGCTTAGGGTAATTGATAAAATTGGTATAGGCCTGCAGCCGGACGAAACAAACAGCACTGATGAGAGTGATAGTGGTTACATGAACATTGAAACCGGTACGTTATCGAATCAATCAACAGGAGCGGAGTCCATACTGCTGTCGGCTTTTCAATTCACGTTTGTCAAAGAATTACTACATTCCAATAATAGCACACTGCTCAAAAAAAAATTCCCAAAAAATGAACTAAGTGAGCTCATTGAATATTTAGACAGGTATATACGTTACCACGTGGAAGGAGTAAAGCCCCGGCGGTCAGACAAAATTTTTGATACCATTTTGAATCCACCCTTATGAAACTTAGAGATAAAATACTTTCCAGTGTTCTTTTGCTTTTAATTGGAATAATGCTTGGAATGATAGTGATGCTATTTCGTCAGGGATCTTTCTCATTCGATCTGGCCGAGGTGCGATTTACAGAGGTGAACCGAAGTGAAACTCCGTTCTGGTCTAATGAAGATCTGGAGAAAATTGATGATCGGTTTGTATTCAGAAATGTGGCGAGAAATGTAACACCTACAGTTGTATTCATAGAAACCGTTATTTCGAATCGAAACCGGGGTTTAGAGCAGGAAGCAGAAAATGAAGATGGATTTTGGGAACGGTTTTTACCGCCACGGGCAAGAACTGTGGGTTCCGGAGTAATCATATCATCCGATGGTTACATCCTTACAAACAATCATGTTATAGAAGATGCCCTTCGTGATGGAATTACCATCACATTAGACGATAAGCGTTCATACGATGGCCGCGTAGTAGGGCGCGATCCCAGTACGGATCTCGCCGTGTTAAAAGTTGACGCAGTAAATCTGCCGGCAGTAACGGTTGGAAATTCCGATTTGGTGGAAGTAGGAGAGTGGGTAATGGCCATTGGCAACCCGTTCAGGCTTCGGTCTACAGTTACAGCCGGAATTGTTGGTGCTCTCAGCCGGGATGTTCAGATCATAAATGATGATTACAGAATTGAAAGCTTTATCCAAACCGATGCCGCCATTAATCGCGGTAACAGTGGCGGTGCTTTGGTTAACACCAGCGGCGAATTGATTGGTATAAATACGGCAATTGCTACACAGAGTGGCAGCTATCAGGGATATGGATTTGCAGTGCCAAGTAACCTCGCGCTGAAAGTTGCCCGTGATATCATCGAATTTGGAGAAGTTCAGCGTGGTATGATGGGTGTAAGCATTCAGACTGTAGATGCAAGAATTGCCCGAAGAATTGGCCTTGAAACGATCGAGGGTGTTGCGATCAGCGGAATTGGAGATAATAGTGCTGCCTCTGAAGCCGGATTACGGCCCGATGATGTGATTCTGGCAGTGAATGGTAACCGGGTAAATGAATCGAACAAACTGCAGGAAAAAGTGGCGATGTTCCGGCCACATGATGAAATCGTGTTGACTGTATGGCGGCGCGGAGAAACCCTGGATAGAACATTGAAGCTCAGAGAAAGGCCGGAGCCGGAACCTGTTGCCTCCCGTATTGAGCGTTTTGATGATGAACCGGAACTGGATGAATGGAGTGAAATTCCCGGAGATGGACGTTCACGAGGAATTGAACAGAAATATTTTGATGAAGTGGGATTTACACTAAGAGCGTTATCAACCCCTGAAGATCCAAATAAATTTAATATTTACATTCACAGGGTAGACCGCAATTCAGAGGCGTGGAACCGCGGGTTGCGCGATGGCAAAGAACTGCTCGAACTGAACAACGCGGAAGCAAACGACCTGCGCGTTATCGAAAAAGAAATTTCTAATTTCCTGCAAAACAATCGATCTTTGAACCTGAAAGTTCAAACCCGGGAAGGGAATATCGGGTACTATAAACTCTACTAATCTGTTTTTCATGAGATATTTTTCAGCTATTGTAATAAGTGCCATACTTTTCACGGCATGTGCAACCCCTGAAGCCACCACAGAAACCGAACCGGAAGAAACTGTTGAGGTATCCGCTGTCCCCGAATGGTACAGCAACGATCTGTATGCATCCTCCGATTCCTCAGCTGTATATGGATATGCCATGGCATCTGCAGCTGATTCAGCAAGCGCAGCAGAATACTCAAGAAAGAGCGCTGTTCAGAATCTTAAATTCGAGATCGATCGGCTTGCAGAAGAAGCAAGGCAGGAACTCGCAAACGAGAATCCATCGCCATATTCCGACACCTCATTCATAATCAATCTACGCAACACAATCCGGGACCTCTCACTGGATAGTGCTGATTTTACAGTTGAGCACGAGGAATCAGATAATGGCATCCATTACATCTACACAAAAGCAGTAATAGCACGATCTGATCTGGCCACACTTCTTCAACAAAATATTTCAGATGATGAACTAATCCGGCACCTCTCTCCGTAATTGTTTATACTCCAATTTCTATACAGGTTCAAATCGAGACTGAAAAAACCGAAGATATTTCGGTTCATAAACAAATTTAAGACCGGAAACTTTTGAGTTGTTCTGAAATACGGCTTCAACTGATTCGGCTACTACATCCATATGTGCCTGTGTATAGACTCTTCGGGGAATCGTTAATCGCACCAGTTCAAGCTTTGGATAGTTGTGCTCTCCGGTTTGCGGATTACGGCCTGCAGAAACCACGCCACGCTCCATAGCCCGAACACCGGAATCGAGATAGATGGCGGCAGCTAAAGATTGTGCCGGAAGTTCATTCTGTTTGAGGTGCGGAAGAATTTTCTTGGCATCAAGAAAAACACCATGGCTGCCGATAGGTTTTACAATGGGTACTCCCATATCAGTTAATTTGTTACCTAAATAGAGTACCTGGCCTACTCTCGCCCGGATGTGATCGTACTCTACAGACTCCTTTATTCCAATTGCAAGAGCTTCCATATCGCGCCCGGCCATACCACCATACGTGTGAAGGCCTTCATAGATTACCACCATATTTCGGGCTTTATCAAAAATCTCCTCATCATTCACAGCAAGAAATCCGCCGATATTTACGAGGGCATCTTTTTTGGCGCTCATTGTGGCACCATCAGTAAGCGAACAGATCTCCTTCACGATATCCCGAACGCTTTTTTCAGCGTAACCCTCTTCCCGCTCTTTTATGAAATAGGCATTTTCAGCCACTCGGGTCATGTCGTGAATAATTTTGATCCCATGTTTTGATGTCAGTTCACGCACTGCTTTCAGGTTTTCCAAAGAAATTGGCTGGCCACCGGCCATATTTACCGTCGTGGCAATTGATACATATGGAATCTTATGGGCTCCATATTTCAGAATTAGCTTCTCCAGTTTATCCAGATCAATATTCGCTTTGAATGGATGCTCATTTACCGGGTCATGAGCTTCATCGATTATCACATCCATAAAAGTTCCCCCGGCCAGTTCCTGGTGCACTTTAGTAGTTGTGAAATACATATTACCGGGGATAATATCTCCCTTTTTTATCATGATCTGGGATATGATGTGTTCAGCTGCACGCCCCTGATGAGTTGGTACTAAATATTTGTACCCATAATAGTTTTGAATGGTCTCCTCAAGATGATAGAAATTTTCACTGCCGGCGTACGATTCATCACCCATCATTAAGCCGGCCCATTGCCGGTCACTCATAGCAGATGTGCCGCTATCAGTCAGAAGATCGATGTATACATCACGTGATCGCAGCAGGAAAGTATTATATCCTGCCTCTTCAATTGCTTTTTGACGTTCTTGATGGGTTGTCATTCTAACAGGCTCAACCATTTTTATTTTATACGGTTCAGCCCACGATCTTTTACGTTCTTTACTCATTGTTTGGCTCCAATACAAGTTTAGTTTAAATTTTTTAATAAGAAAGAGAGGGAGGAAAGGACTCAGAAAAATCAGGAGTACGAAGGGTATGCATGCGGTGTGATACAGATGTCATCAGAAATTGGATTTCTGCTGTAACTATTTGGAAAGGGATAAGATTCGTGAACTGGCTTATCATGTTGCATGGCTGTAATTTAGGTTATAATAAAGCACTCATCAAGGAGTTTTTATACCTTGTAAATAAACCATTCATTTTAGATTCTGTCTAAAAAACATGGAACGTGGCGTAAATTATATTATGTTAAACACTTATAAACATATTCCGAATGATAAATTAAATTCATATTTTGGAGTACAAAGGATTTTATTAAGAGTAACTAATGTGTTGCAAAACAATAACCAGTTGTCCAGCGGAACAAACGTTTCGTAATTTTATATAAAACTTTGCCAATTAGGTCTTTAATACTAACTATAACATATCACACGCTATGAAAATCTTTTACAAACTATGTATCGTTGCGTTAATTGCTTCACTTACTTTAGTGTCGCCGGTTGATGCGCAAGAAAATCAAGAGCCCAACAGGCTAAGTATTGGTTTGATGGGTGGGGTTACTCAGGGACACATGAATATTGGAACTGAATACGACCCAACATTTGGTTTCAACCTTCGTTACGCTGCAAATCCAACTTTTGCAATTCAGACCAATTTCCTTTTTGGAACATTTACATCATCCGATGAAGATGGATTCAACAATCAGGGGAACTACTACGACAGACATTTCGAAAACAGCTACTTCATTACATCTGTTACTTCACAGATAAATATGCTGAGAATGCTGGGTTCTAAATCAGAAACAGTTAATCTCTATGCAACAGTAGGTTTAGGGCTCATTTTTAATGATGTTGAAACAGAAACTAGAAATCCGATTGGAGCATGGCAGCAGTTTACGGGTGAAGATCACTCAGAGCCAGCATTTTTTGCCAATTTTGGTGCAGGAGTTCGTTTCAATTTAGGCAGAAGAGTTGATCTGTTTGCTCAGTACGATTATAACATCGCAAACGATGACCTGATTGATGGGCACAGAACCCGCCCCGAATTGGATATTGACCTGAACAGAAGAACTCAGGATCACTGGAGTACAGTTACTGCAGGTATCCAGATTAAATTTGGAAGCAGCGACCGCGATGCCGACTGGCATACATACAGACCAGGAGTTGATCCTGCAGCACTCGACAGACTTGACAGAAGAGTTACAGACCTTGATGGCAGAGTTGCAGACAACACTTCAAGACTTGATGAGCATGAGCAGTTAATCCGTGCTCTCGAAGACAGAATGAATGAACTTGAAGATAGAATGGATAATCTTGAGCAGCTCGTTGCTGAAATGGACAGAGTTGATATCACTATTGATAGTGATGTTCTCTTCGCATTTGATTCTTCTGTGATTCGTGAAAATGCCAAACCAACTCTTGCGAAAATTGTAAGAGCACTTGCCAATAATCCTGACAAGCAGCTTTCAGTAGCAGGCCACACTTGCGATATTGGTTCAGAATCTTACAACCAGGGACTCTCTGAAAGAAGAGCAAACTCTGTGAAAGAGTATCTCGTAAACTCAGGTATTTCTGCTGACCGAATTTCAACAAGCGGTTATGGTGAAACTCGTCCATTGGTACCAAACCAAAGCGAAGAAGCCAGAATGCTCAACAGAAGAGTTGAAATGGTTATTCAGTAAGTTTTTACTTACATAAATCTGTTTGAAAAGGCTGCCAGTTATGGCAGCCTTTTTTTTTTTACTATTTAAAAGAGCAAAGTCATCTTATCTATTTAATGTTCAAATTCCTATCATTCAGAATTATCTGTCTAACTAAATCTCTGTAAGTGGATCCATCCGGATTGCTGATTTTACTCATACTTTTCATTGCATTTTTGCTGCTTATTGTAAAAAATGCTCCGGCTGATTTTGTATTTGCCGGTGCACTTACTGCAGTGATCGTACTGAATATTGTACCGGTAAGTGATGCCTTGGTAGGTTTTTCGAATGAAGGTATGCTTACTGTTGCGGCTCTCTATATAGTAGCTTATGGGCTAAAAGAGACCGGCGCTATTCAGTATGTGATTCAAATAATACTTGGGCAAACAAAATCAGAATTTACAGCTCAGGCACGGATCATAGCCCCGGTAATGGGATTAAGTGCTTTCCTGAATAATACGCCAATTGTTGCTTCATTTATCCCTGCTCTAAAGGATTGGTCGAAGATGCATCACATTGCCAACTCCAAGCTGTTGATTCCGCTCAGTTATGCAGCCATTCTGGGAGGTACCTGTACACTAATTGGAACAAGTACCAACCTGATTGTCAACGGCTTACTTATTGATACCAAAAATATTTCTCTCAATATTTTTGACCCTGCTCTTGTGGGTTTACCCATTGCTGTAGTTGGAATCATCTATCTCCTCACGATTGGCAGAAAATTGCTGCCTGATCGAAAATCGGGCTTTGCCTCTTTTGAAAATACCAGGGAATACACCATCGAGATGATGATTCCGAAGGAAAGTAATCTCATTGGAAAAACCATTGAAGATGCGGGATTAAGACAGCTTCCCGGACTTTTTTTGGTGGAAATCATTCGTAATGAGCGAATAATTGCAGCCGTTGAACCATCAGAAAGGCTAAAAAAAGATGACAGATTGATTTTTACCGGGGTGGTGGATGCAATGGCGGATCTGCAGCAAATGTCTGGTCTACAGCCTGCAACCGAGCAGGTGTTTAAACTGGATGCACCCCGAAATGAAAGAAACCTTGTGGAGGCAGTAGTTGCACCATCAAATCCGCTAAATGGTCTTTCTATCAAAGAGGGTGAATTCAGAAACCGGTTTGGAGCAGTGGTTCTTGCAGTCAGCCGGGATGGTGAGCGAATTAAAAAACGCATTGGAGATATCCGCCTGAGAACGGGAGATATCTTATTGCTTGAAACCCCGAGGGATTTTACAAAACGATTTCGTTCATCCAACGATTTTCTATTAGTCAGTACACTATCAGAAAATGGAGCACCAAATACAAAAAGAGCCGGAAGGGCATGGCTGATTCTCGGCCTGATGGTTCTCTTTGCAGCCACCGGCTTGTTAAGTATGTTTAAAGCTTCGTTCCTTGCTGCCGGAGCAATGATTTTGTTTAAATGCTGCAAACTCTCTGATGCCAGAAGAACAATCGACTGGCAGGTATTAATTGTGATCGCATCGGCTCTTGGAATTGGGAATGCCTTGCAAATAACCGGTGTGGCCGAAACCCTTGCAGGAGGATTTATCGAATGGGCTGGTGTGCATCCCTACACAGCATTAATCGCGACCTACCTTGCTACTTGGTTGTTAACAGAAATGATTACAAATAATGCGGCAGCAGCTCTTATATTTCCAATTGCAATCACTTTGGCCGATTCAATGGGTGTGAGCTACATGCCATTTGTGATGGCAATAATATTTGCAGCATCGGCAAGTTTTTCAACTCCAATAGGTTATCAAACCAATTTGATGGTGTTAGGACCGGGTGGATACAAATTTTCTGATTTTGTAAAAGTAGGACTTCCCTTAAACATTGCTGTAGGTACAACTGCACTCATTCTAATACCAATTGTTTGGCCATTTTAAGTGCAATAGTTTTATATTTTTACTGGCAACAAATTTCGAACTAACAACTTATTCATCACCTTAACTTATGCTTGAACAGATAAAGGCAATTGCCATTGAGGCAGGAGAAGCCATCCTTACATTTTATAATGATGATATCTCATTTAACAGAAAAGATGATAACTCCCCACTTACAAAAGCAGATTTAGCAGCTCATAAAATAATTGTAAAGGGCCTGAAGGAATTAGCTCCTGGAATCCCAATCATATCAGAAGAGAGTGAAATTCCTGATTACGAGACCCGAAAAAACTGGACTATGTTTTTCCTGGTAGATCCTCTGGACGGAACGAAAGAGTTCATCAAAAAAAATGGTGAGTTTACTGTAAATATCGCACTCATTGAAGGTGACAGTCCGGTTTTAGGTGTTGTCTATATTCCGGCACAAGATCGTCTTTACTTTGCAGATAAAGAGAGCGGTGCCTGGTTGCAGAATGGAGCAGACAGAGCCTTTAAAATATCGCATACTCCATATGATAAGAGCAAACCTGCACGAATAGCCGTCAGCCGTTCTCATGGCGGAAGTGACACAATAGAGCGCCTTGCCAAATTAGGAATTGAAGTCTCTGAAGAGATCCCTTACGGAAGTTCATTAAAAATATGTCTGGTTGCTGAAGGAAAGGCTGATATTTATCCAAGATTTGGTCCCACGATGGAGTGGGATACCGCAGCCG
>JAFIES010000042.1 GCA_020832415.1 Balneolaceae bacterium | reverse complement strand
ATGCGCCTTCACAATATCATTGGTGATGCTTAACCCTAAGCCTGTTCCTAAATAGATATAACTAAAGAAGATTATATTCCTGAATAGTTATAACTAAAATGGAATATATTCCTTTATAGATATATATTAATTTGTCATTTTTACCTTAAAAGATGAATAGTGATCAAAAGACAGTTACAGGAAATGGTGGAAGAACGGCTTTTCAGTGGAAAAGCCATAGTACTTATTGGCGCCCGGCAAGTCGGCAAAACGACATTGGTGAAAACTGTTTTGGAGACCAGGAAAACCGAGATCCGTTTTTTTGATGGTGATGACCCCACGGTGCGTCGGTTGCTTGATGAACCAAACACAGAGCAAATACGGCAAATGATAGGAGAGGCTGAAACGGTTTTTATTGACGAAGCGCAGCGCCTGCCAAATATTGGGTTGACAGCAAAAATAATAACAGACCAGTTCAAAGATAAGCAGCTTATACTGAGTGGATCCTCTGCTTTTGAGCTGAATAGCAGCATTCAGGAGCCTTTAACAGGCAGAAAGTGGACTTACAGCTTATTTCCCGTAAGCTGGAAAGAATGGCAGGACCACCTGGGTTATTTAAAAGCAGAACAGGATTTGGAAAACCGGTTGATCTACGGATTCTATCCGGATGTGTTAAATCATACTACCCGCCAGGGTGATATTTTAGATGAATTGGTTGATAGTTATCTCTACAAAGATATTTTGAATTATGCCGGGATCAGAAAGCCGGATATGATCCAAAAGTTGGTTCAGGCCATTTCTTATCAGGTTGGGCAGGAAGTTGTTTATAAAGAAATCGGTGATTTAATTAGCCTGGATCCCAAAACCGTGTCTCACTACATCGACATACTGGAACAAGCATTTGTAGTTTTCAGGCTGCCGGCATTCAGTAAAAATCTGCGTAATGAAATAAAAAAGAATAAGAAAATATATTTCTTCGATAATGGTGTCAGAAATGCGGTTATCCACGATTACGATCCATTTGTAAATCGAACGGATAAAGGCGCTTTATGGGAAAATTTTTTAATCAGCGAACGCCTTAAACAGTTGAAGTATGCAAGGCGAAAGGCAGGGATGTTTTTTTGGAGAACCAAACAACAACAGGAAGTTGATTATGTAGAAGTAAGAGGAAAAGAAATCTCCGGTTATGAGTTCAAATGGAATCCGAAAAAGAATATCAGATTTCCAAAGACCTTCACAAAAAACTACTCCCAAAATATTCATGGAATTCACCGGGATAACTTTCGGAATTTTGTGCTACCCAAACATAACCCTTAGATCACCTTAATCTAACCCGTCAGTTTAATTATAAATGTCGTTTGGCCGGTTTGAGAATAAACATCCATACTACCCCCATGCGCTTTTACAATATCATTCGTAATACTCAGCCCAAGCCCTGTTCCCTGAGTCCCTTTCTTCGTGGTAAAAAACGGCTGCAGGATCTTGTCCTTCATTTCCTCGGGAATACCCGGGCCGTTGTCTTCGACCTCGATAGTTACGGTATTATCTTCGCGAACGGTTCGAACCGTTAATTTTGGTACATAACCATTGGAATTTCCTATCATCCTCATTGCATCAAAAGCATTATTACAAAGATTCAGAATTACTCTCGAAAAGTCCTCCGCTATCAATGGTACTTCGCCAACATTTTCATCCAGTTGAAGATCAATATTTACATTAATGGGCTCATTTCCTGCGCGCATTCCGTGGAATGCCAGGTTCACATACTCTTTTATCAGAGGATTCAGAGGTGTAGGCTCCATTTCACCACTACCGCCGCGGCTGTGCAGCAGCATCGATCTTACAATGTTATCAGCCCGTGAACCGTGTTCATGTATCTTGCGGAGATTTGCTTCGATATCATCGAGGATTTCGAGAATAAGGTCGTTGTCGGGCCTAGTTCCAGCCTCCCCTCTTGAGAGGGGATTGAGGGGTGTGTTTACTGAGCTTGAGTCTACTTCAGAATTTTGATGTTGAACATCATTCTCTGCCTTTTCCGACACACCCCTTGCTTCGGTTCCGCCTTCGCCTTCCCCTCTCGAGAGGGGAGTATTCTTGGCCTGCTCCTGGTTATCAGTCATCTGTCGTATTTCATCACGTACCTCATCAACCAACTCAATACTCACCTCGGAAAAATTATTCACGAAGTTCAGCGGGTTTTTGATTTCATGGGCGATACCTGCTGTGAGCTGGCCAAGGGATGCAAGTTTTTCTTGCTGAACGAGTTGTTCCTGGGCCGATTTCAGGTTTTGATGGGCAACTTCAAGATTCTTGTAGGCTTTCTCGATTTCGCGGGCATGAGTCAGCTCTTTTTCCCGTTCGCGTTCGCGTGCTTTTGCCAGCAATCTTCGGCGCTGAACACGATCTGTAGCTACAATTCCCAAAATAAAAAGTAAACCATAAAGTGAGTATGCCCACCAGGTGCGCCACCATGGAGGAGCCACACTGAAGGAGAACTCCGTTGGGTCTGATACCAATGTACCCGGGCCTACACTTCTTACCCGAAGGGTATAATCTCCGGGAGGCAAGCTTCTGAATTCTATAAAATTAGATTCCGTCGGTGGTGACCACTCTGTACCAAGTCCATCAAGCAAATAAGAGAATTTCACATCTTCAGGTCTGGAAAAATTCAGGGTGTTAAACCGAAACTGCAGATTATTCTTGCTGTATGCCAGCCGTGGTGATTGTGACTCATAAAAACGTTCATCCTCGGCCATAATGGTTGATATTCGCACGGGATACCGAATGGTGTCCATCTGAGTGATAGTAATACCCTGATCAAGATGAGCGATCAGAATATTCCCATTTTTATCGCGGGCAATACCCCTTGCCGACAGCCCGCTTACGGCATCATCGCGAACGGAGGTGAAATCTTTTCCACTGAAAATGATGCCCCCGGAGGGCGTGGTAAATAACAGATCATCATTTCGATCCCTGTGTGGATAGCTGATGCGAAGGCTGGGCAGCCCATCCCTGCGATCGAGATAGGTGAGGTTGGTGCCATCAAAAATGGCCAAACCCATATCGCGAAAACGCACATAGAGATGGCTGTCAGTTTCAATGTTAAAATACATACCTGCAGTATTTACCCGCTGCATCAGCCTGAAATTTGCCGTTGTGCTGGTACTATCTGATAAATCAATAAACTGCTGTCTGTCGAAATCAAATTTTACAAAGCCCCCCTCTTTTAGGTAGTAACGCCCATTGTGCAACTCCCCAACATAGAAAAGGCGGGCATCAGGCACATTCCATTCCTTCGGTGGAACAATCCAGGTGTCACCTTCAAGTACGCGATGGTAAGTTCTGGCAAGAAAGAGTGCATCACCGGAGGTTGGTGCGAACTGTGCGGTCAGCCATATTCGGTTTTCATGATCAGCTGTTAATTCATAATCTTGGTAAGGAAGTGCCATCAGGCTGTCGGGGAATGGGGATTCAAACCGTATAAAAGAATCGCCATCAAGCTTACCAAGAAAAAAGGGCTGTTCAGGCACAACATCAGAAGCTGGTGTTACATAATTGTTGTATGTGAAGATTTCCCCATTTGCGCGTTCAACCACCTTTCTTGAAAAAAATGGGCTGCCCTCAGAATCGTTATAGGTTGTGATTTGAGGTTCATCGCCTTCCCAAATCAGCCGGTTCAACCCGCTGTCTGAGGGGAACCAGAGAGCTCCATCAGATGACTGGTTCACAAAAAAGAGATTGTTGCTGGAAAAGCCCTCGTCTGTTGATAAGTTTCTGAACTGTTCACCATCCCAGAAAGATGTGCCAAGGGCATCATAAGAATCTGTTTCCGGGTCGTAATTATTCAGGTAGTTGATCCAGACATTGCCATCCGTATCGGTAAAGAATCTCTGCCTGTAGTAGCTTCCTCCAAGGGTGGACTCCTGCGGAACCCTCAGCAAGCCACCTTCTTCTGTAAGCAGGCGGGAATAGGGTGGTGTGTAGATTCCAATCACGTCCGGTTCACTCTGCGCAGTAAGGAAAACATCACCTGAATGATTAATAAGGAAAAAACCACTGGTATTATCAACCCACTCCCAGTTGCCGTCATTTTTTCTGAAAACGATACTTTGTACTGTGTTGAAGCCTGGTTCAGCTACTTGTAGATTTGCCAAAATCTGACCACTTGTACTGCGAAGTAGATAAAATCCAAAATAGATGGCATTCTCACTTAAATGCCCGTTATAGATCTGTAAATCATCCCAGGATATTATCTCTTCAGTACTCCATTGGCCATTGCGATGGACAAACAGATGTTGGGAGAAGGTTTCTTCGGCAAAACCGTTTTGGGGAGAATTTGTAACGTAAATTATATCATCAACATCATCATAGAGCAGAAACATACCACCCGGGTTTGGTGACAGATGTTTGTTAAATTGATCAACCGGTTCAAAAACGCCATCAGCAAATCGAATAAGCCCGTTATTTTGACGCTCGTTTGTTGATGAGTCAAATGAACCATTACACAAAAACCAAAGCGTGCCGTGGCTGTCTTCTGTAATACTGAGGGAAAACCCTTCAGGATCTCTGAAAACAGTCATAATATTTGAGCAGCCTGTTTGCTCGTCAAAAATTTCAAACTCATTGTTTTTGAACCGTGCAAAGTGAGCCTGATTTTGAAAAACACCATCCGAACTGTAACCAGTAGAACCAAACCAGATGGAACCGTCTGAGGCCTCAAATGCACCGGTTATATTGTGGAGGGGCAGTTCATCAAAAGAAAAGGATTTAAACTCACCGTTTTCAAACAGAACAAGTCCGCCGTTTTGAGGGCTGTCGAGGGGCATGGTATATGAACCAATCCAGAGACGGCCCTCACTGTCTGCAAGTACTGGCCTTGCCTCTTTTCTTCCGCCTCCGGGCGGGTCGAAACCATCTTCAATTCCATACAGGGTAATGCTCTCTCCATCAAAACTTGCCAGGGTTTCTGAATCACTGAACCACATCACATTCCGTGTTCGGTCGTAGTAGATGTTTTGCATCATATTAAGACCGTACTCTACCCCAAAATCTTCAATCTCACTGCCCGACATCCTGACCGTACCACCGGTTGTACTTATCCATAAATAACCATCATTCGATACGATGGCATTGGTAGGCATGTGGCTTGGAATGCCATCTTCCGGTGAATAGATCCGGTGTGTGGCACCGGCCTCAGTGGTTACTATGCGTTGAGCCATCAGCTCAAAAGTTCCACTAAAAGAGATGATTATTACGAATAGAGACAGGCAGGACAACCTGTTCATTAAAAAGTTCAATAATGCAGCTGGCAACATTACATTCACTCTTCCTTTTTGTTTACTGTTTGCGTGGAAAAGCGATCCTGAACTTCGTACCGATTTGCGGATTGCTTGTCAAAGATAATTCACCACCATGAGCTTTCACAATATCATTTGTGATGGACAGACCTAAACCTGTTCCCTGTGTGCCCTTCTTTGTAGTAAAAAAAGGCTGCAAAATTTTGTTCTTAATTTCATCAGAAATTCCTGGCCCGTTGTCCTCAATTTCAATGGATACAGTTTTGTCGGTTTGATGGGTTCGAACTGTTAGCATTGGGTTGTAGCCGTAAGTCGCTTCGCTGCGAATCACGTTTAACTTCTCCCTCATTGCATCAAACGCATTATTGCAAAGGTTTACAATTACACGTGAAAAATCCTCGATAATTAATGGAATTTTGCCAATGGTTGTATCCAGATCTAATTCAATATCCACATTAATCGGCTCCTTCCCTGCCCGCATTCCGTGAAAAGAAAGATTCACATACTCTTTTATGATTGAGTTCAGATCAGCCGTCTCCATTTCGCCACTTCCTCCTCGAGAATGCTGCAACATCGAACGAACAGTTCCATCAGCACGGGTTCCATGTTCATGGATTTTTTTGAGATTGGCTTCGATATCATCAAGAATTTCGAGGATGAGGTCCATTTGATCGCTCGATCCAGCCTCCCCTCTCGAGAGGGGATTGAGGGGTGTGTTAACTGAACTTGAATCTGCTTCAGAATCTTGAGGTTGATCACCACCATCTGCCTCACCGGACACACCCCCGGCCCCTCTCGAGAGGGGAGAATTTCTGACCTCTTCCCGTACCTCTTCAATCAACTCCAAACTCACCTCCGAAAAATTATTCACGAAGTTTAGCGGATTTTTGATCTCATGAGCTATACCGGCTGTGAGTTGCCCTAAACTTGCCAGTTTTTCCTGCTGAACAAGTTGTTCTTGTGCGGCCTGCAGGTTTGCGAGAGATTCCCGAAGCTCTTTGGTGCGTAAATCCACCTCGTTTTCAAGCAGTATATTCTGATCTTCCATCATTTTCTGCTTCTCTTTTTCTGCTTGCAGCTTTTCCTTGCTGAGCTGTACAATTTCTCGTGATTTGTTTCTGGTTGCTGATAAAATCTCACTGAATCTTACGGATACAAACAACAACAGAGAGAAGGGCAGCGTAAGGTTAACAAGTGTGAGAATGATATTTGATACAACAAGGTTTACATCCGCCAACAAGCTGTAAAGTGCCAGCAGCAGCATCCAGATCGTAGTGAGCAATAAACCACCCGCAACAAACCAGACAGATCCCCTTAACTTGTTCCAGCTTTTGAAAATGTAGTAGCCGGATATCAGAATAATCAGAAAAACAAAGATAGCTGTAATAGCAAAATGGGCTGCCCAATATGCAACAAATGATAATCCTACATAGACCTTCAACAAATGTTTAAGTGATTGTGGAACTTCATTATCAAGAATTTGAGATATCACCATAGGCACCAGGCCCAGGCCGGTGAACATGATGATCGTAAAGAGCAGGGTGAGCACAGGGATTGCAAACCCCGAAGCTACTGTTTGGCTTAAAAATTGATTGACTACACTCAAAAATAACAGGGTATTTAACCAGGTAATCAATCGGATAGTAGTATCATTTTTTGCTTTGAACAGTATGGTCCAAAACAATACCGTAAGCATGAAAAGTGCTGTAAGCCAAATCGCAAAAAACACGGAGGAGAGCAACCTGAAATCTCCCAGAAATTCTGCATATTCAGGGCCCGCAATCCTTAGCCAGGGATCGATCCGGACGTTTTCAAGAGTCACCCGATTTTCCCACGCAGAGTGATGATCAACAAGATAAAATGCCAGTACATACTCACGATTGGGCTCTAAATATGCGGGGTCCGGGATTCGGTTAAAAGGGTTGTAACTTCGATGGCTAAAAAAATTGGCCGATGGCTTACCATAGCTCTGTATCAGCTCTCCATCTAAATAGAGATCCATAGCGCCTAACGTGCCCGATCGCCAGTACAGAGGCATCTCTGCAAGAGTAGAATCAACCTGAAACTTTATTCGGAACCATCCCTCAAACGTTGTCGATTCTTTAGCGTAATCGAAGGTGAGGTCCGCAGGCTTGAGAGGCTCCCAATCATCCGTAATAAGATTCGGATCTGCCCGGGTGGTGTCATGTCCCGCTTTAAAAACCCACCCCTCAAGATTTGTGAGGAAAATTACCTGATCTTCATCAAACATATCAGCAGAAAGCAACACCGTACTCTCTTGTGAAAAAGCGTCCTCTCCAAACAAAGAGAACAACAGCAGTACAGATATCGCGAAAAAGATCTTTTGCATTGATTCCATTGGTTTAAAATACTGCTGAAACATCATCTGTAGTTAAAATCACAATAACCTTTGATCAGGTTTTGTCGAACTTTTGATAATCGTGAAAACACGAACCCCTTCTCAGATTGTACTTTATTAAATCAATAATAACAACCTATGCTTCTATTAATATGAACCTGATTTTATTCGAAAAAGAAAATTGAAAAGTTTCACTTTGATTGGGATGCTATCATGAAACCAGTTTTTGCTTTGAATTAACTAACAAAAGCCGGTTATTTATGATCGTTTGACGACTCCCTTTAATTTGAATGCTATACCTATGAAAAAACTGATACTACCCATTGCCATTCTGCTTCTTAGTGCAACAGCGGTCTCTGTAACTGCTCAAGATATGCAAGAAGCCTACGAACGGGCCGAATCGATGCTTACCTGGAACCTTACAGGAAAAGTATTTAACAGCAACGTTAACCCCACGCAAGTTGATGACAATCACTTTTGGTACATGATTAATGCCCGGGAGGGCAACCGATACATCCTGGTTGATGTTGCTAATCAAACAAGAGAAGAGGCATTTAATCATACACGCCTTGCAGAAGCCATTGAAACGGCAACCGGTTCCTCTGCCGACCCCCAAAACCTTGGCCTGCAAAATCTGCAGTTTCATGATGACGCCACCACCATTCAATTTGAGCGTGAACAAACGATCTGGAACTGTTCACTAGAAACGTACGCCTGTGATGCCGTTCAGAGTATTCAGCGTACAGCACCATTTTCTGTAACATCGCCGGATGAGCAACTTGCCGCTTATATTGATGACAACAATCTCTGGGTGCAGGTAATTGAAACCGACGAACGCATTCAGCTTACCACAGATGGAGAACACCATTACGGTTACGCAACCGACAATCATGGCTGGCGACGATCTGACAGGCCGCTGATGAAGTGGTCACCCGATTCAAAAAAAATAAGCACTTTTCGGCAGGATGAACGTGAAGTGGGTACAATGACACTTTGGACCACACGGGAAGGACGCCCCGAAGCAGACATCTGGCCCTATGCCCTGCCGGGTGATACTATTGTACCGATGCTTGAACGGGTAATTATCGATGTGGAGGAGAGATCCACGACGTTCCTGGATATTGAACCCGATCATCACCGAAGCTCAAACTGCTGCGGGCTGATCCGTGATGGCTACTGGGTAGATAATGAGTGGAGCAGCGATGCCGGTAAACTGGCGTTTGTTTCCACCTCTCGGGATTATAAAGAGGTTCGTCTTCGAATTGCCGATCCTGAAACGGGCTCGGTTCGGGAAGTTTACCACGAACGTGACGATATCTTCTTTGAATCAAATCTCACATCACGCGGAGTTCCAAACTGGAGGGTTTTGCACGATTCAAACGAATTCATCTGGTTTACCCGTAAAAGCAACTGGGGGCATCTCTATCTGCACGATCTTGAAACCGGAGAGATGAAAAACCAGATCACATCCGGCGACTGGAACGTGATTGACATCCTCCATATTGATCACGATAACCGGGAAATATTTTTTACCGGGGTTGGACGTGAAGATGGCCGAGATCCATATTTTTACCATCTCTACAAAGTAAATTTTGATGGATCAGGGCTGGAACTTCTTACACCGGAAGATGCCAATCATTCCGTAACACTGAGCCACGATGCCTCCTGGTTTGTAGATACCTTTTCAACATTTACCGAGCCACAGAAAACCGTTGTTCGCGATCGCGATGGCAATCTTATCATGGAACTGGAAGAGGCCGATATTGAAGATCTGCTGGCAACTGGTTGGCAAAAGCCGGTTCCGTTTTCCGTAAAAGCGCGTGATGGCGAAACCGATATTTACGGCTTGATGGTGCTCCCAACAAATTTTGATGAGAATAAATCATACCCGATTGTTAATGCCATCTATCCCGGCCCGCAGGGCGGCAGTTTGGGTTCCAGAAGTTTCTCACCCTTCCAGCGTCAGCAGGCGTATGCCCTGGCAGAACTCGGTTTTGTAGTGGTGGCAATCGATGCATTTGGCAGCAGCCCAATGCGTTCGCGCGAATTTCACACCTACTATTATGGTGATATGGCCGATAATGGCCTGCCCGATCAGATTGCCGGCATGAAAGAGCTCGCAGAACGATATCCATTTATCGATATCGATCGCGCCGGAATGTATGGCCACTCCGGTGGCGGATTTGCAACAGCATCTGCCCTGCTTCAATATCCGGAGTTTTTCAAAGTGGGTGTTTCTAGTGCCGGCAACCACGACAATCGCGGGTACACCTACTATTGGGGTGAAAAATACCAGGGACTGCTTGAGGGCGATAATTACGAAAATCAGGCCAATCATCTTCAGGCTGAAAATCTGGAAGGGAAACTGCTCATCAGTTATGGCACGATGGATACCAACGTGCACCCTGCGATGACTCTCCTGCTGGTAAACGAACTGATACGCCACAACAAAGATTTCGATCTGATTGTGATGCCAAATCGCGGCCACGGTTATGCGGACGAACCGTATCACATCCGCCGCACATGGGATCATTTTGTAAGACATCTTGCCGGTAAAACACCGCCTGATGCCTATCAGATAAATCGATAGACATATTATAGCCCGGCGATTTCGGCTTAATTGCTGTAATCACCGGGCTTTTTTTACAACTATTTCAATAACAAATGCCCTCTCTGTTTTTTAATTCTTCTTGTAGTTTTGTTTGTTGCATTAATTATGCAATTTCCTACACCTCTTTTTCTTTTCAGATGGATATAAAAACGAAACATACCGGCCCAGTCTCAGTGATTTTCCAAAGTGGAAATTTCATGTTTTTATGGGTGATCTGTTTTTTCCTGCCCCTATCGATTGATGCGCAGAATAAGAACGGTTCAGATCTCCCTGAACTCCAGTGGGAAATTGAAAAACTGGCCGATGGTGTTTACTGGAAAAGCTATCTGGGCGATGATCTTTTTGATGCAAAGCTCAGCATAAACATCCTTAAAATGAACCCGGTAACCTCGGGACTCTCCCTGAAAATTGCCTATCGGGAGGGTGAACTTATCAAAACGAGTGACTTTGCTGCTGAACACAACGCACTTGCGGCAATTAACGGATCATTTTTCCATGCTGAACCGGGTGGTTCCGTGGTATTTTTAAAAGTAGATGGCAAAATCATTGTTGAGGGAGCCGTCAACCGAAATCCATACATAGAAAATGGTGCCATTGGTTGGTATGATTCAGGAATGCCGGTAATTCTTCCGAAACCCGATGAGGGCTGGCTGGCTACCGATCTCGAAAATGTATTGAGTTCAGGTCCGCTTCTGCTTTACAATAATGAATTCAGAGAGTTCCGGGATGACCCATTTAACCAAAATCGACACCCACGAACAGCAGTAGCCATTACAGAAGATAATAACCTTTTGATGGTTACCGTGGATGGGCGATCGTTTCAATCTTATGGAATGACCATACCCGAACTCGCAGAATTCTTGAAAAGCCTGCGTGCCGTAGATGCCCTGAACCTTGATGGCGGCGGCTCAACCTCGATGTGGATTGAGAATATGAAAACGGACGGAATTGTGAACTATCCCAGCGATAATTTTGAATTTGATCACGAAGGTGAACGCGGAGTATCTAATGCATTGTTAATATTACATAATCAAAACTAATCAAACAGGAACGACTATGAAACGTACAGCAAAAGCAGAGTGGAAAGGACCCGGATTTGAAGGGAGCGGAACACTATCTACACAAAGCGGAGTATTCAAAGAGCAGCCATACTCCATCAAATTGCGGTTTGAAAATGAAGATGGAAAATTGGGTACCAATCCCGAAGAACTTATAGCCGCCGCCCATGCAGGCTGCTACGCCATGGCCCTGAGTGTGGAACTGGAAAAAGCCGGTTATACTGCCGATACCCTGCATGTTGACGCAAAGCTCTCGCTTGATCAAAGTGACGGCGGCTGGGACATCACCAAGATTGCCCTGAAACTCGATGCCAAAGTACCCGATGTATCTGATGATGAGTTCGACAAAATTGCCAACGGAGCCAAAGAGGGCTGCCCGGTATCAAAAGTTCTGAATTGTGAAATCACTCTTGATTACACCCTGAATTAAATTCACGTCTAAACTTTCACAAAATCAAACCCTTTACTGAGCAATCAGAAAGGGTTTTTTTATGCTAACATTTTTGCTTTATTGATCGTAGGCTTATCTGAAATGTTAATAGAAGATTCAAAAGAAATGCTAAATAAATTACTTCCTCTGATTTTACTGCTGTTTCTGGTTGATGTAACAGTTTCAAAAGCGAATGATTACTCCATTCCGGAGATAACCATTGAAGTGGAAATTCTGGAAGATGGCACTGTGCGCTTCACAGAACATTTAACCTATGTTTTCGATGGCAGTTTCAGCTGGGCCGATCACCGTTTCCCAAAAGAGGGTTTTGATGAGGTAACCAATATATCCGTTTCAGAAAATGGAGATGTGTACATCAATGATAACAGCGAAAATACAGGCACATTTTCTGTATCAGAAACCAATCGATACCTTATCATAAAGTGGCAATATAACGCAACAGACACCACACGAACATTTTCCATCTCTTATGATTTGATCGGAGCGCTTACTGTCGGTGAAGATTGGGTTCAATTCTATTGGAGTTATCTGGCATCCGGTCGGAACAGATCAACAGAAAATCTCACCATTACTATCAACCTTCCGGCAGAAACTTCGCCTGAGAACATTCATACATGGAGCCGGATGCCTGACGATCTTTACACTGTGAGCACCCTTCCGAACCAAATTACATTAACCGCAGAAACTATATCCCGAAACCAGCGGGTGGCTTTACGCACTCTGTTTCCAAGATCACTGTTTGATGAAAATGCCCTGCCTGTAAATGAACCCCTCCTTACGCTTGAACAAGTACAGCTGGATGAAGAAGAGTTTGCCGCGGAACAGGAAAGAAAAAGAGAACGGGAAGAATTTTACACCTCAATCACAGAACCGGTAACTATTCTCATCATCGTGTTAAGCATCGCGATTTTTGTTGTTATCTACAGAAAATATGGCACACGATTCAAAACAATAACCATATCCGACCGGGAGACCGTCATCCTGCCCGACAGAACAAAGCCGGCTATAATTGGCAGGTTGTTAAGTTTGTCCACTACCACCGGCAATCACCTCACCGCAACCCTGTTTGATCTGGCTCGCAGAGGCTGGTTCAGCATTCATGAAGAAGAAAATGAGAAAAGTGGCATTTTCAGCTCACAGTCATCACAATTCAGAATTAGTTCAACCGGAAGAGAACCAGAAGAGCTGAACAGCCTGCCTGGGTGGGAGCAGAAAATCATACAATTTGTTGGCGAACAGATCTCCAAAGGCAATGATACGTTTGATAAACTTTTTTCCGGAAGCGACAGTAACTATGCGAAATGGTATGCCGCCTGGGTAAAAGAGGTAAAGAAAAGTTATGATGAGCTAAACTGGATTGACAACCAAAGTATTGTTGGTCTGGCCATACATCTTGGCCTTCAGTTCATTTTGCTAATCTGTGCCATTATATTACTGATTTTAGGTTCAGAATTTGCTCTTCTTGCGGTCGTAACTACTGGTTTAATGTGTGGAGCTTCAGCAGTTATTAAACGGCGGACGAAAGAAGGCGAAGAGATTTACAGGCGGTGGACAGCCTATCTGAAAGGCCTGCAAAATGCAGATAAACGAACCATTAACATGGAGATGCTGGGCTTCCATTTCATCTATGCAACCGCTTTTGGCCTGAGTGAGAAAAAAATCAATACGCTGATAGAGAAAAGTTCGGACGATACAGCGACTCTTTTCCCCTGGATTATTTTGATGTCAGGTTCTGCCAGCACTCCTACCAGTGTGGCAAGCTCGATATCAGCACTTTCGGCAAGTGGCACCTCATCCTTTTCAGGGTCGGTAGGCGGCAGCGGTGCATCGATGGGATCGGCCGGCGGCGGGGCTTCCAGCGGGGCCGGTTAATGCATGCACAACGGATCAGATCACGAATCAATTAAAAACCCTCTTCAGGTTTAAATCGGAAGAGGGTTTTATCTGAGGTCACCGTTCTACTTATCTGCGGCTGATTTCTTCAACTACAGGCTCTCTGCCAAAAAAGAGATCTTCCCGCGTGGTTCGTATGATCGTTTTTTCCGGCAGTGAAGGATTCCTTCCCTGCCAGTTTATGGTAATCATCAGTATTTCATCACTCTCTAAGGAACTCAAGGTATAGCCATAATCTTTCAGGACCTCCACCATTTCATCCGTCAATTTAGCTGCATCATTGGAAAGATCAATGGTATCCCTTTCGGCAAAATTAAAATCAAGCCTCCTGCCAGCCATTGAATATATCTGAGGATTTACAGAATCGGCTCGGGTATCAACAAACCCAAGCTTTAAACCTTCAAGATCCTTCCTCAAACTATCTCCCATTCTCTGTACTTGTATTCGCAAACTATCTCTTTCTATCTGAATTCTTGGGGCATTTACCTGAAAATCGCTATCAAACCCATCTGTAATATCCCCTAAATCCATGCGGATATGTACATTAGCCAAATTCATTTTGTCAATGTCTGATGCCAGTGCAGATATTGAGTATCCGGCACTGCTTCTCACATTTACATCATAAAAAACTCCCAGTCCCGGTAAATACTGAAAAGCCGGTTTTCTATTGACCCTGAGCTCGTTGGTATCCACTCGGTTTAAGGCGGTTTCCAGCACGGATGCAAAGATATCCAGGTCTCTTTTTTCTTCGGTTTCTGCAAGGTTCACGATGGTAACTTTTTCTCTGAATTCTGTTGCAGTTCCGCCATGTTCAGCAATCTGCCGAAGATCACCGGCCTGAATCCACGCTGTATAGCCCGCTCGCGAAATTCTGTTTGTCTGATCTGAACCCCTAATAATAATCACACCTCCCCCCGAAGCTCCCGTTCCATACGTTATCCGGATCTGTTCATCATCCTCTATGTTTCTCAGCTGAGCAGCATAATTTGTTATGTACTCCATTACGTTCATTTCAAAATCTTCGGGCGATAACTCATACTGATTACTCTCCGCTCCGGCTGCTCTTATTCTAAATTGCCTGGTTTGATTGATAGTAAAATGCACTCCAACTCCCGGCAGATATTCACCTCGGATGGAACCAGTACGAAATCCCATTAACTGCTGACCACTATCCTGCGGAGCAAAAATTTCTTCAAGTATTCGTTCAGCAATCCGGAT
>JAFIES010000039.1 GCA_020832415.1 Balneolaceae bacterium | reverse complement strand
ATCCGGGAAGCTTTTCAGCGTGGAAAGGTGGAGAAGCTCAACCAAATTGTTCATCCTGCTGTAGCTAAAGAGTTTGAACGGTTTGCAAAAAATGCATCAAACGAAGGGTATTTAATCGTGGTGAAAGAGGCAGCTTTGCTTCTTAATTATGGCAGACCCGCAGAACTGGACGTAGTCGTCATCATTAAAAGTGATCAAGAGAAACGAATAAAAAGGGTAGTAAAGCGCGATCAAACATCAGAAGAGTCTGTTTTGGAAAGAAATTCCAAGCAACCAGATTTTAATGAACTCACACATCTTGCAGATCATGTGATTGAAAACAATGGAACTGCAGAAGAGCTGCAAAAGGAAGCTGAATCTCTGTTTGAATCACTTTCTGAATAGCTCTACTTTATCTGGTGAAAAGTTCACATTCAACCGAGAGTAACATAATTGATGCTATGACTCCTTCTCAAAACAGACTGGTTACACTTGAAGAGTATATCATACAAAAACAGAATAAATTTCCCGGAGCAACCGGTGAGCTTTCCCAGTTATTGCGGGACATTGGTTTAGCGGCAAAAATTATATCAAGAGAGGTGAATAAAGCCGGGATTACCAATTTACTTGGTGTGGATGGTTCAACCAACGTTCATGGAGAATCTGTAAAAAAGCTGGATTTGTTTGCCGATAGCCAGCTTATCTCTGCTCTGGACAGATCCATGATAACCTGCATGGTAATCTCAGAAGAGAATGATGGGGTTGTGAGACTGAACAGTGAGGGTGGAAAATATATCGTCTATCTCGATCCTCTGGATGGCTCTTCCAACATCGATGTAAATGTATCCATCGGGAGTATTTTTTCAGTATATATGCGCCAGCCGCGGTTTGAGAAGGAGCTTGTGGAAGCAGATGCACTTCAGCCCGGTGTAAGGCAGGTTGCCGCCGGATATGTGCTGTATGGATCAAGTACAATTTTAGCCTATACCACCGGCCTGGGTGTAAGTGCGTTTACTCTTGATCCAAGCATAGGTGAATTTATTCTATCCTTCGACAACTATAAAATTCCTGATCATGGATCTATTTATAGCATTAATGAGGGTAGTTACAATTCGTGGCAGGAGGGATTGAAAAAGTACATCAAGTATTGCCAGCAGGAAGATCCGGAAACATCCAGGCCGTACACTGCCCGCTACATTGGTTCTATGGTGGCAGACCTTCACAGAACGCTTGTAAAAGGGGGGATCTTTATCTATCCCGCATCAAGTAAATATCCGGAAGGAAAACTCAGACTGATGTATGAATGCAATCCGCTCTCATTTATTATTGAACAGGCAGGCGGGCTGGCAACCGATGGTAAAAAGCGTATTCTTGAGATCGAACCAACAGCAATTCATCAAACAAGCCCTATTTATATAGGTTCGCCAAAAAATGTAGAGATGGCACAGTCGTTCATCAGTAAAAACTAATCTTCAAGGATAATCATCATTCCTTCCCGAATGTCGTGCTGCATGGTATAACCGGCATTCACTTCAACTACGTATTTGGCCGGCAGTTCTGATTCAATACTTTCATGGGAGTAGGGTGGAGTATTTCTGTGGATCCGAACAATTTCAAAATCTGAATTGGCAAATATGATATCGAGCGAAAGGGGGGTATTTGCCATCCAGAAACTTCTTGGCTCCTCACCTTCAAATATAAAAAGCATGCCTGCATCAGAGGGAAGGTTGTGAACATCCATTAAACCTTCACTTCGGCTGAGGTCATCATCTGCCAGAGCTGCACGGATCGTTGAAACCGGTTCTCCTCCTTCATCAGCAAATGATACAGTGGTAACATAATCTAGTACTCGTGATTCTGTTTCCCGAGCCTGTGAGGTTTCCTCGGATTCACCACAAGCTGAGATTAAAATCAGTGCTGTTAAAATGAAAGAAATATGAAGTGTGTGACGGATAAGCATGGGTTAACTGAATTATTTTTTTTAAAAATTAAGGACTGGAAAGTAAATACAAACACTCTTTATGCCTGCAGGTAGTGCTAAATGATACTTTGTTCTGCAAGCGGAAACAAGTTCTAAAGGTTGTAATTTTTAGCATTTTACGTTATTTTTAGAAACTGTGAAGTGAGCGCCGAAAGGTTCTCACTTTTTTTTGTACTTGGTATCAGGTAAAACTATGCAGAAGGATATTACAGAAGTTATTAAAGAATTGTCGGAACCCATTATTAAACAAGAAGATATGTTTCTTGTTGATGTGGAAGTGAAGCATAAAAAAATTCCTGAAGTATGGGTTTTGGTTGATTCTGAGAAAGGTGGTGTGAACGTGGATACATGTTCAAGCATCAGCAGAACTGTTGCAAACCTGATGGAAGATGAGAACGTGTTAGGTGGTGCCTACAGGCTAAATGTGTCATCACCCGGTTTATCGAGGCCACTGAGTGATAAGAGGCAGTATCCAAAAAACATTGGAAGAAAAGCCAAAATTAAGTACAAAATTGAGAACAATTACCATACAGCAGAAGGTGTTATAGAAGCAGTAGAAAATGAACTCATTCGCATTTTGGATGAGGAAAATGGTCCGGTTGAAATTGAATTCAACCAGATTGTTGAAACAAAAATTATCCCGAAAATTTAGATTTTAATTTTTTTAAACAGGTATATCTCTGATGCAAAACGATATTTCAAAGCTCATTATTCAGTCATTTGCGGAAATTGCGAAAGACAAAGGCATTGATAAAGACTTGTTGTTAACCATTCTCGAAGATGTGTTCAGAACAATGATCCGAAAAAAATATGAATCAGACGAAGCATTTGAGGTGATTTTAAATGCTGATCGCGGTGAGATTCAGATATTACACATCCGGGAAGTTGTTCCGGCAGATGAGCTTTCAGATCCTGTTACAGAAATATCTCTCGAAGATGCACAAAAGCACGATCCTGATCTGGAACTATACGACGAGTTTGCCCAGGAAATATCGATCACGGATTTTGGCCGTCGCGCTGTAACTATGGCCAGGCAACAGCTTGCACAGAGAATCAGAGAAATTGAGAAGGATAATATTTTTGAAGATTACTCAGATCGTGTAGGCGAAATTGTACTTGGTGATGTTTATCAGGTGCGTTCAAATAAAGATATCCTTGTTAATCATAATGGTGTAGAGCTTTTGCTCCCTAAAAATGAGCAGATCTATAAAGATCGCTACCGCAAAGGGGATACCATCCGTGCAGTTGTGGTAGAAGTAAAACGTCATGCCGGAAATCCAACTGTGATTATTTCCAGAACATCACCATTGTTTCTGGAAAGGTTGTTTGAGAATGAGATACCGGAAGTATTTGATGGTATCATCGAACTGAAAAGAATTGCCAGAGAACCGGGTGACCGTTCAAAGGTAGCTGTAGTTTCCTACGATGAGCGGGTTGATCCCGTTGGGGCATGCGTTGGCATGAAAGGTATCCGGATTCACGCTGTTGTACGCGAACTGCAAAACGAAAATATTGATGTGATAAACTATAGTAATGATATTATTGAGTTTATTAAACGTGCTTTACAGCCTGCACGGGTTCTGAAAGTGGAGATGACTCAGGATGGTAAACGCGCCAGTGTACTTGTTCCTGCTGATGAAGTTTCAAAAGCGATTGGTAAGGGTGGGGTGAACATCCGGTTGGCCTCGAAACTTGTTGGCTGTGAAATTGATGTGTTCAGAGAGGTTGAAGAAGAAGATGATATTGATATTGCAGAGTTCACGGTTGATTTTGGTGAAGAAACCGTAAATCTGTTACGTGATATTGGCTGCGACAGCGCACGTGCAGTTCTAGACCTTGATGAAGAGGAGATCATTCGGCGAACTGAAGGTAAAATTACCAAAGAAGAAGCTGAAAGAATTATCGACATCATTGCATATGAATTTGAGGACGAACAAGATTGATCGTACCTTATAGATTGTGTTCCCAGCAGTAATTTTTATTGATATAAACGACGTACAAACGAATATATGACCAACCAAAAACCGAAAAAACTCTTTAAGGTTGCATCCGAATTTAATGTTGCCACTCAATCCATTGTGGATACTCTGAGTGATAACGGATTCGAAATTGCCAACCGGCCAAACTCCAAGATTACCCAGGAAATGTATGAGGTACTGGATGGGGTTTATGGTGATGACAAAGAGAAAAGCAGGGAACACGAAAAAGCGCGGGAAGAGTACGAATCCAGAAGGAATCAAATTATGTCGAATCGTAACGAACGTGTTACGATAGACAACTTTCTTGAACCAATTGATGATCTTCCTGTTGAACCCATTGAAGAGCCGGCACCTAAAATAGAAGAACCTGTTTTAGAGCCTCAGGAAGAAGTTGTTGATCCAGAACCGGTTGAGGAAACAAAGCCGGAAGCTACAGAGGAAAAAACGGAAGAGCTTGAAGCAGAGCCTGAACCTGAACCTGAAAAAACTAAAGAACCGGTGGTAGAGGTGGAAGAGCCTGTTGCCGAAAAGCCGGAAGAGACTGAAGAGCAGGAAGAAGTTGAAACAGAAGTATCTGCTGCTGATGATGAAATGGATGAGGAAGAAGGTGATGATGATGTCGATGACGATGAAAAAGAGACGGAATCATCCGATGATGAAGATGAAGAAATTGTACGCGGCAGAGCTGGAAAGCTAAGTGGTACAAAAGTTCTTGGTAAGGTAGAATTTTCCAGAGATGTAAAGAAAAAGCGAAAAACCCGGAAACGCCGTAAAGATCGTACGGAAGCTGATGAAGCAGCACCTGCAAAAGAGAAACCAACAACCAAACCAACAACCAAACCGGCCGACACCGCTCCGACATCCAAGAAGAAAAAGAAAAAATCGAAACGCAGCAGTAAAGTTGATGAGGAAGATGTAGAGAAGAAAATGCGTGAAACCCTCCAGAAACTTCAGGGGGGAGAAACGGTTGGAAGCAGGCGTCAGAAACGCAGAAGACAACGTAAAGAGGAGAGGGAAGAAGAGCGTGCAATGCAGGAGGAGATGGATGAACTCGAAAATGATGTTCTCGAAGTAGCAGAGTTTATTACTGTGAGTGACCTTGCAGATCTCCTTGAAGTTAAACCAACCGATGTTATCACAACATGTATGAACATCGGCATGATGGTTTCCATCAACCAGCGACTTGATGCAGCCACGATTGAGCTGGTAGCATCAGAGTATGATTTTGATGTTTCATTTGTGGATGCAGATGAAATGATTGAAGATGAAATTTTCCAGGAAGAGGATGATCCCGCAGATCTGCTGCCACGTGCACCAATTATTACTGTAATGGGTCATGTTGATCACGGAAAAACCTCATTACTCGATTATATACGAAAAACAAAGGTTGCAGCTGGTGAGGCCGGTGGTATTACACAACACGTAGGTGCATATGAAGTGGATACCGAATCCGGTAAAAAAATAACGTTCCTTGATACTCCCGGTCACGAAGCGTTTACCGCTATGCGAAGCCGTGGTGCTCAGGCAACCGATATTGTAATTCTTGTAGTTGCTGCGGATGATTCCGTTATGCCTCAAACAATTGAAGCGATCAATCACGCCAAAGCGGCGAATGTTTCAATTGTAGTAGCCATTAACAAAATGGATAAAGAGGGTGCGAATCCTGACAAGATCAAACAGCAATTATCAGAGCACGGAGTAATTGTAGAAGACTATGGTGGCACCAACCAGAGTGCCGAAGTTTCTGCACATACCGGATTGGGAATCGATGAACTTCTCGAAAAAGTATTGATTGAAGCTGAATTGATGGAATTAAAAGCCAACCCAGATCGCCTCGCACAGGGAATTGTGTTGGAGTCGAGAGTGGATAAAGGGAAAGGTACTGTAGCGAATGTTCTTGTTCAGAATGGTACACTTAAAATTGGTGATCCATTTGTTGCAGGTTCAGTTTCCGGCAGGGTGCGTGCCATGGAGAATGAGCATGGACAGCGCCTGAAGAAAGCCGGACCATCCGTGCCGGTTCAGTTAACAGGTTTTGTGGATTCTCCTCAGGCCGGTGATAAACTTATTGTACCGAAAGACGAAAAAACTGCACGAGAAATTGCAAATCAGCGTCAGCAAATCAGAAGAGAGCAGAACCTGAGGAAAGTAAAACATCTCACTCTGGATGATCTCTCAAGAAGAATGGCGCTTGGTGAAGTTTCAGAACTTAACATTATTATTAAAGCAGATGTAGATGGGTCGATTGAAGCTCTGTCGGGTGCTCTTCAAAAACTGAGTACCGAAGAAGTTTCAGTAAACATAATTCATACAGGATCCGGTGCGATTACTGAATCTGATGTGCTTCTCGCCTCAGCTTCCGATGCGATTATCATCGGTTTCCAGGTGCGGCCTACGTCGAATGCCCGTAAACTGGCTGAAAATGAGAGTATCGATATCCGCTTGTTTAGTGTGATTTATGATGCTGTTGATGAGGTACACGATGCACTTGAAGGCTTGCTTTCACCAGAAATTAAAGAAGAGATGAAGGGACTTGTATCCGTTCGTGAAGTCTTTAAAGTTTCGAAAGTAGGTACCATTGCCGGCTGTTATGTAACGGAAGGAAAAATCAACCGTAACAACCCGCTCCGAATTATCCGTGATGGTGTTGTGATTTATGATGGTGAAATCGACTCACTGAAACGATTTAAGGATGATGTGAAAGAGGTTCAATCCGGTTACGAATGTGGTATCAGCATCAAAAACTTTAATGACATTAAAGTAGGTGATGAATTTGAGAGCTACGAAATTGTTGAGCAGAAGCGTAAGCTTGAAGATGCTCAATAGACTGTCTCCGGCTGATTGAATTTAGTATTTAACCATTCCCGATTATGAGTCTTCGAACAGAAAAACTGGCATCCGTACTTAAGCAGGATCTTGGTGAAATATTACAGAGAAATTTCCAGCCTCAGGGTACATTTATCACTGTTACACAGGTTCGGGTAACGGACGATCTTTCCATTGCGAAAGTTTATCTGAGTGTGTTTTCGCCGGGCCGAGATCCCGAACCCATTTACAAACATCTTGATGATCATCAAACGGAAATACGCTATCAGCTTGCATCAAGAATAAAAAACCAGGTTCGAAGAATTCCTGAACTGATCTTTTTCCAGGATGATACATCAGAGTATGTAAACAAGATTGAAAATCTATTCTCCAAAGCGAAAAAGAGTGGTTCTTCATCTGATGACTCTGATACATAAATTCGAGTTGAAATCTGTTCAATCAATTTAAATGGCCAAAGCAATTCCATTATCAGAATTACCTGTCCTTCAATCAGATAATTTTGAGCAGTTTGGCCCCGAGGAGTATCAAAACGGTTCAGTTATCTTAATGGATAAACCGTTGGAATGGAGCAGTTTTGATCTTGTAAAATATGTTAGAAACAGATTACCTGTAAAAAAAGTAGGGCATGCCGGCACACTCGATCCCCTTGCAACCGGCCTCCTTGTAATCTGTACAGGGAGAGCAACAAAATCGATTTCACAGATCCAGGAAATGGAGAAAGAGTATGTTGCAACCGTAAAGTTTGGTGAATCTACTGCCAGCTACGATGCTGCCATGGAGCCTGATAATATTGCCCCCTGGGAACACATCACTGAAGAATCCATTCGAGAGAGTATTTCAAAAGAATTTACCGGTGAAATCCAGCAAAAACCTCCGAAATATTCAGCACTCCGTGTAGGCGGCAGGAGAATGTACGATCTCGCGAGGAAAGGAAAAGAGATTGAGATAAATCCCCGGCCGGTTGTAGTTCATGATATAGAATTACTGGCAATGGCTTTGCCCGAAATAACACTTAAGGTGCGATGTGGAAAAGGAACCTATATTCGTTCTCTTGCACATGATCTCGGTTTGGCTCTTAATAGTCTGGGACATCTCACAGCATTACGAAGAACTATAACAGGACATTTTGATGTTAATAATTCATTAACACCAGATCTGTTTAACAGTTTGATTAAATCGAAAAGAGATGGCTGATATAGTTTTTTTAAAAGATGTGAAGCGAAACTCCTCAACAGTAGTAACTGTAGGTACATTTGATGGCGTGCATGCAGGCCATAAAGTACTGATCAATACAGTTGTTAAAATCGCAAAAGAGCATAAATCACGCAGTGTAATCGTAACATTCGATCCTCACCCGAGGGAAATTATCAACCCTGGAAAATCGGGTATAAAGCTGCTTAGCTCACTGGAAGAGAGAAGCGAATTATTATCTGATCTTGGTGTGGATGAAATGGTAGTTATACCGTTTGATCGGGATTTTTCACTGCTAACATCCGAAGAGTTTGTGCGTGATATAGTTTGGGACAAGATAGGTGTTTCACATTTTGTGATAGGGTACGATCACCATTTTGGCCGTGACAGAGAGGGTACAATTGAAACGGTACAGATGCTGGGGAGTGTGCTGGGATTTTCGTCGCACGTGGTTTCAAGGCAGGAGGTTGGCAGCAAAACAGTTAGCAGTACAGCAGTTCGCCGGGCTATTCAGGATGAGGGAGATATGAAATTAACAGCCAGTTTTCTTGAGCGCTATTATATATTGAACGGTACGGTAGTTCATGGTGATAAGAGAGGCAAAACCATAGGCTATCCCACGGCTAACATTCAGGTGAAGAATTCAAGAAAAATTACCCCAAAAAGAGGGGTTTATGCTGTTTGGGTGAGGGTTGAAGGTGAATATTACTCCGGAATGATGAATATCGGGATACGGCCAACGTTTGAGGGTGATTCAGAAACTCTTGAAGTAAACCTTTTTGATTTTGACCGTGATATTTACGGCAAAGACATTCAGATACAATTTGTTGAAAGGCTTCGTGACGAAAAATCTTTCAGTGGTTTGGAGGAGTTAAAAAATCAGCTCTCTGTTGATAAAATAGAGGCGCAAAATGTTTTAAAGAACTCATCCCCAAATATTGCAAAACAGGCTAAATAAGCGTATTTTATTTTGCTATATAAGATAAATAGATACAATACTTACTAACAATAATGAGCATAACAAAAGAACAAAAGACAGAAATTATTAAGAAATATGGCGGTTCAGCTGAAAATTCTGGATCCGTAGAAGCACAAATCGCTATTCTTACAGCACGAATTAACGATTTGACCGGTCACTTAGGAGATAACAAAAAAGACCATGCTTCCAGAAGAGGACTTTTAAAAATGGTAGGTAAGCGCAGAAGATTATTAAATTACTTGCGTGATAACGACATTATTAAATACCGTGAGCTCATTAAAGAGCTTGGTATAAGAAAATAAGCATTTCCATTTGGCACGTATTTTAATATGTGCCTTTTTTTTATCCGCCAGTTTCGAACGCTAACCATAAGAGATGGCAGATATGTTTATTAGACGACAAAAGACGAAATAATAAGTTAGACGACAATTTAGAAAACAGATATGAAAGAAGATTTTAGAAGTGTAGAATTTGCACCAGGAAAAACAATTTCGGTAGAGACCGGAAGATTAGCCAAACTTGCAGATGGTGCAGTGATGGTTCGAATGGGTGATACAATGGTACTCTGTACTGTAGTTAGCGCCAAAGAGGCAAAGCCGGGACAAGATTTCTTCCCGCTGGTTGTTGACCTCAGAGAAAGTTTTACAGCTGCCGGAAAATTCCCGGGCGGATTTTTGAAAAGAGAGGGAAGGCCATCTGATGATGAGACACTCGCCAGCCGTTTGATTGACAGAAGTTTACGGCCACTGTTTCCAAAAGGATATTATAACGATACTCAGGTAATTTGCCAGGTGTTCTCATCTGACGGGCAAAACCAGGCTGATGTATTAGGTGCAATTGGTGCATCTGCTGCAATTCACATCTCCGACATACCGTATGATGGCCCAATGGCACAGGTAAAAGTTGGACGTATTAATGGTGAATTTGTGATTAACCCAACCATTGATGAGCTCAAAGAGAGTGATATGGATCTGATCGTTGCCGGCACGGCTGAGAGCGTGATCATGATTGAAGGTGAAATGAGTGAGATCAGCGAAAAAGAGATGCTTGAAGCTGTTAAAGAAGGCCACAAATCCATTGTGAAATTGTGTGAATTCCAGGAAGAACTCAGAAAAGAGTTTGGTCTTGAAAAACGTGAATTCGAGCCGGAAGAAGGTAATAAAGCTCTTGAAGAAAAAGTTGGCGGTCTTGTTGGCGACAGATTAAAAGATATTGTTGGCCAAGGGCTAAGCAAGTACGAATTCAGTGGTAAACTGAAAGAAGTTAAAACAGAAATTAAAGAAGCCATCACTGCAGAAGAAGAGTATGAAGATGCTGGCGGTGAAATTTCCGAAATCTTTAGCAATCTTGTAAAGGATGCTGTTCGTAACATGATTCTTGAAAACAAAAAGAGAATCGATGGACGTGGCCCTGATGATATCCGTGATATCTGGACACAGGTAGGATATCTGCCAAGAGCACACGGTTCTGCTATCTTTTCAAGAGGTGAAACGCAGGCGCTTGTATCAGTAGCATTAGGTACCAAGCGTGATGCCCAGAGTGTAGACACTCTTTTCTACGAAAAAGAGCAAACATTTATGCTCCATTACAACTTCCCTCCATACTGTGTGGGTGAAGCAGGCTTTATGCGTGGTCCGGGTCGACGTGAAATTGGTCATGGTCATCTTGCTGAGCGTGCGCTCAAAATGGTGCTTCCCGATTTTGAGGAATTCGGATACGTGGTTCGTGTACGTTCCGACATTACCGAATCGAACGGTTCATCATCAATGGCCTCCGTTTGTGGTGGTTCCATGGCGATGATGGATGCAGGTGTGCCGCTTCCCAAGCCGGTTGCAGGTATCGCAATGGGAATGATTGTAGGTGAAAATAACACAGTTGTTCTTTCTGATATTCAAGGTGAAGAAGATTTCATGGGCGATATGGACTTCAAAACAGCCGGTACCGCTGATGGTCTCACTGCAACCCAAATGGACATGAAAGTTCAGGGAATCAGCTTTGAAATTATTGAAGAAGCCCTTGAGCAAGCTCATAAAGGCAGACTGCATATTCTTGAAAAAATGGCGGAAACGATCTCTAAATCAAGAGAATCACTTTCGCAGTATGCACCTCAGTTCCTTCGTATGACAATCGACGGCGACAGCATTGGCGCAGTGATTGGTCCTGGCGGAAAAGTGATTCAGACTCTCCAGAAAGAGACAGATACAGAGATCTGGATTGAAGAAGATGAGCAGGGTAAAGGACAGATTACAATTTCTGCCGATAATCTTGATAAAGCCGAAAATGCCAAAAAACGTATTCAGGCGATTGCAGGTCAGCTCGATGAAGGAACAACGTACAAAGGTACAGTGAAGGCAATTAAAGAGTATGGCGCTTTTGTTGAGATTGTACCGGGCAAAGAAGGCCTGCTCCACATCTCAGAACTTGAACACGGACACGTGAAAAAAGTGGAAGATGTAATCTCTGTCGGTGATGAAATAGAAGTAAAACTTCTTAAAGTTGAGCATGGTGGAAAACTGAGACTTTCAAGGAAAGCTCTGCTTCCAAATAACGAAGAGTAACCTTCGTTAAACAAAACTTAAAAAAGCGGCCTCATTTATTTGAGAGCCGCTTTTTTTATTAATAGGCTAAAAGTTCTTCAATTTTATCTTTAAGACGGTTACTCGCCAGATAACCGTTTTCAAGATCCCTGCTAAATGGTATCGGCGTATTCAGAGATGAACATCGCAATACGGGTGCATCTAAGTAATGAAACGCTTTTTCTGAGATACCGGCTGAAATTTCACTCATTGGGCCGAGTATTTCTGATGGCTCCTGCAGCAACAGAACTTTTCCGGTCTTTTTAACTGACTGTAAGATGGTTTCCCAATCTATAGGAGCGAGGCTTCTGAGATCGATAATTTCAAAACTGATATCAATTTTCTCATAAACTGTTGACTCTTCTAATGCCCAGTGTACACCCATGCCATACGTTACAATAGTAAAATCACTCCCTTTCTTTACAACATTAGCTTTCGACAGGTCAACGAAAGAACAGTGATCTTCTGTAACAGATTTAATGCTTCTATACAGCTTTTTATGCTCAAAAAAGAGAACAGGGTTTGGGTCATATAACGATGTATAGAGCATATTTTGAGCATCTTCAACTGAGGATGGAACCAGTACTCTTAGCCCCGGTAACTGCATAAACCAACTTTCAGGGCTTTGTGAATGAAATGGTCCGGCTGCTACTCCGCCACCGTGGGGTGCCCGAATGGTTACGTTTAGTTCCGGCATCCATCTGTACCTGCCTTTCGTAAGATTATTTACAATCTGATTAAAGCCACAAGTGATAAAGTCTGCAAATTGCATTTCAACTACGGGTTTAAAACCTTCCATAGCCAGCCCGATTGCAGCTCCGATAATTCCGGATTCAATAATTGGGGTATTTCGAACTCTCTCTTTTCCATATTTTTCCAGGAAGCCTTCAGATACTTTAAAAACTCCTCCATATTCGGCTACATCCTGGCCCATTAATACAAAAGAATCGTCTTCATCAAAAGCCTGTTCATGTGCAAATTTTATAGCATCAACCATTCGTTTTTCAGATGATGGATACGATTTGCCATTCAACAAGATGGCCGGTTGTTTTTTTAATTCTGCACGATTTAGTTCAGTCTCCTCATTAAAAACGGGCAGAGGAGCTACCAGTGCCTTTTCAAGATCTTTCGTAAATATTATTTTGATCTCATTCCTGATATTAATTCTCTGATCATCACCTTTAAGAATACCCTCATCCCGCATCCAGTTTTCAAACCGTAAAATAGGATCTTTCTTCTTCCAGATTTCGAACTTTTCATCCGGGATATAAAAAGTGCCGGAAGCTTCTTCATGTCCGCGCATTCGGAATGTTTTTGCTTCAATCAAAACAGGAGTTCCACTTAATGCAGAATCTTTGGCTTCTTCAATTGCCTGCTGCATTTCGAAATAGTTATTTCCATCCACAAGCATACCTTTCATTCCATAGCCTTTGGCCCGGTCTACAAGATTCTCACAAGCATACTGTTCAGAAGTGGGAGTAGAGAGTCCATATCCATTATTTTCGATTAGAAAAATAACCGGCAGGTTCCATACTGCAGCGAGGTTACAGGCTTCGTGAAAGTCGCCCTCACTTGTTGCTCCATCACCGCAAAAACTTATAGCGATGTTTCCGTTCTTTCGCATTTTATTTGCAAGAGCAACTCCGGCAGCCACGGGCATGGTTGCTGCAAGATGAGATATCATCCCAAAAATCTTTTTTTCTGGAATACCAAAATGAAACGATCTGTCGCGACCACCTGTGTACCCATCAGCACGACCCATCAGCTGGCAAAACAGTTTGTATAACGGCACATTACGAGTAGTAAAAATGCCAAGGTTTCTGTGCATCGGGAAAATATAATCGTCCTTATGGAGAGATCGCCCTACAGCAACTGAAATTGCCTCCTGCCCAATACCGGAAAACCATTTACTGATTTTATTCTGGCGCAACAGGTTGAGCATGCGCTCTTCGATGAGGCGGGGGAGTAGTAAATCCTTGTAAATATTTAATGCAAGCTCTTTAGAAATTTTTTTTGCAGGGGCTATCATTAATACTATTTTTGTGTGTAATTTAGCTGTCTTTACGAGTGAACAGTGTTCGCAAACAAATAAACATAATATCTGACCTTATGGACAGGAATAAAAGGCAATTTATCAATCATTATCTTACAAAAACATAGATACTAATAGTAATACAGGACGATAACAAATGGAAGCACTTGGAAGACAAATTCTTGTAGAGTTCTACGACTGTGACCAGTCAAAGTTAAATGATGTGAGCTATGTGGAAACCTCACTCATACAGGCAGCAAAGGCATCCCGTGCCACCCTTATTTCGCATAATTTCCATAAATTCAGCCCGTATGGAATTAGTGGAGTTGTTGTAATTGCCGAATCCCATATCGCCATTCATACCTGGCCGGAGTATAATTACGCAGCTGTTGATATTTTTACCTGTGGTGATACGATAGATCCCTGGGTAATTCAGGAGTACCTCAAAGACAGCTTCGATTCAAAAAATGTGTCAAGCATGGAGATGAAGAGAGGTATGTTTAAAGTGCCGGAAGGGCAGAAACTTCTTTTCAAACCAAACCAGGAATATCAAACAAATTAAACGTTTTTAATTATGATGGTAAAGACCCCAGACATGTATTGCCTTGTGAAAGGTGCAGCTGAAGGACGTACACGCCTGAATGCATTCGATAAAGCTCTGTTAGAAGCCGGAGTTGGTGATACCAACCTGATGCGAATGAGCAGTATTTTACCTCCGACAGCGCAGGAAATTTCCGTTAATGAACTTGTTCTTCCAAAAGGCGGACTGATTCCGCTCGCATATGCAACGATCGACAGCACAACTCCCGGAAGAATGATTTCCGGTGCAATTGCTGTAGGAATACCGGAGGATGAGAGAGAGCCCGGTGTAATTATGGAGTTTGAAGACCATGCCCCGCTCTCAACAGTTGAGGAAATAGTTCGTCAAATGGTAGTTGATGGTTTCGAATACAGAAACAGAAAACTAAAAGAGATCAAAACTATTGGAATTGAACATAAAGTGGAGCAGTGTGCCGCTGTATTTGCTGCTGCTGTTTTATGGTATAAATAGATTTCGGACAACTACTCAAACTATTCCTAAAGATAAACTGCCAACAACATGCCACTTCAGTATAACGAGTACTACAACGAACAGACCGGTTTAACGATCGGTCTGAAAAAACTTCTTTTCTCAGAACAGTCTGATTATCAGCTGGTAGAGGTTTACGAGACCGACACCTGGGGAAATTTGATGACGATTGATGGTATGGTGATGCTGAGCGAGAGAGACGAATTTGTTTATCATGAGATGCTTGCGCACACTGCAATGTTTACACACCCAAAACCGGAGAGAGTTCTTATTATAGGTGGCGGTGATGGCGGAACTGCACGGGAAGTTTTAAAGCATGCATCAGTTACGCATGTTGATATGGTTGAAATTGATAAAACCGTTGTTGATGCTTCTAAACTTCACTTTCCCGGAGTTGGAGATTTTGACAACCCAAATCTTAATGTATCATATGAGGATGGCATCGCCTTCGTGAAAAATGTAAAGATTCCATACGATGTAATAATCATCGATGGATCGGATCCGGTAGGACCGGCTGAAGGTCTTTTCGAGAAAGATTTTTATCAGTTTTGCATTAATGCCCTCTCAGATGATGGTGTTCTTACAGCCCAGACGGAAAGCCCATGGGTTGAATCGTACTACCCAAGTATGAAAAAAGTGTTTTATGCTCTCGATGATCTTTTTCCAATCTCAAAAATGTATCTTAGTTTTATACCGCTATACCCTGCGGGAATGTGGTCGATGGCATGTGCTTCAAAAACAGTTGACCCATTAAGTGATGAGGTGATTGAACGAATCAATTCTTCAGAAAAGAAGTTTTCATCTCTTAAATATTACAATGCCGAAATTCACACCGGATCTTTTGCTCTACCCAACTTTGTGAAAGATATTATCAAGAGATAATCTGAGTCATTTCTAAACTTACAACACTGTAAGGCATCGATTTATCTGTTAGTAGCGCTTTTCAGGCTGTTTTACTCTCAAACTTTCAGAAAACTTTGAAAATATATTTGATGGAAGTATCTTTTTGGCCTCAGATTAACACTTGAAAATTCATTAAGTAATTGCCAATCAAGCGACTATTGGGTGTTACATTTTTGCGGGTATAAGTTGAACTCTTAAAAAAAAGTGGTGGTTTTATCTGTAATTGACATCCAAAAATATGGATGCACAACCTTAAACAAACCACTTAAAACAATGGATCTAATAAGTTCTTTAGGGAATGCAACCTTTGAGAATTATGTAGCGCTCGACTCTGGTTTTACAGAAATGGCATACCAGATGTCTGCCCATGTACTTACACTGGGTTACGCTATCATGCTCGCCGGCTTGCTATATTTTGTTCTTACCATTAAAACAGTGGCACCAAAATACCGGATATCTTCTGTGCTATCCGTAGTTGTTATGGTTTCAGCATTTTTGCTGTTGCTCGTTCAGCAGCAAAACTGGACCGGTGCCATGACTTACGACACCGACACCGCACGCTACGTACTTGGAAGCTCTACAGACCTGTTTAATAACGGTTATCGCTACCTGAACTGGTTGATTGATGTTCCAATGCTTCTCTTCCAGATTCTTTTTGTTGTTACTTTAACAAGAAGTGATTTCAGTAAAATCAGAAATGGTTTCTGGTTCTCAGGAACTGCAATGATTCTTACAGGATATGTTGGTCAGTTCTACGAAGTTACCAGCCCAACATTGTTCTTCGTTTGGGGCTTTATATCTACCATCTTCTTTGTACACATTCTCATTTTAATGAAGCGAGTAATCACGGAAGGTAAAGAGGGTGCACCACCGAAAGCACAAAAATATCTTGGTACAATCTGGACTCTGTTCCTTTTCTCCTGGATGTTATATCCCGGTGCATATCTGATGCCATACTTGTTCAGCTTAGGCCTGGAACCAGCTCTATCTGAAACGGCTGTTGTTGCACGCCACATTACCTATACTGTAGCTGATGTGAGTTCAAAGGTTATCTACGGAATTCTGCTTACACTCACTGCACAAGAAATGAGTAAAGCAGATGGGTACGATTACGAAAAATTAGACAGTGCAATCTGATTTTTCTCTTGTTGAGTTATGAGCAAAAGCCCTGTCTCGCGACAGGGCTTTTTTTATGAAATTTACTTTCAGATGAGAATAATCAAAAGTATTTTCTTTTTGTAAATAACAATATCAAAGTAATAAACCAGCATTGGCCACAAACAAAAAAAGCACTTCCGGTTTTACATTAATTCTGATCTGGTCATTAGGCCTGCTGTTTGCCTTTGCACTTGTTGGTGTTTTCTTCAGAATAATTTTTCCACTTGAACGCAATCTCGACCAATCTGATTATATCGAGCAGGTTTTTCTTGAATTCGACACAGAATATTTTATCTCCTCAGAGCCGGGAGCTGAGTCTGCAGGTGTATTTGAAG
>JAFIES010000026.1 GCA_020832415.1 Balneolaceae bacterium | reverse complement strand
CCTCCTCTGCATCGTGATAAATTACGGTGTCTACTTTTTCAAAAATCTTCTGCCCCAGGTTGTCAAATTTGGCATCCATACTTTCTACGTTGGTTTACTGATTGGTTCGATGATTTGAATGATAATAAGAACCCTTTCCGTTAAAAAATCAAAACCACAAGAATATTTATATCTATTTGAACAGCCAGAATTTTCAATTCGAAATATTGACCGTTACTTAGACACATATCATCAAATTTTTCTCTTTTTTCTTTCATTAAGATTGCATTCGGCACGAGATAGTTACTATATTTCTTGTCTGCAAACTTGCCCGAGTGGCGGAATTGGTAGACGCGTGCGCTTCAGGTGCGTATGTCCTCACGGACGTGGAGGTTCAAGTCCTCTCTCGGGTACATAATCCCTTGTAAGTCATTGATTTACAAGGGCTTTTTTATTGAGTGTAATCTGTAGTGTAAACAAACTCAATAATCCCCTCTCTAAAAAAATTTCTAATCGAATTAAAAATATTTATTATAATTAGATACGTATACCTTAATTAATATAGATTAAGGTCAAACCACATTCAAAAAGTTGGCTAACAAAAAAACATCATTTATGAGACGCATTTCTACAGCACTTTCAATAATTCTGCTACTTATTTTTGCATATAGTTGTTCAACAGAAAGTACACCAGTTTACCAATTAAATACAGCAGCAGAACCAAGTGAGGCAGGTTCAGTAACGCAATCAGCTACTGAAGCAGATGAGGGTGAAACGATTACCATTACAGCTAATACTAATCAAAATTGGGTGTTTTCTGGCTGGAGTGGGGATCATTCAGGCTCTGAAAATCCTGCAAGTGTTGTCATGAATCGAGATAAGAGTGTAACAGCTCTTTTTGAAAAACGCGAGTATCCACTGACAGTCATTACTGAAGGTGAAGGAACAGTAGGTGAAAGGATCATACAACAGAAAACCACAGATTATGCACATGGTACAGTTGTTGAGTTGACTGCAATACCTACTTCAAATTGGGTATTTGCAGGTTGGAGTGGAGACTTTAGTGGAATGACAAATCCTTTTGAACTTACAATTAATAGTAATAAAACAATTGTAGCTACTTTTGAGAGACAACTATTTGATTTAGATGTTACAATTGAAGGTGATGGTTTTGTGAATAAAGAGTTACTTGAAGGGACACTTCGTGATGGTAAGTATGCTTATGAATCAATTGTAAAACTTCAAGCTAATCCAAACTCAGGATATGTATTTGATAGTTGGAAAGGAGATTATAACTCATCAAATAATTCAATTGAAATATTAATTGATAGGAATGTGTCTATTAATGCTGTTTTTAAGCAGGGAGTAATTGATATAGATGGCAACTTTTATCAAACGGTTAAAATTGGAAATCAATGGTGGATGGCTGAAAATTTAAGAACAACTCGCTATCAAAATGGAAATCAAATACCAAATGTATCTGACAATCAAGATTGGCGTAACACTACTTTTGGGGCTTGGGCATATTATAACAATGATAGTCAGTTTAATAGTATTTATGGAAAACTATACAATTGGTATGCTGCAACTGACAACAGAAATATTTGTCCTGTTGGATGGCGTACTCCAAGTGATCACGATTTAAGTATTCTTGCAAACCATTTAGGTCAAAATGCAGGTGGAAAATTAAAGACAACCGGTTTTCAGTTCTGGAAGAATCCAAATTCAGGCGCTACCAATGAGTCTGGTTTTTCTGCATTACCATCTGGTGGAAGATCAATAAATGGTGATTTCAGTAGAATGGGTGAAAGGGCGTACGTTTGGAGCAGTACAGAAAGTGATACTGAAAATGCATTCTATAGAATTCTTGAATATAATTCAGGTAATTTTATAAGAAATGATTTCAGAAAAAAAGATGGTAGACCTATTCGGTGTATAATAATTAACATAATTAATTTGAAGTATGTTAAATTATTATAAAAATTAAACTTAAGAATCTGTTACTGCACACGAAGCTCTCATAAAGATCGTCTCATTTTGTACTTCAGTCAATTAAGACTTTAAGTGAAGTTTGTTATTAATTGTGTGGCTCTGATAACTATAAAGTGTAGTGTATTTTATCTGAGTTAAACCCCTTTAATAATTGCTTTTCTGTCAAATCAATGATTTATTATGAGACGTATTCCTACTTTACTTTCAATAATCCTACTACTTTTCTTTGTTTATAACTGTTCAACAGAAAGCACACCGGTCTACAAATTAACCACCGTAGTTGAACCGGTTGGAGCAGGCACAGTTACTCAATCTTCTACAGAAGCTGAAGAGGGAGAATCCATCACTATTACCGCTACTTCCAATGAACATTGGGTATTTGAAAGATGGAGCGGTGGTATTACAGCCACACAAAATCCAACAGAGGTTTTAATGGATTCAGATAAACAGGTAGCTGCTTTATTTACGAAGCGTACATATCCACTTACAGTTGAACTTGATGGCGGCGGCACATATAGTGAACGAATTATACAGCAGAAATCGACGGATTATCAACATGGAACAGTCATTGAATTGGAAGCCCATGCAAATCAAGGGTGGAAATTTGAAGAATGGTCCGGAGATATTCAAAGTACCGAGAGAACAATTCAAGTTGTTGTTAATGAAGATGTGAACTTGTCACTCAAATTTGTGCGAGCAGATAACTCACCCCCATTCATGGATATCACAATTAATTGGCAATCATTAGATTCGTTGATTGCAGAAAGTCACGAAGAGAATGGCAGCTTGGACAATATTCCACCAGCAAGTCACTTTGGAATTCGATTAATTTATCCTGAAGGGTCTATCATCTTGCGTTCTGCAGAGAAAGTGGATGATGAGAATCAAAAGAGTATCCAATTAGAACTTCCTCAATCAGACCAGGCATTTCTGTTTGGTGCTGTTATAAGTTTGGATAGATCCAAAGCTCTTCTATTAGGCACTAAAGATGATTTATCCTTTGAAAATGGGGATCACCTTCAATGGACTATTGAAGATTTTGAGTGGGTGCAACCAGGTTGGACGGTTATTGACAGTTTGGCTTTTGATTATCAAGATGGGGTTTTAATTGGTGATAAAGATGATTCTGAATATCTGTTTACCACACACGTAACGGATCCATATTACCCTTTCTTAGCAAGGCACATTTCTAATGTAAGCTATGAGAATATGATTGTTAAATCTAATGGAACAACGAGATTTAGACCGAATGAAAATGAAATTTTAACTGACTACACATTCATTTTTTATAACCCAACTGTAGGGGTTGAAAACATAGCTCTTTATGAAGGCTATTTTCCTCGTCTGGATGGCGAAATGTTTAATTTTCCGGGGGGAAGATTTGTAATTGGTCAAGAAATAGAATTAGAAGTAAACTGGAAATAAGTTATATGGGAAAACGATACCTATGCCTTCTACTACTCTTATTCATAATTTCATCTTGTTGAACTGAAACAAAACCAACCTATACCCTAAGCAGACTTTATAAGCAAAGATATGCGTAAAACGCACTCCATATATCACAAAAAGATATTGTAAATTATATATTTACAAGGGTTTTTTTTGTTAGGTTTTTATAAACTCTGTTAACAGATTAAATATTCTGCTGTTTCTATTGAAAAACATTAGCTCTTATGGTTTTCAACAACCCTGATCGTTCACTACTCTCACTGCATTTTATGATTTGATTATAAGCTAGTTGGCAAACTCAAGGTCAAGAATATTATAAAGAATTTCGCCATCGGCTGAATCAAACTCTACACCAAGTATATACGCAGCTGTTGGGGCTATAGATCGAATATCTACCTCGTCTATAACCAATCCGCTGTGGATTCCTTTTCCGGCAACGATAAAAGCACCACTCATTTGCTGAAAGGTATTCAAAAATCCATGATGTCCCGCTGCGTACCCAAAATCGGAGCTATTTACAACTACCTCATCTCCTTGCAATGAGTTGTTAAATGCGTAACCAGGCTCTGAAGCCAGTAATAATACACCGGGCTGATCACACGAATCGGGATGCGGAAGCCCATAAAGATGATAATCGTCCGGCTGTATGATTTTATAAACTCCTTCAATAGTTTCAAATATTTCTTCAGCCATTTCTATTGCCTCAACATCATCTGGGTCATTCACATATAAAAATGAAATACCTCCATTAGAAATAGCCTGTACGCGCCCATTAATAACCCGTCCGTCTTCAATGTTTAGTAACCCATGATTTGCAAGTGCAACATTTGGCAGAATTGAGTTGGGTGTGTTTGTAAAGCCATGATCGGTTGTAATAAAAATTGTGGTTTCCTCGAAATGGCCTGCACTTTTCAGTGATTCAATAATCTGCCTGATTTGATAATCAACCAGTTGCAAAGCTGTGTAACCGGGCTCAGAGTCAACGCCATGCCTGTGATGAGAGCTATCCACATTTAATACATGTATAAGTAGCAAGTTAGGCATTCTGTTTTCGATCAAATGCTGTGCAGTATTCACCCATACTTCATCTCTGCCGGCTCCACTGAATTGCCAAAGTGCAAACGTAGTCATATCATTCAGTATACCTTTATCATATAACTCCCAGCGCAAATCATCTGTCATATTTCCCACGTTATCAGGTACATCGGGAAAACTATCATGAAGGGTATTCGCATTTCTCGTTGCCGGCCAGTTAACTTCAGCAGTTTTTAATCCACTATTGAAAACAGCATCAAAAAGGGTTGGAACCTGTACAAGATCTGATTTGTCTTTTCTTGGATTTACCCGCACAGGTAAACCTCCATCAGTATATTCCAATTTCCCATTAAAAAGCAGGCAGTGCTTCTCCGGATGGACACCGGTTACAATGGATGTGTGATTGGGCCAGGTTAGCGTTGGATTTGACGGTACCATCGATCGTGCCCATGTTCCGTTTCGTGCCAGATTGCGAATTGTTGGAATGTGAACTTTAACATCCCAAAGCAGATCGGCAGGGAATCCATCAATACTAATGATAACTACATTCCCAGTAGAATTGTTTTCATCATGGTGAGCGAATGCATATGAACCTGACAATAAAATGAATAAACAAACACCTGCAATTTTTTTCATACAAACTCCAACACTTTCTAAAATGTATGAAATAATTAACTGATGGTGAATTTTTACTCAAGAAATCCGGGAACAATTCTGTGCATGGTTGCCTGTTCATACGCGTAGGCAATTTCAAGCAGAGTTGTTTCACTCCATGCACGGCCAAATATGGAAATACCCACAGGCAGACCATCGATATTACCCATTGGTAACGTTATGATTGGATAACCTGCCCTTGCCGATGGAGAACTTGAGCTCAGCCTGAAATTATCTCCCATTACAGGATCTGATTTCCATGCAGGAGAGCCGGTTGGTGATATAATCGCATCTAAATTATGCTCATCCATCACTCTGTCTATCCCCTCTTCACGGCTTTGTGTGAGCATATTCTCGAGTGACTTGAGAAACTCTTCAGAGTCTATATCTCCTGCCTCTGCAGCTTGAAAAATAAGGTTGCGGTCAAACTGTTCGGTTTCAATTGATGAATCCCGTGTTTTTTCAGCAAGTTCAGCAACACTTCGAACCGGGGCATTTTCACCTAATGAGTCAAAATATTTATTGAGGCCATCTTTAAATTCATAAAGAAGAACCCGAAATGCATCACCACCAATATTCTGTGTGGTTATCTGATCAATTTCAATAATCTCAGCTCCCCTGCTTTCAAAATCCCGTACTGCCTGATTCATTAATGAATCAACCCGAAAGTGATTCCCCATTGGGCTTGTATAAAAACCGATGCGTTTTCCTTCCAATCCATTCTCATTCAGAAATTCGGTGTAATCTTCCAATAGATGCTCTTCAGCCAGCAAGCTCAATTCGTCTCGCTCATCAGAAGCTGCAAGAGTACCTAATAGAATGGCTGCATCACGTACGGTTCGTGTCATAGGTCCGGCACTGTCTGTTGTATAACTGATTGGGATAATACCGGTTCTGCTCCATAACCCAACTGTTGGCTTAAAGCCAACAACACCATTTGCATTTGCAGGACATACAATAGAACCATTTGTCTCTGTGCCAATAGTTATTGCTGCAAGATTTGCTGATGCGGCCACGCCTGAACCCGAGCTTGACCCGCATGGATTTCGCGATATTTCATATGGATTATTTACCTGATCGCCGAGGCCACTCCATCCGCTTGATGAAAAACTGCTGTGAAAATTTGCCCATTCACTGAGGTTTGTTTTCCCAAGAATAATAGCACCCTGTTCACGTAATTTTTTAACGATATATGCGTCTTCGGGTGGTACAGATCCTTCCAAAAATCTCGAACCGGCTGTTGTGGGCATATCGTATGTATCGATATTATCTTTCAACAAAACCGGGATTCCATGTAATCTGCCTTTACGGTTTCCTTCCTGGAGTTCCCTGTCCAGCTCAGCGGCTTGCTCCAAAGCTCGTTCGTTTACAGTAAGCACAGAATTCAAACCCGGGCCATTTTTATCGATATCCTCAATCCGCTGTATGTAGGCCCTGACAACCTGTTCTATGGTAAAATCCCCGTTTTCATAACCGGCGGTCAGTTCATCAATAGTAATCTCTTTGAGTGAGAGTTGATCAAATAATGAATCCTCATGCGGTGCGGTGCAGGAGATTATCATCAATAAAAGAGAGAAAAGTAAAAATGCAGATTTTTTCATAATTAAAGAGACCGGTTACATTTGATATTTACATTTTTTCCTGATTAATCTGCTTCATGTCTTAGTCTCTCCTCTTCGATAAGCCACTGTCTGAAATTTTCCTGGTTATAACTAATGAACCTTTCTGATGAAACCCACACACTATCAGGTTTGTTTGTTGGAAGCGGACTGACTCTGCTTTTTTCCTTGCCCGATTCTATTACAAAAAGTATCGTAC
>JAFIES010000151.1 GCA_020832415.1 Balneolaceae bacterium | reverse complement strand
TATTAAATATTGGCATTAATTTAACTGCAGCCACGCCAAAGAGTGTTAAGATTGGGATTATCTCTGTAAATGATCTGCCCTCATATACCATAATAAGTGTTATGGTTAAAATTCCACTCACAAGTAGTGTCTCAATTATTGGCCTTGGCAGTTCTTTAATAATTGATTGGTAAACAGAAGCTTTAACGTGGTTATTTGCAAATCTGTCGTACTGTTTTAAAAATAACGTTTCTCTGTTTAACACACGGGCATCTTTAAACCCGCCAATTGCTTGTAGAATAACCCGATTCATATCACCACTTGCCTGCCTTGAAATACGCCCCGAATCACGACTTTTCTTTTGGGTTAATTTCAGGAATAAGTAACCGCCACCTCCCATCATAACAATCGTAACTAAAGTTATAAATGGTTCAAGGTAAATCAAGCCAAATATTATCAATGAGAACATTACTATATTCAAAGTAATCTCTAGGATGGGCATTATTGTTCCATTGATTACTTTGCCTACCTCTGAATTAACATTTCTGAGTAAATCTGCAGAGTTTCTATTCAGAAAAAATGAGTATGGAGCTGACATGTATGCTTTGAAAAGCCTGTTTTGTAAATAGACTCTCATTCTGGCTACAAAACGAACTTTTGTATACTTATAATAAGTGAGGTATATATTTTTTGTAACATATACTAATATTAGAATTATTGCCCCAAATAATGCAAGTGTTTGAGCTGTAGTAATTCCAACGTACTCTAAAAACTCTCCCAAATAGTTAACTTGTAGAACCTTTTCAGGGTCGGCAATTGCGATTACAAAAGCAGGTATCATGCCAATACCTAAAATTTCAAAAAATGATGCAAAAAGCATCATTATAAATAAGATGAGAAGTTTAAATCTGTCTTTTACCGGAAAGAGGGAATAGATTTTTTTTAATGAGTTTAGCATTCAGCTTATCTCTTTAAGTAGTCTAATTTTGATTGAATTAATAAATGGATCACTGATTACTCAAACTTCTGTCAAACATTTTTGAGTTTTTTACCAATACCCATCCAACACCAGAAAATAAACCTATCACAATTGAAAACACTAAAATTAAATCCGACGAACCTCCACTTGCAGAGTTGGGTATATTTGGTTTTTCAAGTACATTAAAAACCGGTATTTGTTGTTCCAATACCATTCTTGCCTGTTCAACTTCTTGAGAAATAGAATTATATACACTAAACCTAAGATTTCTTTGATTTCTGAGATGTTCTTCATGTATTCGAGCTGTTGCTGTTGATAAATTTATATTCTCATCCTGAAACCGTGCAAGTTCTTGATTTGCATCCTCATACCTCTCCCTTGCTTCATTATATTGACGAATTACCGCATTTAAATTCTGTTGTGCCTTTTCAATTCTATATTCAGTCATGTAATCCTGAATTCTTTCAACTAAAATAGCATTTACTAATGCAGCAGCCTTTGGATCAGGTAGTTTTGTGATGATCTCTGTGGTTGATCCACCGATATTTAATGTAATTCGGTTGCGCATATTTTCTATAACCCTTCTCTCGCTATTGCTGACACTTAATAACCTTTCATCAATAACCTCTACTACTTGAATTGATTCTTCTGATGATTCCGTACTATTGCTTTCAGATCGTTTTGAGTTTCGAATAGAGTTAATATTTCTACGAATAGCTCTATAAATATTATATGGTAAATATATAGACATGTCTAAAATATAGGAATAAACTCTACCTCGTAATGGAGATTGATAGTGATTATTGAAGTAACTGTACAACGTCATATTAGTATCCAGAGTCGAAAACTCTAACTCTCTAAGTATTAAATCTTTTTGGAAATCAGTACTATTAATGATTAGTGGATAAAGTGAAACTGGTAAAGGAGCTCTGCCGGTTGCAGCTGCTGATAGATTTCCTGAGCTTGAAGGTATATTCATACCAGTTAAAGATCTTAATAAAGCTCCACCACCATCAAAATTACCTGTTGATTCAATTTCGTGAATTAACATTGATGTAGATTCGTACTCAGATGGTGCAAAGCTGTAATGAAATAAACCAAGGAGGAAAAATAGAGTCGATATAATTATTATTAACTTTCTTTCTGACCATATTAATTCAGCCTTTTCTACTAAGTCAATTTCTATCAATTGAAATGAATCCTGATCTTTTTCTTCATCTGATATGATAGAGCTTTTTTCTTGTACGTCACTCATTTACTATCTTTTTCCTTTATTGATTACCGAATTGGCTATGATGTTTTCTAACTTTGCAAAATAAGAAATTATTATCTGCTCTTAAACAGAATTATTATTCAATATGTCATACTTTATATCGTTTCTTAATCTGTCTTAAACGATATATGCACTATTAACTTATCTATAATAGAACTCTTTATTTCATAAATATTGTCAGTAACACTCAAACTTTTATCCTGCTGACACCAGTGAATATTTAACTATGAGAATCATACTTCATCTATTTTTAATATTTTTATTTAATGTAGGACTCCTGTCAGTTTCAAATGCTCAAACCATATCAATAGGAAGCCTACAGGATGAACAAATTAGACTGCAAACTTTAAAGTTTGATTCTTTAAACTCATTTGTAATCAGCAGACCCTACACATTCAAGAACAATCAAGAACCGATAAGTTCAAACTCGTTAATAAATAAAAACCTCTCCGGATCAATAATTAATAAAAACGATTATTTCCAAATTGGATTACATCCTATTTTTATTCAAAATACATTTAATTCAAGATTACCATTTAGTGAAAATAACAATGCGGCATGGTATGGAAGAGGAAATACTACAGAACTTTTAACTGGTATCTTTATTCATTCAGATTACATTACAGTAAATCTTCAACCACATATTATCTTCCAAAAAAATAAAGATTTCTTGCATCCAAGATTCATTTCAAGAGATAGTGATGGAAATATTCGTTTTATTGCCGAAGGAGTTCAGGATGGAATGGATGCACCATTCAGATTCGGCCCTGACCCATATACAACATTTGATTGGGGTTATTCATCAATAAGGTTTCACTATAATGAATTTGAAACCGGTTTAAGTACGGAACCTCTTTGGTGGGGCCCTGCAGTTAGGTACCCTTTGGTAATGAGTAATAACGCCCCGGGTTTTAAACACTTTTTCTTAGGAACAAGAGAAAGGGTAAAAATTCCATATTTGGGAGCTTTCCAACTTCGCTGGATTTTAGGGTACCCAAAAGAATCAGAATATTTTGATGGAACTGGACAGGGAGAAACGAGATTTACAAACGCTGTTAATGTTGCATATTCACCACCATTTTTTGAAAACCTAACAGTTGGTATAATTCGACTATTTCATTTATTTGAAACCAATGGATTTGAATTTAGCAACGTGACAAGAATTTTTGATCCCTTCAGCAGGTCTCGCTTGGTAAGTACTCAAGGGGATGACGGTGTTCGGCAAGATCGAAATCAGCTTGCTTCTTTTTATGCTCATTTACTCTTGCCTGAAGCCAGAGCTGAGATTTATGCCGAATTTTACAAAGAAGATCATAGTTATGATCTGCGTGATTTAATTAATCAACCTCATCATAACAGTGCTTACACAATAGGTTTTCAAAAAATTTCTGATTTCCCCTGGGTAGATTTTATAAATACAAATGTTGAAATTACAAATTTAACACATACTGCCCTCAGGCAGGTTCGAGTTCAAAGTTTCTTTTATACTCACAGTCGTATAAGACAAGGCCATACGAATCGTGGTCAGGTATTAGGCGCTGCTATTGGCCCCGGATCTAACAGTCAGTTGTTAAACATCGATGCTTATAAAAATGAGTATAAACTTGGCCTCTTTATTCAGAGATATGTTGATAATGACAGCTTCCACTTTCGCGAAGGCTCTGCATCCAACGCACTATCTGCAAACTTTGGTGATTATTTTCGCCACAGGGTAAACCTGAATCTTGGGCTTAACTTTCTGTATGGTCCCGGGCCGTTTTATATCAATAGCCGTGTAGTATGGACAAAAGCGTACAATTACGGGCGTTTTGATTATGGCCGGCTGGATGGCATCAATGCTACCAATTACGACCGTAATGACCGGACCAACGTACAGTTTCAAATTGGCATCACATATATTCTTTGAGTGGTATGAGAACAGATCAAACTAAAATAATTTACCAGCCCTCATCGATCTTTGTGTCGATACTTGTTAAAGCCAATAACAAAGTTCTAACTGTTTTATGTCTGCTCCTGATAATTTTGCCCGCTACACTGGCAGCACAAACAATACCTATTGATGATATCAAAGAGGAGCAGCTACGAATTCAGCAGTTATTTCAGGGATCTGTTTTTTCTTCGTTTAACAATCGTCCGATTTGGAACCATACGTATGAATCGTATTTAGATAAATCCGGGCAAAACCACGGAATCTGGACTCAAAAACTGGATACCCAGACGTACGATCTTGGATACTCATTCCGGGCTGGGGTGTACAGGCCATCACTTGCATTTACTTCGAACAGCACGGTGCCGTATGGTGAAAATAATGGCGCAGCCTGGTATGGGCGTGGGCTGAACACAGAATTTCAGGGCGGATTCTGGATTACATCCGATTATCTCACCGTTACGTTTAAACCACACATCATCCAGCATCAAAATACCGATTTTGAGGAACCACGTTTTATCCCATCCGACAGTGAAGGAAACCGTTTATTTGTAGCGGAAGCAGTGGGTGATATAATTGACAGACCTTTTCGATTTGGTGATCAGCCATTCAGTACGTTCGATCTGGGACACTCATCCATCAGATTGCATTATAAAAATATTGAAACGGGTCTGAGTAATGAACCTCTCTGGTGGGGCGGAAATGTGAAATATCCCCTTCTCATGAGTAACAATGCACCGGGTATGAATCACTTTTTCATGGGTACGAGATCACCTTTGAGAGTACCATATGTTGGTAATTTTGAATTCAAGTGGGTTTGGGCCTTTCCTGAGGACTCTGAATATTTTCTTGGTGACGAGGAAGCTGATCAAAACAGATTCATGAACGCGATTAATATCTCGTACTCTCCGGCTTTTGCACCAAATTTCCATGTAGGTTTTGCCCGTGCAATCCACACGTATCTTGAAGATAACAGGCTTTCAGGTGAAGATATCGGAATGGTCCTGGATCCGTTTCTCTATGTGAACTTCCTGGACAAAAG
>JAFIES010000020.1 GCA_020832415.1 Balneolaceae bacterium | reverse complement strand
GTATAACCTATGGCAGGATGCGTCAATAACAAATCTCGGCCTGTTTGCGGGAACCGAACATTTTATTGACAGCTATACCCTTACTTTCGGAACCCGATTAGATTACAATTCGGCCACAGCAAACGATCCGGCTCCACGATTTGCCGGTAGTGATGTTGATTCAAAACATCTGAATTTTAGTATTAGTGGTGGGGTCACCAAATCCATTGGCAATTCACAAACCATTGGTTTCTATGTGGGCCGTGGAGTTCGTAGCCCCGATGTAACAGAGCGATACATCAATTTCCTTGCTATCGGTCAGGATGGATTTGAGTATGCCGGAAACCCTGACTTAAAACCTGAAACAAACAACCAGGCAGATCTTGTATGGCAGGCCGATCTGAACAGATTCAGAATCAATACAACTCTGTTTGCATCGTATCAAACCGATTATATCTCAGCGGTACGATCAGAAAATGTGGATCCTGTGGGAGCTGCACCGGGTGTGAGACTGTTTGCAAATCGTGGCGATGCACTCTTCACTGGTTTTGAATGGGATGTAAGCACAGATTTATCAAATAGCTGGTTTGTGCGTTGGGATGCCTCCTATACAAGAGCTGAATACAGAGATACCAATACACCAGTGGCAGAAATCCCGCCTTTTGAGACGTCACTAACTGTTGGCGGATTTGCATTTTCTGATAAACTCTCACATGAATTCTCTGTAAAACGTGTTTTCCCACAGCCACGATTTGATGAACTTTTTGCAGAGAGCCGAACACCCGGTTTCTGGATAATGGATGCGTCATTAAGAGCAGAGATATTCACCGGCCTGATGCTATCCGGTGGGGTAAAAAACCTTCTGAATGAATCGTATTATGAGCATTTAAACAGAAGATTTAATCCATCTGCCGGTGGAACAAGTGAATTTCTGCCGGAGCCCGGAAGAAGAGTATTTCTTGAATTGACAATTAACTTTTAAACCAACAAGCTCACTGCAGATATACAATTTGCAGTGAGCTTCTTTTATCTCTTTCTGGTTAGAAGACCAACAATCATTACAAACACTACCGAGCCAATAATTGACCAGATAATGGGAAATGTATTTCCACCAATAGTCACATCAAAAAGCTCCGGCAAACCAAGTTGATTGCTCATCCATGTTCCCAGTAAAGCTCCAATAAAGCCCACCACTATAGATATAACACAGCCGCCGCGAGAATATCCGGCAATTGCCTGCCCAATGGAGCCACAAATTCCTGCAATTAAAAGCAGTAGTAAAAATTCTAAAATAGTCATCAACAATCCGTTTAGTTAGCGTTTATTTGATTTCAAAATACTAAAACTGTTTCAATCTCCCATCACAACACCTTCTCTGCGAGGATCGGCACCACCAAAATATCCATCTTCGGTTCTTTGAATAGCCTGCAAACCACTTGTGAGTGCACGAACATCAACTTCATGCCCCATAGCTTCAAGTGCTTCAATGATTGTTTGCGAAAAATAGCCCTCTTCAAGTACCGATGGCCCGTTAAAATTGGCAAAGTTTGGTAAGTCGATAGCTTCCTGTGCATTCAGCCCCCAATCCAGCATTCCTATGAGAGCTTTAGCGGTATAATGAATAATTGCAGCCCCCCCCGGTGAACCAACTGAGGCTACAAACTCACCCGATTCTCTTTCGAAAACAAGTGTAGGGCTCATACTTGATCGCGGCCTTTTCCCGGGTTCAACTCTGTTAGCAATTGGGTTACCGTCATCATCAGTCGGAGTGAGTGAAAAATCGGTGAGCTCATTATTCAGAAGAAAACCTCCGGCCAAACCTGTTCCGCCATCACTCATGATCCGGCTTCCAAATCCGCTCTCAATGGTGGTCGTCATAGAAACAGCATTTCCATCGCGATCTACTATACTGATATGACTTGTTCCCGACTCAGGTTGTTGAATCTGAACACCATATGCAGAATAAAAATCCCCCGGATTTCCCGGCTCTGCAGTTCCCATACTCACATCTGTAACCAAAGATGCCCTATCCGCTAAATAATCGCTGTTCAGCATCGATTGCCAGTTACCGGCAGGTGCTTCCACAAAAAGCGGATCTCCTATGTATTGATTGCGATCGGCAAAAGCCAGCTTTGAAGCTTCCATAAATTGATGCAGCCACTCTGCCGAAGGGATTGAATCAACAAGTGCCTCTTCTGCCAATTCAAGTTCATCAAGAATCCCGAGAATCTGCATGATTGCAATATGACCCGATGATGGTGGAGGGAAACCGCAAATTTCGTACTCTCTCCAATCGTTACACATCACTTCAGTTCGTAAATCGAGTGCAGGATAACCAGCAATATCAGCCTCAGAAATTACCCCCGGCCGTTCGTGTGAAGAAACCCGATCAACAATATCAGCAGCAACATTGCCTTGGTAAAATGCGGATATACCATCCTGAGCTACATTTCGTAATATTTCAGCATATGCAGGATTTTTCAGGTTGGTTCCTGCAGGAAGTGCATTTCCATCCTCATCAAAATAAAATGCACGTGCAATTTCGTCATTTTTCAGCGCATCATCACTATCAAGCAGACTATGTAGCCTCGGGCCAAGGTTAAAACCATTTTCAGCCAGCAGAATTGCCGGAGTAAAGAGATCTTCCCAGGGGAGTACACCATGATTTTCATGGGCGGTTTTCAAAAGTGCAAATGTACCCGGAACCCCTACCGACAAACCACTTCTAACGGCATCTCTGTATGGAAGAGGATTTCCATTCTCATCCAGGAACAAATTTTCATCAGCAGCTGATGGAGCGGTTTCCCTGCCGTTGTATGCATGAATCTCTTCACCATCCCAGGCGAGAATAAATGCACCACCGCCGATTCCGCTCGACTGTGGTTCAACCAAAGAGAGAACAAGCTGCACAGCAATAGCTGCATCAATCGCAGACCCGCCCGCTCTTATGATCTGATATCCGGCATCGGTGGCAAGCGGATTGGCTGCTGCCACTGCAAACTCAGAAGTAGCCCAGCCAGGCTTGGGATTATATCCTGTGGGCTGTTCGGGCTGTTCCGGGATGGTGTAGGCAATACCTGCATTCGTTTCCGGCTGATCACATGCCGATAGCAATAGTAAAGGAAAAAACAGGGTTGGGATGAGAAGGTATTTCAACAAATTTTTGTACTCAAATAATGGCATAAAAATGGACGTGATTTTTTAAAACTTTCGGTTTGGCTGGTTAAGATGCGGCAAATCCCATTGAGGCACAAACAGAAATGGACCTGGCGAATCAATTATTTCTTACTGTTCCAAGTGGGTTTTGCGGGCTGAATGGTTCAAATGGATACTCATCCGGTGTAACCAATACGCCTGTAGTCTGTTTGAATGAATTCTGTAAATCCGAGTTGAAGGTAGCCTCCACAAACCAGGCGGTGAATCCGCTGGTTGGCACTTCAAGCTCAATAAGTACATTTCCATCTTCTGAAATTTCCAGTTCCTGTGAAATCCATATCCGATCAATCACATAGAGGCGAAAGTCGCGGGCATCGGGGTTATGTGCATTCCAAAGAAGCAGTTCGTCAGGCAGATTATCGGGATCGAGCTGAATTTCAAATCCGGTTGCGGTAGTACTCCATTCAAACTGTGGAAGTTCTTCCCTGTTGATAACATAGCTGTGGAATGCTGCAACGCTTTCAGCTGTGTCCGTGTCCCGCATGGAGTGGCCTGTATTTGGAACATATCGCAAATACTTATCACCTTGGAGATCATTCCAGTAAAACTGCCAGGAATCGGGTAGAAAAAATTCATCACTCGCTGCATTAATAATATATTTTGGCATGGTGAGGCGATCCAGATAGGAGTACGGATCTGTAAGCTCGAGCATTCGGATAAACTCTTCAGAATAGATCCAGTCCATGATTATTTCGTTCTCATACTCTTCGATTGCGGGCGACCACTCTCCCAGTGACTGCCAGTGGTGCTGAAATGATGGAACCACATTTAATAAATCGATCACCACAGGCACAATTGCTACCACCCTTTCATCAAAAACTGCGGTAGTCCAGGTTGTCCATCCACGCTTTGAAGCCCCTCCCACAACATAATTCTCCACAACATGTGCATACTCTTTGTAGATGAAATCTGTAATCGTGTCCATTGCCCGAACTGCAGCTGTTGTCATCGGCAAACGAGCCAGCCATTCAGCGTCTTCATCCTGTGCACCACCTTCCAGAAACTTTCTCCAGCCATAAGCAATCAAATCATCTTCATACCTCTGTTCAAGACGGTCATCATCCAAAAAAGAGATTGGCTGAAACGGTACATTGTGAAGGTCAGCCGTGATAGAGTTCGTGGAACGTGCAGTGTTTAAAATCATTGGGTCCACGGACTCCGGTAGTTCTGAATAATTTGTTCCTCCGCCAATCCACAGAAATCCGGTTTCGTGTTCAACCTCATCCGGCACTACAATCGTGAGCCAGTGCCACCACTTCGTTTCATTGACCAGCTTATCAGTCAACCACTCCTGTGATACCATCCGGATTACATAGGCTGTATAATCTTCCCCTTCAATGGTATTGGCAAGTTCGTATTCAAAGGCAGGATCAACTTCTGCCAGGTAGGCCTCAAAGGGATGAATCTCTACGGTTTCGGTTTTGCAGGAGAAGAAAAATATCAGCAGAAGAAGTAAGCAGTATTGGGAATATTTCATTTGTTAACAACTTGTTCTGTAGTTTTTTTGAGCTTTGCATATATACAAATCAATCATCAAAGAGACAATGATAATCGTCACCAACCAAACGATCCCTTTGCGTTCATTGCGCCCTTGGCGGTTATCCACCCTTAGGCATCTGAAACCGCCAAGGGCGCTAAGAGGCGCTGAGATTTTCTCTGCAAAAACTACCAAGGCAAGTTATCCAAATCCACATTCCCACCGGTGATAATAACCCCAACTTTCAGCCCTTCAACCGGAACTTTTCCATCCATGATGGCCGCCACCGGAACCGCGCATGAGGGCTCGATGATGATTTTCATCCGTTCCCAGATGTTTCGCATATCGCGGATGATGGATGCCTCGGGTACAGTTACGATATCGTTGATATGTGATTGAATGATTTCAAACGTAAGGCTGCCAAGTGATGTACGCAGGCCGTCGGCGATGGTATCAGTCCGTAAAACAGGCTCAATTTTTCCTGATTTGAGAGATCGCCAGGCATCATCGGCAAGTTCCGGTTCAGCACCGTAAACTTTTATGTTTGGATTGATGGCTTTCGCAGCAATGAGTGTTCCACTCATCAAACCGCCGCCGCCAACGGGAGCGATGATCACATCCAGATCGGGTATCTCTTCGAGAAGTTCTTTAGCTGAGGTTCCCTGTCCGGCAATTACATCGGGGTGGTTGTAGGGGTGAATGAAGGTGGCACCGGTTTCCTGGATGATGGTTTGAGCCGTTTCTTCCCTTGCATCAATCGTGGATTCACAAAAAACGATTTTAGCTCCGTAACCCTTAACAGCTTCCACTTTTACCTTTGGGGCATTTTTCGGCATTACGATAGTAGCCTTATAGCCGTTCAGTTTTGCCGCCAGTGCCACGGCTTGTGCATGGTTGCCGGAAGAGTGAGTTACAATCCCTTTTTCTCCATCACGTTTTGGCAGTTTCATGATGGCATTGCACGCCCCCCGGAATTTAAAAGCCCCCACTTTCTGAAAGTTTTCGCACTTGAAGAAAAGTTCTGCACCGGTTTGTTCATTAAACCACGATGATTGCAGAACAGGTGTACGGTGTGCATACGGTTTAATTCGCTCCGCAGCTTCGATGATATCAGTGAGTGTTGGGATTTTGGGCATAACGTATCTTTGATTTTTACAAAACTGAAATGAATATACAGTTCAATCAGATCAGTCTCTGCATGTACTTTTTCTCTATAAAGATTTTCATCACCAGTACTTAACTATCACGTCTATGAAAATAAGTATCCCTAAGAGTATGTTAAGTTCTATTTTAATTTTAAAATTTTATCTTCTTTCAGTGATTTGAAAATCAATCATTTCGTTTATATTCCGATTTTACTTCTAACAATAACGGAGATACTATGAGCAATGGACTCAATCTGAAACTAATTGGATGTATCATTTCAATTGCTTTTCTATCAAACGCTTTATTTGCACAACAAACTGAACGACCTCTTCCAATCATTGATATGCACCTGCACGCATCAACGGCTGATGCAAATGGTCCGCCACCCACAGGAATTTGTCCCGGCAAACCCAATTTTCCATTATTCGATTCAAACCAGAGATGGCTGGAAACATTTGTTGATTGGGCAATGAACCCGCCTTGTGAAAACCCGGTTTGGGGTCCGGAAACAGACCAGGAATTGATGGAACAGACTTTAGAGATTTTAAATCGCAGAAATATCTTTGGTGTAACAAGCGGCCCTTTTCTAAATGAATATAAACAAGCCGGTGAAGATCGCATCATACCATCCTACTTTTTTGGATTACGGGATAATGCTCCAACTCCTGAACAGGTTCGCGAAGAGCTATCAACCGGTTATTACAAAGTTTTTGGTGAAGTAACCATCCAATACGAAGGCAAATCACCGGATCATCCTCAATTTGCTCCCTATCTTGAGATTCTCGAAGAACTGGATATTCCGCTGGGAATTCATATTGGCACAGGGCCACCCGGTTCTCCTCATTTTCCTGGGTTTCAGAACTACCGTGCCAGAATGCACAGCCCTCTGGAGATTGAGGAAGTAGCCATCAAACACCCAACTCTTCGCATCTATCTGATGCATGCAGGATGGCCTATGCTCGATGATCTGCTTGCGGTTTTGTATGTGTACCCTCAAGTGTACGTTGATGTGGGAATTATAAGTTATGCACTTCCGCGAGAGGAATTTCATTACTATATCAGAAGAGTTGTAAATGCCGGATTTGGGAATCGGATTATGTTCGGTTCCGATCAAATGAACTGGCCGGGAGCAATAGAAGCTGCAATCGAAGCTATTGAATTAGCTGATTTTCTCACTTTTGATCAGAAACGGGATATACTCTATAACAATGCAGCAAGGTTTTTACGGCTCACTGAAGAAGAGATTGCTTTGCATCATCAATAATATTCATCATTAGGATCAGCTTGAAGTATCTCTATCGAGATACCAGTAGTCATTTAATTTAATTCGGATAGCCGGTATTTTCTAAACTACTTTGTTGATGAGTTGAGGGTACTCATCTGTTAGAAGAATCATGTCATTAAACCATGCCGATTGCAGAACAGGTGTACGGTGTGCATACGGTTTGATGCGTTCTGAAGCTTCGTTGATTTCTGTAACAGATGGAATTTGGGGCATGTTTTAATATTGTGTTCAGCTGATGGATTTAAATGTACGTAACTGAAATGAAACGGTGAGAAAGAAAATACCCGGTAAACCTGTATTAATTTCACTTTGTGTTCGTGTTCTTATATCTGAGAATCGAGAAATCGAAAATTCTTTTCAGCCTGGAGGCGGATTCCATTGATAAAAAAAGTTCAATAAATTTTTTATTGAACCATGTTATTGAACATTATTAGCCAAAAACTGGATTGAGTTATGATAAGGGCTAACATTGTGGTTTTTATTGAAAAGGGGTAAGTTCATCAAGAATATGTTATGCTTCTTTACAGAATAAATTAAAGTGACAATATGAATGATTGGAAAACATATCTTTTAAAATATAAATGGATTCCAACATCAGTTTTGATTGAGAAATTTGATCTAAAAAAGTATGACATTGATAATTACAGAAGAAAACCTAAGATTCAAGCCATTTTAAAACCTTGGAGATTAAGCTATGATCAGTCAAGAGACAGGCTTCACGAGATCTTTGTAGATGCATGGAGATACTATTTAAATGAAATTTGTCATATTGATTTCAAGTCAAACAAAAAAAAATGGGTGCCGGAATTAATCTCACTCAAAGGTATTTCACTTAAAGAAGCAGGTCTAAGTTTTCTGAGTAATTCAAAATATTTAGAGATAATATCTCCTAAATTACTTGAAGAATATCGTTCACACGGATTTACTAATATTGCACTTGGAGCATTTTATTTTTGGCCTGGAAAGGATTTTTTGATGTCAAATAGTGTGCTACCGTACATG
>JAFIES010000014.1 GCA_020832415.1 Balneolaceae bacterium | reverse complement strand
ATTCTGGCTTTCAATTTGATTTACTTTCGGGGCCGTTGTGCTCATCTGTAGTGCAAATATTGAATGTTAAAAAAGACTATAAATATACGCATCATTTGCCAAATAGATAAAAAATGTTCTCTGAAATTGCCTTCAAACACTTTTTCAACACAGAATTAAGTTTTAATTATAAACTTAAGGACAGGTTGCAGATCTTGGTATCTGCTTGTTTCATGTGTAGTTTGACCGGTATTATAGTTTTTTATCTTGAGTTTCTGGCAGCAATTTCTTCAAGGCGTTGAGTTATAACATCTCTCGACCACCACACACCCCGAACCATCACACCATACTGATTGCGAACATGTTCGATGTCATTAAATGGATTAGCATTCAGTACAATGATATCGGCTTGCCTGCCTTCTTCCAGGGTGCCAAATTCATCGGCCATATCGAAGTAGATGCCTGCGTTTCGTGTTCCTGTTACGAGAACTTCGTACGGAGTGAGGCCTGTATCAACCATCATCCTCAACTCGTGATGAATAGAAAAACCGGGCACATTAAAAAATTGCGGGGCATCAGAACCCAGTGCGATCAGTGCCCCCGCATCGTGAAGTTCTTTCGTGAGTTTTTGCCGAAGCTCAACCAGTTTCCGTGCTGCATCGGGCTGGAAATCGTCTCTTGCCTGGAAATTGTGTTTTGACTCTACCCACCCATCGAGTACGCTTTGCGGCATATATCTCATCTCGGGCCATCGGATCATATCTTCAGGGCTTTCCGGAGATTCGAGGTGCTCCACAAGACTCAGTGTTGGCACATTCCAGGTACCGGCCTCAATGGTCAACCGTATCGCTTCATCAATTCTTTCTTCATCCACGTAATCAATCACCCCGCTGCCAAAAAAGCCGGGGCTCACACTTTCGGCTTCAGGATTATCAGCAACCAAAAACTCAACATAACGGTCTAAATGGTCGATAGATGCCTGACGGGCTTCCAGTGCGTTTACCAATCCTACTTCCTCCGGAATATGTCCGGCAAAGGGAAGGTCAATTTCATGCGCAACCTCAGCCATCGCTCTGTACGATTCAAGCGAGATGCTGCCGATTTTCATCAGATCGAATCCGGCTTCTTTATAACCCCTGACAACATCCTCAGCTTCGGCAGGTTCAGAAATATTATTTGGGCTTAACCAGGGGCTGGCTGCAAAAAGCATAGGCCCGGCCAGTTCACCATTATCTACCCGGTCTCTCAGCTCCAGGTGATACGGATGTCCTGCCATATTCCGCACTGTGGTTACTCCATTGGATATGTACAAAAACAGCACATCTTTGGCATATTGACGGTTATTCGGTCCCGGAACATGGCCGTGCATTTCAGCCAGGCCGGGCATCAGATATTTTCCGGTGGCATCAATTACTTCTGCTCCATCAGGAATCTCAACTTCACCCGTATCACCAATCACACTAATTCTTCCGTCCTGAATGATGACTGTTTGATTTTCCAGCACAACTTCATCCGTCATAGGCAACACATTTGCACCTGTGAATGCAGTTAGAGATCCATTTTCCAGGCTGATTGTTTGCGGCTCAGGATCGCTGCATGCCGTAAATACTGCAAATAGTAAAATCAGAAGTAAGTTATTTATCATTGATTTGATCATGACAGTAAGAATATTATGATTGAATTTTCCGGTTTTAGATATAGGCAATTAATCGCCCACATGAGATTACAGACACCCACAATAAAATTGAAAGTACCCCGGCAACTTTAGCTTTTAATGGCGGGTGTACACCCACATTCCAGGCGTTTGCAGATTTCAGGATGATTCGATGAAAAATCCACGCATTCGCCAGAGCAAGAACAAGCAACAGCATCTTCAATAAAAATGCACTGTTTGTTGCCATTGATGTGGCATCCACCATAAAAAGTATCAGGCCACTGGGTAAAATCAGCAGAAAACTGGATCGTGCTAAAACGTTTACATATCGCAAGCAATCTGTTACCGGTAATTTCCTTGATAAGCCCAGAAGCCGCAAATCAAACAAAACAGCCGTACCCACCAGAATTGAAAACGATGTTATGTGTACAATCTCTACAGCCGGGTACATCCAGAGCGATTGCCGGAAAAATGTTGCCATAGCTGAACTTTCGAGCCAGTTCAGAAATGTACCCGAAATAAAAACCCCCATCATTTAGCGTAATTCGATGGTCACATCACCGATAATAATCCGTTCGGCACGCATTTCATTTTTAATGGTTCTGTGAGGGTATCCCACTACACGAACCGTATCGCCCACGGCCAGCATGGAATCATCCGAAAGACCCCGGTTTCTCATTCGTGTAACAGGTGCAAGAACCACTTCCCATTCATCAACTTCTACTTCACCCTCAGCTTCAGTTACTTTAAAGTCGATGTAGGTATGAGGGTTGCCGATGTCATTACTTAAAATGATACCGGTATAATCCAGTTCACGGTCCTGGTGATAATTTGCCCAGCCGTGATGAAGCATAGCACCTGCTGCGAATACCAAAATCAGCATTGCAGTTAATAAGTACGAGCGATTTTTACTTTTTATCCATTCCATGTTTTCTCCATTAATTAAGCTCTTATATGACACTATTAAATATAGTAGAGACTTTAAAATTCGCAACTGGTGTAATAATTTTTACAATTCGTGAATATTTGATTTTTTTGTTTTGCCGGAACGTGCTGTTGCCTGAAAGGTTTGTTATTTTCTAAGGTTTAACTCAAAGAAAAAATCCTTGCAGGAACATATCGTTATTCGCGGAGCACGCGAGCACAACTTAAAAAACATCGACATCAACATACCCAGAGAGCAGCTGGTAGTTTTTACCGGCCTTTCGGGTTCAGGCAAATCTTCTCTCGCTTTTGATACCATCTATGCCGAGGGGCAGCGCCGTTTTCTGGAATCACTCTCTGCCTACGCCAGGCAGTTTTTGGGGATGATGGAACGCCCCGATGTAGATTTTATAGACGGACTCTCACCGGTTATTTCCATCGATCAAAAAACCACCAACCGAAATCCGCGCTCAACGGTTGGTACAGTTACCGAAATTTATGATTTTCTGAGGCTTCTCTATGCCCGTATTGGAGTTCCTTATTCCTACATATCGGGTAACAAGATGGCCAAGCAGACCTCCGATCAGATTGTGCAAACTATCATGAATCTGCCGGAAGGAACCAAAGCTTACTGTCTGGCACCTGTTGTGCGCGGGCGAAAAGGGCATTACAGAGAGCTTTTTGAGCAGATGCAGAAACAGGGCTATATAAAAGCCCGGGTTGATGGCAATCTGATTGACCTGGAAGGCGAAATTAAACTCGATCGCTATAAAACACACAATATTGAAGTTGTGGTTGACCGGTTTATCATCTCTGAAAAAAGCAAGAATCGAATCTCAGAAAGCGTTCATCTTGCTCTCGAAATGGCTGATGGCAACCTGATCCTTGGAATACAGGAAGCCGGCCAGATACGCGATCAGGTCTTTTCTAAAAATCTGTATGATCCTGAGAGCGGACTGTCTTATGAAGATCCAGCTCCAAATCTGTTCTCATTCAACTCCCCATTTGGTGCGTGTAAAAAGTGCAATGGATTGGGATACCGATATGATGTAAACCGTAATCTTGTGATTCAAAACCCGGAGCAGAGTATCAATGAAGGTGCCATTCGGTTTTTGGGTGAACCGAGGGATATTTTTGTCTTCAAACAGTTAAAAGCCGTACTCGATAGTGTAAATCACGATTTCAACATGCCTGTCGACAGCTTCTCTGATGAGGCAATGGACCTTCTTTTTGAAGGTGGCGGGGATAAAAAGTTTAACATCAGTTACGATTTTAAAAATAACAACGTCACTTATAAACATCGCTTCACCGGCCTTAAAGCGATTATCCGGGAGCAGTATGAAGAGAGCAAATCAAACAAACAGCGGGACAAAGCAAAAGCATTTTTATCGAAGATAACCTGCCCGGCCTGCGATGGCGGCCGCCTCAACAAAGAGGCGCTCTCTTATAAAATAGATGGGTATACCATCCGTGATCTTGTTGTGCAGGATATCAGTACGCTCCGAAAAACGGTTGGTAATTTAAAACTGACCGAACGGCAGCGAATAATTGGCCAGCAGGTTTTAAAAGAAGTAATTGACCGAATCGATTTCCTGCTGAATGTAGGTCTCAATTATCTCTCACTCGATCGCGAAGCACAGACTCTGAGCGGTGGCGAGGCACAGCGAATTCGCCTGGCTACCCAAATAGGCACACAATTGGTTGGAGTTCTCTACATACTGGACGAGCCGAGTATTGGCCTTCATCAGAGGGATAACATCAAACTGATACAATCCCTGGAAACCCTGCGCGATCTGGGGAACAGTGTAATTGTGGTTGAGCACGATCGCGAAACTATCGAGCACGCTGATTATGTGGTTGATCTTGGCCCCGGAGCCGGTACTGAGGGTGGATTTATCGTCACAGAGGGAAAACCCGATGATCTGGACCCCACCTCGATGACCACAAGATTTCTGAAGGATGAAGAGGTAATTCCCTATCCCGAAAAAAGGCGCAAAGGGAGCGGTAAAAAAATTAAGGTTAAAAATGCCACCGGCCACAACCTGAAAGATGTTACCCTGGAGATTCCTCTCGGAAAATTTATTGCTGTAACCGGTGTGAGTGGCAGCGGAAAAAGTTCTCTCATCAACCAAACCTTAACACCCATTCTTTCCAGTGAGTTTTATAACTCAAAAGCAGTGCCCCTTCCCTACCGAAAAGTTGAAGGGCTCAATCATGTAGACAAGGTAATTTCGATCGACCAGAGCCCTATCGGGCGTACCCCTCGATCCAATCCAGGAACTTACACTAAAGTTTTTGACCATATCCGCTCTCTTTTTGCTGAGCTTCCCGAGTCAAAAATCAGAGGGTATGATCAGGGACGTTTTTCTTTCAACGTAAAAGGCGGGCGTTGCGAAACCTGCCAGGGTGATGGCGTTCGAAAAATTGAGATGAATTTTCTGCCGGATGTCTACGTAAACTGTGAAAATTGTAATGGTAAACGGTACAATAGAGAAACACTCGAAATTCATTACAAAGGCAAAAATATATCAGACGTACTACAAATGCCTGTAAGCGATGCAGCTGATTTTTTTGATTCAGTACCTTCCATCAAACGAAAACTTAAAACGCTGAACTCTGTAGGCCTGGGGTATCTTACACTGGGCCAGTCGAGCACCACGCTTAGCGGCGGTGAAGCACAGCGAATAAAGCTTTCAAGAGAGCTCTCAAAAATCGGGACGGGCGACACAGTTTACATCATGGATGAACCCACTACCGGGCTCCACTTTCAGGATGTGCGAATGCTTGTGGATGTAATCCAAAAACTGGTTGAGAAAGGAAATACCGTGATTGTGATTGAGCATAACCTCGATCTGATCAAAGCGGCCGACTGGATTATCGACCTTGGCCCTGAAGGGGGAAATGGTGGTGGAGAGATTATTGCGGAGGGCACCCCGGAAGAGGTAGCAGAAAAAGATGGCAGCTATACAGGCAAATATCTGAAACTTGAGTTCGACAGAGAAAAAAGCCGAATCAGCGATAAAGCAACCGTTTAAATATAAGGATCAAGACTATTCAAAACGGGAAACTGAATTTTAATGTATATACCCGTTAGAGTTTTGTCATTACTGAGGGGTTTTATGTTTCTCGCAGACGGTCACGGACGAACTCGCAGACGAACGCTGAAGGTGAACTCACAAATCAAAGTCTGGCGAACCTCAGCGCAACCTTCTGCGTACCTCTGCGAGAATTATGTAGACGGATACATTTCCAGTCTGTTAAAATATCTATTCTGATTGTACAGAAACGAATCTATTTAATAAACTCAAAAGTTTTGAATAGTTATGTACCAGAATAATTAATTGAAACGGCCATCCGTTTACAAACCATGGTGATAAATAAAGTTTGTCAACAGGTTGCTTTCTGCCTATTTTTACCGTTCTGATGAAAAGCAGATTTTCACATATCCTTCGGTCACTTACCATAGCATTGGTCATGGCAGGTTTTGTTGCCCATCTGGCACAACCATTCTCCAGCCAGGCCAAGAAAAATGCGTTTACTCAATGGCTCAATCACAATGTGGTTGCCTCGGGGAATGAGAGTGAAACCAAGCTCAGAAACTCCATCCGCCAACTGCCCGAACAGTCAAACGACTTTTGGGTACTGGTGCAGCAGGCATCACGGCTTGTGGCCGACCATAAAGATGATTTCAGGATTCAATTCTCATTTTCTGATCCGGAAGAGCGGTCTGCTTCATCCTGGCTGATTGGCCAGTGGAATGTGTTTGAAACACACAAAACAGGCACCAATGCTATATTGCCTGAGTTTCCAAAACCGTTTTACAAGTGGCTTTCGGCCAATTCATTTCATTCAGTATCCATTCCATCGGCCGATGTTCATAAAAATGGCTCTCTATTTTCTGCTACATCGTTATTTATCGGCAACATCACCTCTATTGCTTTGATACCACTTGCCGGTGGAACCAGTATCAACGCTCCTTAGTAAATCCCTTTCTCAAAATTATCGCTGCTCAAATCTGTTCTCAGGCGTGGTCAACGTCTGAACATATCAGCAGTTATTTAGTTCCGGCACAAACTGTGTGCCGATCTTCCAGAATATTAACCAAACACATTGATAATCAATAACATAATACAATGAAAAAACAGAATAATGGATTTAAATTAGGTATGATTGCCCTCTTTCTCGGGCTCACACTCTATTACCTGTTCCCCACTCTTCAGTGGAACCTTGAACAGCGCCATATGGAAAGCCTCACCGAGACAGAACGCATTCAGTACGAAAGTGAAAATGCATCAAAGCTTCAGCGCATACGCGAAGGCGCACTTTCTCTCGGCCTTGATCTTCAGGGCGGAATGTACGTTACCCTTGAAGTGGGAACGCCTCAGCTTGTACTTGAACTCTCAGGTGACTTTGCAGATGATTACCTTGAAGATGTAATTCGCGTTGCGCGGGAAAATTATCTCGAAAGCCGAACCGATTTCATCGACGAATTTGTAGCCGAATTTGAACGGCGTGATTCTGATGCGATGCTCAGTCGATATTATCGGTCTGATTCGCAAAACATCACAAGAACTTCATCAAACTCTGAGATTTCAGCCTATCTGAAAAATCAAAGAACCAATGCCGTAGAGCGTGCAATGGAGATTATCCGATCACGAATTGACCGGTTTGGTGTAACGGAACCGGGTATTCTTCAGCAGGGAAACAGCCGTATTGTAGTTGAGCTGCCCGGAGTGGACGATGAAGAGCGGGTACGTGATCTGTTGAGAGGTACAGCCAGGCTTGAGTTCAGACTCACACCCGAAACCGACGAAATTAACAGTGCCAAGCAGGCAATTGCAGATTATTTCAGTGATTTCGAAGCTGATGAAGAGAGTGATGAAGTTCAGAATCTGCTTGAAATTTTCGACCTGAGAGGCTCGAACCAGTACTCATTCGGATATGCTGCCGGCAGAGATACTGCTGCTGTAAACCGAATACTGCGTACTGAAGATGTGCAGAGACTCATTCCAAGAAACATGTCCCTGCTCTGGGGAGCCACCTCGTTTGCACAGGATGGCGGAATACCTCTGTATGAAATGATTGCCGTTCGAAGCCAGATTGAGCTCACAGGTGATGTAATTTCTGAAGCACGAGTTGCATTCGACCCTACCACAAACCGGCCTGAAGTATCCATGACCATGGACTCTGATGGCGCCCGAAGATGGTCGCGTATTACAGGTGCCAACATTGGCCGGCCTGTTGCCATTGTACTGGATGGGTATGTGTACTCCTATCCAACCGTGCGTTCTCAGATAAACAACGGCCGATCGTCCATCTCAGGAATTGGCGGCGTTCAGGAAGCGGAAGATTTGGTTAACATTCTTCTTTCCGGTGCCCTGCCTGCCCCGCTTGAAATTATTGAAGAGCGTACCGTTGGGGCTTCTCTTGGAGAGGCATCCATTCGAGCCGGACTCTACTCCATTATTTTTGGACTGAGTGTGGTTGCTATTTTTATGATTGTGTACTACCGAACCGGAGGGGGTATTGCCGACCTTGCCTTGCTGCTCAATATCATTTTCATATTGGGAATATTAGCAGGCTTTCAGGCTACATTAACTCTGCCCGGTATTGCCGGAATTGTATTGACAATTGGTATGGCGGTAGATGCGAACGTACTGATATTTGACAGGATACGGGAAGAGATGCGGGGAGGTAAAACATTACGTGCAGCAATCGATAACGGATACGCCAATGCAATGAGCGCCATTATTGATGCGAACGTAACCACCTTTTTCGTAGCGGTAATTCTCTACAGCTTCGGTGTGGGCCCCATTAAAGGGTTTGCTGTTACACTGATGGCGGGTATTGTGGCATCACTGTTTAGTGCCATTGTAATCACACGGGTAATTGTTGATTACCTCACCCGGGAGAAAACATCCACAGTTAGCTTCGGTTAATTATCAATCAAAGAATATTTTAACAATAAGGTATTATTATGAGATGGTTTGAATCACCAAACTTCGACTTTATAAAGGCACACAACATTGCGTACTTCTTTTCCGGTACGCTGATTGTGATTTCCCTTGTAGCTATTTTTACAATGGGTTTGAATTATGGAATTGATTTCAGGGGCGGACAAGAGTTCGTTTTTGAATTTCAGGAACCCATTGATGTAGTTGAAATTCGTTCAGAATTAACAGAACCACTTGGAAGTGTACCCGAAATTAAACTTTTCGGATCAAATCGTGAAATTCTGCTTCGAATTGACACTGAAGATGATATCACAACAACCCGTGAGTTGATTTTAGCAAACTTTGCAACTCTATATCCCGGCAATGAGGTTTCGGTTCAAAAAACTGATCTTGTTGGGCCGCGTTTTGCTGAAGACCTGCGACGGGGTGCAATGTACTCCATCATCTTTGCACTGGCAGTTGTGTTTATCTACATCTTCATCCGGTTTAAGGGATGGTATTTCTCAGCCGGAGCCATCGCTGCCCTTGCGCATGATGTGCTGATTGTACTTGGTATATTTACAATTATGGCAGAAATCGCTCCGTTCGATGTTAGTATTGATCAGGCATTGATTGCTGCTTTCCTTACAATTGTAGGTTACTCGCTGAACGATACCGTGGTAGTGTTTGACCGTATCCGTGAAAATTCCATCATCTACAAAACGATGAACTTCACAGATATGATTAACAAAAGCCTTAATGATACACTCAGCCGAACAGTAGTTACTTCGGTTACAACCTTGTTTGTGGTAACTGTGCTGTTTATCTTTGGCGGTGAGGTACTGAAAGGCTTCGCTTTTGCATTGGTACTTGGTGTAATATTAGGTACTTACAGTTCACTTTTTGTTGCCAGCGCATTGGTGGTAGAACTTCAGAAACGAGCCATTAAGGCAAAAGCAAAGTAAATTAACTTTAAAAACGGGATAAATATGAGTTTTAATGTTTCTGAACGCTATAACTGCGTAATCATAGAATTTAAAGGAAATGTAATGGGCGGGCCTGACGCGGTTAGCCTCAATGAAAAAATTCACGAGCTGATCGATAACAACAGAACCAATCTCGTTGTTGATCTCAGCAAAGTGAAATTTATGAACTCATCAGGCCTGGGGATGCTTATCGGCGCCCTCACAACCATGAGAAAAGCCGGTGGCGATCTGAGAATTGCAAATGCCACCGACAAAATTGAGAGCTTGCTCATTATCACAAAACTCATTACCGTTTTTAAACACTTCAAATCAGTAGATGAGGCAATCGAATCTTTTAAAGAGTGATTGGTTTGAATCATCCTCGATTTAAAAAATAAAGATCAATTTTGGAGGTGTATTTACACCTCCTTTTTTTTGAAAAAAATATGGCTGTACGAATAGTTATCGGTGCCCAGTGGGGTGATGAAGGAAAAGGTAAAGTTGTAGACATTTTAAGTGCAGAGGCCGATTATGTGGTTCGCTATCAAGGCGGAGCCAATGCAGGCCATACACTTAAATTCGATGATACCACAATTGTACTTCACCTGATACCCTCCGGAATGTTTAATGGAAACTCCAAATGCATTATTGGAAACGGTGTGGTGGTAGATCCTATCGCACTTGTTGAAGAGCTGAAAGAGGTCGAATCCCTGGGAGTTGACCTGAAAGAGCGGTTTTTCATCAGCAGTTCTGCTCACCTGATTTTGCCCTATCATAAAGTGCTCGACAAAGTAAAAGAAAAGAACCGCGGTAGTGATGCCATTGGTACCACAGGGCGTGGTATCGGGCCGGCTTATGTGAGCAAAGTGTCCAGAATTGGTATCCGAATGCTCGATCTGCTTGATATGGCTTCGCTTGAAGAGAAGGTCAAAAAAAATCTCAAGGATATCAACGTGGCGCTGAAAAATGTATACGGAGAAGAACCACTCGATGGCGATGAGATGATTGCACAGCTAAAGCCGGCCGTTGAAATTGTGAAACCATATATCACAAATACAACGGAAGTACTGCACGATGCCCTCGAGAACGGGGAGTCTATACTACTTGAAGGTGCCCAGGGCAGCCTGCTGGATGTAGATCATGGTACCTATCCCTATGTTACCTCATCATCGCCCACAGCGGGCGGGGCTTGCTCAGGAAGCGGAATTCCGCCACTGGCCATTACCCACTCCATGGGTATCACAAAAGCGTACTGTACGCGTGTTGGTAACGGCCCTTTCCCCACAGAACTTGAGGATGCAGCCGGTGAAAAGCTCAGAAAAAATGGCCAGGAATTTGGAGCCACAACCGGGCGACCACGCCGCTGTGGCTGGCTCGATTTGGTAGCACTTAAATATGCCATCAGGCTGAACGGCATGAATGAACTTACCCTAACCAAGCTCGATGTACTTGATGATTTCGAAACCATCAAAGTGTGTACTCATTACAAATTGGATGGAGAAAAAACCACTGTTTTCCCGCTTGATACAGAACATGTCGAGCGCGTAAAACCGGTTTACAAATCATTCGAAGGGTGGAATACCAGCACCAGAAATATCTCGAATTTTGATGATCTTCCGGCAAAAGCAAAAGAGTACATCTCTTTTATTGAGTCGTATACCGGCGTTAAATTCACGATAGTTTCCACAGGGCCAAAACGCTCTGAAACCATTATCCTGTAATAAGGCAATGGAAAATGCTGCACACTTTATAATCACATACCGGATTTCAGCCGGTTCAGAAGATGATGCAGCCCTGTTTGCTGAAAAAATCGGTACAGAACAATCGGTAGAGATGCCGCTTGAAGCTGTGCCGAAATCAGGTAAACCTTCACTGCCTGATATTATAGAAATCACGCAGGCAGAAGAAAATCTTTGGGACACTACTCTCTCCTATCCAAAAACTCTGTTTGATGGTGACATCACACAACTTATCAATGTTCTCTTTGGCAATATCTCCATGCTTCACAATATCAAGCTGATTGATATTGGGCAGGAGGCATTCAGAGAACATTTTCACGGGCCGGAATTTGGTATCAAAGGAATCAGAAAAAAACTAAATGTACCCAACAGAGCCCTCAGCTGTACGGCTTTGAAGCCAATCGGGCTATCTCCGGGCGAACTTGCAGAGAATGCCTATCAATTTACAATGGGCGGTATCGATTTGATCAAAGACGATCATGGCCTGGCCAATCAGAAATCGGCTGATTTCCGTGCCAGGGTTTCTGCGTGTATTCAGGCAGTTAGAATGGGAGAACAAGTATCAGGAAAAAAAACACTCTACTTCCCGAATATCACAACATCTCCCGCTTACGTGTTAGACAGATTCCACGAAGCTGTTGAACTTGGCGCAGACGGTGTTTTGATCTCACCCCAGTTAACAGGTATTGAGATGCTGCATACGCTCTCAAACCGGGGTCATATCCCGGTAATGGCTCACCCTGCTTTTTCCGGCTCTTTTGTTATCCATCCCACACATGGATTTACACCACAACTCTATTATGGCACATTATGGAGAGCTTTGGGAGCTGATGCCGTAATTTATCCCAATGCAGGCGGCCGGTTCTCATTCACAAGAAAAACCTGCGGGGAGATAAATGATAACCTGAGAACAGAGTTTCTTGGATTTAAATCATCCTTCCCCACTCCAGCCGGTGGTATTAACCTTCACAGCCTCGATGAGGAGCTTTCATACTATGGTAATGATACGATCTACCTGATTGGGGGCAGCCTTTACAAGCAACCGGATGGGCTGCAATCCGCCACGAGTAAATTTCAAAACGTTCTGAAGAGTTATGAGTAACACATCAAAAGTTATAAAAGCTGAGAATTACTCCTGGAATGGAGTTGAGCGGAAACAGTACAAAACGGATACCAAAAATTTTAAAGACATCCACCGTTACACACTTCTTGCTGATGATATCTCCGCGTTAAACTCCGAAACCCGATATTTCGAAATTCAGCCCGGCGGTTACTCTTCACTCGAGTTGCACCGCCATCCGCATAGCGTGGTGATTATCCGGGGATCGGGTACCCTGGTTCTCGAAAATGATCTCCATGAACTAAACAACCATGATGTAGTTTTTATAGCACCGGAAACCATCCACCAATTCCATGCAGATAACAATGAGCCGCTTGGGTTTATATGTATTGTTGACCGTTACCGGGACCGCCCTGCCATACCGGATGATGAGACCATTCGAAGGCGAATAACCTCAGAAAAAGTTTTGAAGAAAATTCAAAAATAGCCTTGAAAAGGAGTGGTTAAAGCTCTTATATTTTAAGTCTTGAATAAATCAAAAAAATGGTTGTTCAAGACGGTTGAAATAGTGATTTACTACAAATATGCGGGAATAGCTCAGTGGTAGAGCACCACCTTGCCAAGGTGGGGGTCGCGAGTTCAAATCTCGTTTCCCGCTCTTTCAAAAAAGCTCAAAGTTAACTCTTTGAGCTTTTTTTTATTTAATCCAGTCCCGTCCTGGAATATGTTGACACAAATTTTATTTTTTTGAAATAATTCGGCTTATAACCTTTTCTTTTTCAGCCCTTGATCGATGTCCCTATAAAATTGATGTAGACAGATAAAACCATTGGAGAATCGACTATTCGGAGAGATAAAACACTTCCGATGATTTCAGGAAATCTCCGAATCAACCAACTCCTTGTTTGATTCCATGAATCATACCTCGATTCAGTTCATTCGCTTTGATCAAACCCTCTGCCTCGGGATCATTTTCGTACGTTTTACATTCATAGGGTGCTGCCCTATGTTGTGGTATCTGATGCTTTCAAAGTCTTACATAAAACACTACCAATTTCGAGAATTCAAATATTCTCTCTGATATTGTAAATACGGTGGGCTGTTTCTTTAAAAAGTTCACTGTTTGCAATTCGAGCTAGAATACCCAATTTATTACTATAACTTTATATGGGCTGTGGTTTTTTTAGTCTTTTTTTCATGGGTCGACTCCAAAATTTGTGTGAATATAATTGAGTTTAAGGTCCAAATCTCGTTTAGACGTAAGCATATATTTTGAAACAATAATCTGCTAAAGTATATTTCATTTCACAACAAAACCATTAAGTACCAGTTAGAAATAGATGGATACAATTATTTTAAAAACAAAAAACCGAAAGGAAACCCGGTTAATTCAGCAAATAGCGGATAAAATGGGTATTGAAAATAGAAGTCTTACTAAAGAAGATATTGAAGACGCTGGTATAGTATTGCTAATGAGAGAAATTGAAGGTAATGAATATGCTACCAGAGAAGAGGTTATGAGTTTACTGGACGCAAAATGAATGTCCGCTTCCATAAAGCATTCACGAAAGATTTATCTAAAATCAAAGACAGATCGGCCCGCCAAAAAATTAAAAAAGCTATCCTGAAAATTGAATCTGCTCCATCTTTCGATAAAATAACCAACCTCAAAGCAATTAAAGGAGAAAAGAGTGCATACCGGCTGCGGGTTGGCGATTACAGAATCGGTTTATATTTTAAAGATGATTTTTTTGAAATGGTTCGTGTTGCTCATCGAAAAGATATTTATGATCTCTTCCCATAAATGTGATTTGTTTTGAGGAGTAAGAAAGGGTTCTTTAATCCACTCACTTCGCCCTGGCAATTCTCATCGTTCGGTTGTTTTCATCATCTACCTGTACGCGGAATGCGATATACCAGGTTCCATCATGCATAAACAGCTGGCGTGAGTGGCCTGCACTGGTCCAGTGTTCAATGTCGATCAGCTGTCCTTTTTGCTCGTACGGGCCTGTAATTTCATCCGCCACTTCCAGACCGATGGCTCGCCCGTCGGGATTTCCTTCTGCCCGCATGTTATAGATACTGTACCATTTGCCATCGTAATACACAGGCATCGGCCGGGGTACTCTCCCCTCTATCTCAACACGCTCCCACCCTTCCAAAACATTCTCAGACCGCACAATCATTGCATAATCCGTTCCATCAGCACTGCCGCCTACTGCGAGGTAGATGTACCCTTCATGCCAGATTGCTCCATATGCATACACTCTTCCGTTTCGGGTTGGCCTGGCTATATTTTCAAACAGATCCGGTGCAAACTGTGCCATGTGATTGATGTGAAAAAGCGGCTCATCTTTCGTGAGATATTCCCAATTTACCATGTCTTTCGATGCGGCCACACCAAGCGCTCTCCTTCCGGGATAGTTGTCGTTGTCACCGCCCTCAGCAAAGTCACCATAAAACGTGTAAAACAGCTCATCTTCCGGATGCCAAACCAGCGCATAGGGATTGGTGCGATTTCGCCCCTGCCAGTTGTACTGCGGTTCATTCAGCACAGGATTTCCCCCGTAATTTTCCCAGTTCAGCATATCAGTTGTGGCAATCAGGCTGCCATCCTGGCTTGTACTGTGAGGATGGCCGGCCCAGTCATCATAATTTCCCGCCGGACTCGAATTATAGAAAAGCACAAGGTTATTTTCGGTTTGATAAAACCCCACCGGATCGATCTTCCGTTTTCCCGTAGTTTCGTGCCAGGGTACAATATCAATTGATCCATCTTTTTCAAGCAGCTCCCAGCCGGTTAAGGGTGGCGGATTTCCCGTTGAAGTGGATTCCATACCATGAATATTTACACAATCACTGCAGGTGCCAATTACCGGCGTGTAGGTGTATTCTGTTTCATCTTTCTGCACTCCAAACTCTGCCTGAATGAGTACAATCAGATAAATTAATACCGCTCTGATGATAATTTGCATGCTTTATTCTTACGCTTTTTTCCGGTTGATATGTTCATAAACTTAGCATACTAACGTAGCTCCATCAACTCTGTATATCAGTGATTTATAACTTCAGGAATTTTCTCACCCGTAATGATATTATTAATATGTACAATATATGTGTAATGTTTATTATCATTCAGATATGGATCCCGAACTCTACAACCAGTACGATCTCGAACAGGATGTGCACCGCATCACGCTATACAGCACTGTGGCGAAGGAACACCAGCATATATCGGGCAAAAAGCGGCTCTATCTCCATCTTGACATGAACTGCTTTTACGCACAGGTAGAGCAGCGTGCTTACAATTTGTACGGGTTGCCGCTGGCCATGGGCGGATGGCGAAAACCGAATGGAGTGGCGCGGGGTATTGTGGCCACAGCGAGCTATGAAGCGCGGGCACTGGGTATTAAGACAGCGATGAGTGCATTCGAAGCCTCCCAAATTTGCCCTTACCTGGTTTTTATGCAGATCGATTACGACAAGTATAAAGGCCTCAGCCGGCAGCTCAAATCGATTCTGGATACCTACTCGCCCGACGTGGAAAAATATTCGATGGATGAGTATTTCATGGATATCACATTTTTGCTTGGCAACTCCCGCAGGCAGCTTGAAGCGTTTGCCCATAAAATGAAAAACGACATCTTCAGGCAACTCGGGCTGGTCTGCTCAGTGGGGATTGCTACCAGTAAAACCTACTCCAAACTGGCTTCCGATCTCAAAAAACCGAAGGGCCTCTCACTCATCCTCACCCCTGATGACGCTGCACAATACATCTACCCCCTGCCGATGGATGAAGTGTGGGGTATTGGCCGCAGGCGATATGAACATCTGAAACGGTACGGCCTTCTGACCATAGCCGATGCACACAAACAAGGTCCCGCCCCCTTCAAAAAGCTGTTCGGTGAGATGCAGGGACAGCTTTTCTGGGAAACTGTAACCGGCCGCGACCGAGCGAAAGTACTTACTAACGAAGTACACATCCCCGATGAGGTAAGCTATATGCATACATTCTCCGACTGGACGGATGAACCCACTCTTGTGCGGGGCGAAATTGTAAAAGCCGTACGAAAAGTGTGCTATCGGATGAGAGGCTACAAACGAAAAGCCCGGAGATGGAGCTGCCATATTCGTTACCAGGAAGCGCACTGGGAGGGCGTTAGTTTTGCTTTCACCACACCGGGATTTACCAACCTCGATGACTACGTACTGACAGCCTGCCTGCCGAACGCTATGGAAATCGTAAACAGTGCTGTGCGAAAGGGGATCAAAATCAGAGGGATTGGCCTGCACACCATTGAGATGCAGCAAACCGAACAGCTTGAAATATTTTTTACTGAAGAGCAGCGCATACAGCACTTATATCGCGCTGCCGACTGCCTCAATAACTGCTACGGACCCGATACCGTAGCCAAAGCCGCCATCCACGAAAGTGTAAAAGGTAATACGCACTTTGTGAACAGAAGCTGAATTAAATAATACCGGAGATCATCAATCCAGAGGATAGATCGACTTCTTTGCGGCGAGTAGTGTGTTCTTCATCAGCATGGCCACTGTCATCGGGCCAACACCACCGGGAACAGGGGTTACCCAGCTCGCTTTCTCCCTGATCGCATCAAAATCGCAATCACCAACAAGTTTATACCCTTTTTCACTGGTTTCATCAGCCACCCGATTGATACCAACATCAATTACAATGGCACCTTCCTTGATCATTTCTGCTTTAATGAGATTTGGCTGTCCGGCGGCAACCACCAGAATATCAGCCGAAATGGTGTGTGAGGTAAGATCTTTCGTGAATTTATGGCAAATGGTTGTGGTAGCTTTCCCTGATGCATTTTCACGCGAGAGCATAATAGCCATTGGAGAGCCCACTATGTTACTTGCACCCACAACAACAGCATGCTTGCTCTTCACGGGAATGCTGTAGTAGTTAAAGAGTTCAAAAATACCGGCCGGTGTGCACGATTTAAACGTAGGCTGGTCAACCGTAAGCCGGCCAACATTCATCGGATGGAATCCGTCCACATCTTTTTTGTGATCAATGCTTTCAATAACATCATGTGCTGAGAGGTGCGATGGGAGCGGTAGCTGCACCAGGATTCCATCAACGGTATTATCTTCATTAAAAGAGCGGATCGCTTCTTTCAGCTCTTTTGCGGAAACTGTATCGGGCAGATGGGCTGTGTCTGTGTCAATTCCAACCCGCTTGCAGGCACGCGTTTTTGCACCAATATAGGTTGTGGATGCGGGATCATTCCCCACCTGAACCACTTTCAGAAACGGACGGCGAAACCCGGCTTTCACCCAGTTCTCCACATCCTCTTTGAGAAGGTTCATGGTAATTTCTGCTACTTTTTTTCCGTCGATTAATTTGGCTGACATGAAACTGTATTAAAAAAGAGTTTTTGTTGACGCGGGGAAAGGTAACCCCAAATACGGTTGAAATAAACAGCAGATTGTGAAAAACCGTGTTTATCGCTCAATATCGTATTTTTTCATTTTGTTGTAGATGTGGCTTCGCTGAATATCAATCGCATCGGCAGTAGCAGAGACATTCCAGTCGAACTTTTCAAGTTTCTTTAGCAGAAATATCCGTTCGGCTTCCTCTTTGTATTCATGAAATGAGTCTGTCTCTTCAATCAGGTTTTCAAGCAGGTCTTTATTTTTTTTACGGTTGATGATCTGCTTCTGAACATCGCTCTTTGAGATACTATCCTCCTGCGAAAGCAGTGCAAGCCGTTCAACAGAGTTTTGCAGCTCCCTGATATTTCCGGGCCACTCCTGTTTTTGCATCTCTTCGAGGGCCTCATCAGAAAAAGATTTGCCGGCAAACACAATCTCTTTATCTGCCAGCCGCCCTAAAAACCAGGATGCCAGCAGTGGAATATCTTCCCTTCGTTCACGCAGCGGCGGCAGGTGAATCGGTATTACATTTAACCGATGAAACAGATCTTCCCGAAATTGATCGGCTTCTATCTCATCAATCAGATCTTTATTGGTGGCAGAGAGCACCCGTACATCTACATTGATTCGCTCATTACTGCCAACGCGTACAATCTGCCCTTCCTGCAGTGCGCGAAGCACTTTTGCCTGGGCTTCAAGGGTCATATCACCAATCTCATCGAGGAAAAGCGTGCCGCCGTCGGCCTGTTCAAATTTGCCAATCCTCCGGCTCGATGCCCCGGTAAACGCTCCTTTTTCATGGCCAAACAGTTCGCTTTCCAATAGTTCTGCAGGAATTGCAGCGCAGTTTACATCCACAAACTTCTTTGATGCACGGTTACTATTGTTGTGAATGGCACGTGCCACAAGCTCTTTGCCGGTTCCATTCTCACCGGTGATGAGCACACGGCTGTTGCTTGGCGCAACTTTTTCGATCAGTTTTTTGATCTGGCCGATCGCAGGGCTGTTTCCAATCAACTCGGTTTGCCCGTGCAGCTGTGAACGAATCTGCCTGTTTTCGCGGATCAGCTCGCTGCTGTTCAGAGCATTTCGAATGCTGATAAGAAGCCGGTTTAAATCCGGTGGTTTTTCAAGAAAATCAAATGCACCCGATTTCGTGGCTTCAACCGCTATTTTTATGGTGCCATGCCCCGATATCATAATTACGGGAAGTTCTTTTCGAATCTCTTTAATTTTTTCAAGTACCTCCATCCCATCCATCCCCTTCATCTTGATGTCGAGCATCACAAGGTCTATGTGCTCTGATGAAATTGTGCCAAGTGCCTGTTCACCGTTTTCGGCTTCAAGAACATTGTAGTTCTCAAATTCAAGAATTTCGCGTAAAGCATTGCGAATGCTTTTTTCGTCGTCTGTTATGAGTATGGTTGGCTTTTTGCTCATGGGGTATCAATATCTTGATTGAAGATACTCAAGAATTCGCTGATGAATAAAATCGACGTGGGAGGTTTGAACCGTATAGTTATTTGTGATAATCGTAACCGCAAGCTGATTTCCGGAATCGGTATCAAGATAACCGGATAGTGCACGAACTCCCGATACAAAGCCGGTTTTCCCTTTAAAGTTGTCGCGTACGGAACTGTTTCTGAACCGATGGCCCAGTGTACCGCTTACCCCGCTCCGGGCCAGTGAGTTATAGAAGTAGGGGTAATACTCTTTATCCCGAACAGAAATGAGGAAGCGGTTCAGATCGTCCGTCATCAAAAGTGTGGCCGGTGCCATTCCGGAGGCATCCCGAAGGCTTACATTTGTTGTATCAAACCCCATCTCTGCCATGTAATATTTCAGAACCTGCAGCCCGAGATCGGTGGTTCCCTGTACGCCATACTCTTCAGCCCCTACCTTTTTGAGAAGCATTTCAGCTATAAAATTGTTGCTCTCTTTGTTTAGCTCATTCACCATTCTGTGCAGTGGTTCTGATCGGTGTATATCCAAAATCTCCAGGCCGTCATCACTCCAGCGATAAAAATCATTATCGGAAAAAATGTGCCCCGTAACATCTATACCCCGCCGATTAAAATATCTGAACATGGTGTCCAGGAAATAATGGGTGGGAGCCGTTACAGTGAGCGGTTCCGTTTCGTAATAACCCTGAGGGAGTGTGCTTCTCAGCAGGATTATGTTAGTGCCAAGCTCCCGTCTGTATGATTCATTAAACCGTGTACCCGGTGCTGTAATCTGCTGTTCGTTGATAAACTCTACGTATGGTGTATTGAACGGAAACCATTGAATCTCGGGTACCGTACCTACACGTCCATTGGCAGTAACTTCAAGATCAACTACATTTGAGTTGAATGAGAGTGCGCTGATTTCCGGGGCGTAATAGTAGGATAGATCATCCCACTCCCACCCTTTGGGGTATGGAACGTCATCAAACACTCCGTCAAAACCAATCAAATTTCCATCAATCTGCCTGATTCCTCTCTCCTGCAGTACTTGCACCCACTTTTCAAATAGAAACAGGGCATTCCCCCGGGTAAATAGTCCGTTTATGGTTGGATCTCCCGATCCTTTAATAATCAAATCGCCCACCCAGCTGTTCTCAATCTGCTTACCTCTTCCATACAAAGTTGTCTCGAAACGATAATCAGGCCCAAGTTTCTCCAGAAAAACGCCTGAAGAAACCAGTTTAAAGTTGGAGGCGGGACGCATCAGGTAGCTCCCGTTCAGGTCTTCCAGCAGAACACCTGAACTATCCCTCACCTGTACCGACCATACAGCATTGGATGCTCGGCTGTTGTCAATTATGGAGGAAAGATTTGAAGAGAATTGGGCATAGGTTGTGCCGTGGCTGAAAAGGAATGAGCCAAATAGTACAATGGCAATCAGAACGGCACGGTTCTGTTTCATGGCAAACCTTTAGTTACCAAAATATTTTACTTCTTCCTGTTCAAACACATTGTGAATCTCTTCTGAAGTGGTACAGGCAATCAACGATTCACGAAATGATGTACTATTCATCAACCGCGAAATACGGCTAAGAAGTTTGATGTGTACACTGTTTTTCTTCTCAGGGCCAACCAGCAGAAAAGCCATCTTTACGGGCTTCTCATCAATTGAATCAAAATCTATCGGCTCATTTAGTATGGCAAAGCTCGCGAGATTCTCTTCAATGAAAGAGACTTTCCCGTGAGGAATGGCGAGGCTTTTCCCCACTCCTGTCGACATAATTTTTTCTCTCTCAAAGACCGACTTTCGAATTTCATCGAGCTGGTCATCTTCAACTTTCTCTTTCAAAGTGTCTATCATCAAATTTAACAGCTCATCTTTATCAGACACATCTACATTGGAAAGAATGGTGGTATTATCAAGCAGCGAATAGAGGTTCATAAATAGAAATAATCTCGTTTTTGAATAAGTACTAATATAACCTGAAATTGAGTGAATGTTAAGTAAAACCGCCTTTTAGCAGCTCAAACAGAATGATTTTTATAAAACCCGATTCAGGAGACTTTAATCGCCTGAATGTAAGAATCAAAACAATCAAAAACGCTTTTAATGGTGAATATTTCTTTATTTGATTGGCAGTCGAAAGAAACTCCCGGTTTCTTACCGCCTTCATTTTCAGTACTTTTACTGCCCCTATATTATTGAGCAAATGATCCGATCGTCCGTTGCCATTTTTAAGAAAGAAGTAATGCAAGAACTGCGTACAAAGTATGCGCTGAATACCCTTCTTGCATTCACAGGTTCATCCCTTCTGCTTATTCTGTTTACGCTGCGGGCTCATCAGATGGACCCAACACCAAAAAGCGGCCTGATCTGGATCATTATTCTGTTTGCAGCTATGTCGGGCATGATGCGCTCGTTCGTGCAGGAAGCTGAGCGAAAAACGTGGGCTCTTCTGCAGCTTCATGCAGCTGCATCGGATGTGTTTCTGGGTAAACTTATTTACAACTTCTTCTTTCTGCTGGCACTGCATCTCTTCACCTTCTTTTTCTATATGCTGATGATGGATATGAGCATCATCAGTTTCCCCTATTTTTTAAGCGCACTCTTTTTTGGTGCTGCCGGCCTTGCAGCCATTACCACACTTACCTCTGCCATGATTGCCCAGGCCGACCGTAAAGGTGCTCTTTTTTCTGTGCTTTGCATTCCACTTGTAGTGCCTCTTCTGCTTATATTAACGCGGGTTACCAATTCGGCACTCATTTCCGGGCCAGACGGCTCCTCAATTAACGATCTTGTAGCACTTGTTGGCTTTTGCGGGGTTACCATCACAACCGGTATTTTACTGTTCGATTTTATCTGGGAAGATTAAACCATTATGGCATCATCAAATAATATAACGTTCGGAGATCGCAGGCTGGTTGGCCAGGCCAAGGCAAGAGAACAGATCGAACGGGTGCTGCAATCAGACAGGCTCTCGCATGCTTATCTTCTCACAGGGCCGGAAGGTTCCGGAAAAACCGCCTTTGCTCTGGCACTTGCGGAGTATATCAATGGCATCGATAACATCACAGATTTCAAAGGTCAGTCCGCTACAAAAAAATCGAGCTGGTACACGCATCCTGATGTCCACCTGTTTATTCCGCATCCAAGAACTGTTTCGAGTGATGAGATAAAGCAGCGGCTTGAACTGCTGGCTGAAGATCCCTATGAAATCACCGATTTCTCACTGAGACCGGCTTTAAACAACCCCGACTCCACAAAAAACCTGCAGGCGTTCTACTCTATCGAATACTACCACTCAGAAATTCGTCCGCGAACGGTGTATAAACCGAACGAGGGCAAAAAAACGGTGGTAATTATCACCGGAATTGATACGATGAGGAAAGAGTCGGCCAATGCATTCCTGAAGCTGCTTGAAGAGCCATCACCCAATGTGATGTTTATTCTCACGGCATCCAAAACAGAACAGCTTCTGCCTACAATTATCTCCCGTTGTCAGCAAATTCGACTGCAGCAACTATCCTATGATGATGTTGCCGGGGGATTGATGCGGTTTGATGGAAAAAGTGAGGATGATGCTAAATTTCTGGCGCGAATGTCCGGCGGAAACTACTCACTTGCCCGCTTTTTTGATGTGGAGACCCTGCAAAAAACCCGTGGTGAAATCGTTGAGTTTTTACGCTATTCCTACACTCAGGATGCAGCACTTGTACTGGCCCTGATAAAAGACTGGAACAGCAGCCTGAACCGTGAGAATCAGATCGCTCTCTGCAATACGCTGGAGCAGTTTCTAAGGGATATCCTCATCTTCAGGGAAACCTCAAACATCGAACTTGTTACTAACGTAGATCAGGCCGGGGTGATTCAAAAATTTTGCAACTCTATGGAGAAGGCAGATGTGATCGGAATGATCGAAAACCTGCAGGATCTCAAAAGGCTTCTTTATCAAAATGTTCAGTTTAAATACATTTTTACTGCTCTCTCTACACGGTTCACAAATCTTATGCGTGGTGCAGACCCGGTTATACCTTCAGATAAACCGTGGCAGCATCTACCTGCATTTAATGAGGGGTTAAACTGATGGAGAGGTCAACACTTATATTCACCAAAATGCAGGGTGCCGGCAACGATTTTATCCTGTTTGACAACCGCGGAGTGAAGATGACAGAATCTGAGCTTTCGAACCTTGCGCCTTCTCTGTGCAATCGGAAATTCGGAATTGGGTCAGACGGCATCATTGCCCTGCAGTTTGATGAAACAAAAGAGGCCGATCTGGTGATGCTCTACAAAAATCCCGATGGAAGTGATGCCGGAATGTGCGGAAATGGCGCACGTTGTTTTGCTGCATTTGCGGCTACACTCGGCTCTCCGAAAAAATTCACCTTTCGCGTGCACGATAATGTGTACCGGGCAGTAGTAAAAAAGAACTCAGTAGTTATCCATTTTCCTTTGGAAACTTCTGTTATCGAACAATCTGTGGCAAACGAAGCTATCCTGAACATCTACACAAATACAGAACACATTGTTTGCCCAACCCAAACTCATCTGCTGGATGATGAGCAGGACCTTGTTCAGCGAGGGCGTTTTTTGAGAAATCATCCAAAATTCAACCCGAAAGGCACCAATGTAAATTTTGTAGCCGGTGTGGATAAAACCAGTCTCTGTTTACAAACGTACGAGCGAGGAGTTGAAGATCTCACATTGGCATGCGGTACCGGTGCCATTGCCTCTGCCCTGGGCTGGCATCATCTTCAGCAGGCTGCCGGCGGAGGGTTCGTTTACAAAATAAAGGTAAAGGGGGGCACTCTAACGGTTCATTTTTCGTTTGAAGAAGAGACAAAAATGTACAATAACATTAAACTGGAGGGCCCTGCAGATTTTGTTTTTGAAGGGCAATACTATCTCTGATTCATTGTCTCATATTAAGGCTCTATTTCTGTTCTTAATCGCCGCTCTTTTCGCTCTCAATTCCTGCACCCTCTTTGAATCGGCCGGAAATGACAGGGAACCCTTGCCAAGAGTACAATCCGTTGAAAATCTTTTTAATGTGCCCGGACAGATTGTTACCGATAACCTTATCCGATCAATCCAGTTCCACAGGGCAGGAAATGTGAATAGTCCCCCCATCATCGAGCTAAACACCAATCAACGATTAAACCTGCAGTTTGAGTTGCTTCAGTTTGATTCGCGACAATTTCGTGTATATGTTTCTCACCATAATCCCGACTGGACACGCTCTGCCATCGGCCGTGATTCGTACATCGACGGGCTTTTTACCGTCTACATGGATGGCGGCAGAATTTCATCTGTGAGGCAGCCACAGTACCGGCAATACCGGTTTGATTTCCCGAATGATGATCTTCGTATCCTGAAAAGCGGGAATTATATGCTTCGGATTGAAGATGCCGACAACGGTTACCTGGTAATGGCTCTCCCTTTCTTTGTAACGGAAAACGAAGGTAATATAACCTCATCTGTTGAACAGCTCATCACACCCCGGCAAAATCTCAGAAGTTCGCACAGGCCCGTAAGCCGTTTTCGCCTGCCCGACTTTGTTGATCAGCCTCAGTTCGATCTGGAGTTTTATTTTGTTCAAAATCGTTTTTGGGGGCGGGCCGCTGAAGCCACAGAAGTTGATTTCTCTAGCCCCGCCGAGGTTCATTATGAAATGGACAGAAACCGGCCATTTATCGGTGATTATGAATTTCTTGAACTGAACCTGAATAACTTTACCCAAAGCAACCCGCAAGTTCTGGAATATTTCCCTGCCGAAAATCCCCCGAAAGTAATTCTGTTTGATGATATAAGCGGATTTTCAGCATCAGGCCGACTGGTTGGTTCCGGTGGTTTTGGCAGGCCAAACAGCAGCCTGAACGCGCAGTATGCAGATGTACACTTTTCATTTGAGCCCGGAATTTCTCCTGAGATGGATGCAGAAATTTACCTGACCGGTGATTTTAATAACTGGTCTATTCAATCAGCGAACAGACTTACATTTGATAATGAGACAAGCCGCTGGGGAACCAACGTTATCCTCAAAGAAGGCGTTTACAGATACAAATATGTTTTGATGGAGGATGGGCGCGTTGATGACCTCTTTTTTGATGATCTCTTTACCAATACACGCCAGGAATACCACACGTTTGTATACATGCGCGACAATCGTGAATTTTATTATCGATTGCTGCAATTCAACCACTTTTTTTCAGATTAATACCTTATGAGAATTCTCAAGTTTTTTTCGGTTTTTTTGGTAACAGCTATTGTGATATTTGGTTTTGTAATTGGCTGGAATTGGAAATCGTTTTCCATTTTCATTGAAAACAGGGACGCTCTTTCCGAAGGCAATGAGTGGATCATCAAAACCAGTTCCCTGCGCGGACTCTCTGAGTTTATGGGTGAAAATCCGCAGTATACATCCGTTGTGAGCATTGTTGTGGATCATCCCGATTCATCTATCCATTACAACCCAAATGAACTGCGGGTGATGGGTACCACTGCTAATATCTTTATTCTTGCGGCATACTCACTGCTAATTGACCGCGGTGATTTTTCTCCCGAAACTACGATTCGCTGGAGTGATGTAAGCCGATATCAGCTTCCTGATGTAGATGCATCTGTACATCGCGGAAGTTACCGAACGGGCACAAACCGGAGCTGGATTACGGACGATCATATTACTTTGCACAATGCTCTCCTGCTACTGGCTGAGAGTAACGACCTTGCACTTGCCGATTATCTGTGGTGGAAAATCAGCCCGGAAATCTGGTATTCTCTCAAGACTGAACTACAGCTTGAACTTACTGAGATGCCACTGCCATACTCCGGGCTCTATCTGTCAATTTCACCGGAATTTCAGAATGAATCTGTACCCGATTTAATTTCGCGGTGGACAAACGCACCGGAAACTGAGTGGAGAGAGCATGTTACCAAACAATCGAGAGCTTTTGCTGAAGATTCTGAGCGACGGGAAGAGATTCTCGGCTACATGAACAGAAACCGCCTTGGCAACACATTTATGGAGGAGAGAAATGCCATGATTCTGTTCCCAAAAGCCACAGCTGAAGAGATTACCACCATGCTGAACCGGCTGATCAGTCATGAACTGATCAATGAGAATGTGAGTGAAACTCTGATGGATTATATGCGATGGCCTATGGAACAGCAATCCGGTATAGAGAGGGATTTTCAGGATTACGGTGCTATCTATGATAACCGAATGGGTTTGATGAATGGCATCGATTTTGGCACCTCCTCCTACACCGGAGATACAACCGTGCAGGCACTGTTTCTTGACCGGCTTCCAATAGGATTTTGGTTTCACGCATCGGGAGGGCACATGCATCAGGATTTTATGCAGCGATTAATTTACGATCCTGCCCTAATCTCGCAGATGAAACAGGTTATTCAATAACAAAAACAATATCTTTAAGAAATTCTTTACACGCTTACAGCAATGAACAAATACTACTTCATATTTTTTATCTGGCTGCTTCCAATCTACTTTTTTGGCCAGTTTGGATACCAGGCTCTAACCTATTTTGGTATACAATCTACCTATAACCAGGGCGATAGTTATGTAGCAACCGTTACCGACTTTGACGTGAAACAAATTGCGGCGCAGACCAATGGTTATGTGGTCATTCAATTTAATACATCAGACGGAGAGGTTGTTGAGGAAAGGCTGGCGCTACCTGTTCAGTTTGCACAGGTTATAATGAACTCCGAGCTGATACCGGTTCGCTACTCAGAATCATCTTTCAGCCCGATCGTAATGATGCCAATTTATGATTTGCAGCAGAATGTAATCAGGGTAAATCTGGCAGTAACTCTTTTTGGAACTATCGTAACCATCCTGATTTCATTTTTTGCATCCCGATACGCTCTTAGGAAAGTAAAAGATGGCGATGATGAAATAGAGATCGAAATGATGGATGAAATAACGCCGGCAGTCAGCTGAGCGGGTTAGATCATATACGAGCCACCATTGATATGAAATGTGGAGCCGCTCATATGCTTCACATTCCCTTCAGCTAAAAACAGGGCCAGCCTGGCAACCTCATCAGGTTGTGTCATTACATCAAAAGCGGAATCTTTCGTGAGATACTCTTCCCCATACACGGAAATAGACTCTTTTGCCATATCGGTCTCTACAAAACCCGGTGCAATGGAATAAGCTACAATTCCCTTTCTGCTGAAATCTCGCGCAATACTTTTCGTGAATGCAACCATCCCCCCTTTTGAAGCAGCATAGGCAGCGTACTCCTGTGTGTCGCCTCTGTAAGCAGCTCGCGAAGTAATATTAATGATAATTCCTTTACTCTTCCTCTCAAGATGCCTGTTGATAAACCATTTGCTTATCAGCGATGATGCCCTGAGATTTACCAGCATCGTTTCATCCCAAACATTCAGCCAGCTCTCATCATCCACTGAGAAATCTGCCTCTCTGAATATTCCCGCATTATTGATCAAAATATCGGGACATTCATTCGCAATTACAGGTTTTATAATGGTTTGAAGATCTTTCTCACTTGACAAATCCACTCTTACACCTGTAAAATTTGGATGGTTTTTCAGTGAATCATCAAACGTTGATTTCCTTGCTGTACCGGTTACCCTGAATTCTTTCTGCAGAAGCAAACCGGCTATTTCAAAACCAATTCCCCTTGAAGCGCCGGTTACAAAAGCATGTTTCATATTGGCCTGATTATTTAGAATTGCATTGGTGTTTAGCCTTTACGATCGTGATTTTCTGTAGACGGGCACGTTCGAACAAGCTTCACCATACATAAGCTTTTTAACGTGTGGAAGCAGTTTTTTTGTAGCGTACATATAAACATCGGCGGGCACATCCATTTTACTGCACCCTTTCAAAAGTACAAACCGATCCCGGTACTCTGTCCAGTCTTTTTCATCGAGCTTTAATTTGAAAATCTGGCTGTACGCCTGACTCTTATTCCCAAAAAAGACATTTTCAGCAAACCTTTCAGCATGTTGCACAACCAGCATATAGGCCCATTTTGGCAGAATTGCATCTGTAGAACAATAGACGGCAAGAAAGGCGCCCCGGTATTGCTCCCAGTTATGAGCGTCCATTTTCTCTCTGAATTCTGCCTCTTTTAAGATCAATCCATGAAAAAGAAAATCTTTCAAGTCCAGCTCTGCAACGATTACTCCCTGTACAACTTTCTCGAGATCAACAGTTTCGAGTTTGGATTGCTTTACTTTGTTTACTATTTCAGACATTGTTGTTGAGTATTGAGTATCAAATAGTGACTATTTAACATGAGTTCGGTATAAAAATGAACAAACTGACGATACTCTATCATAAAGAAAACGATTCCCCGCAAGAACAGCTTCTGGCAGCATTTGGATTATTAAAATGGAAACCTTTTCCGGTTAATCCATCCGTAAAATCGAGTTTGGTTCCGGCCAGATAGAGAAAACTCCTCATATCTACCACAACTTTCACCCCGTGATCTTCAAAGAATTTGTCACTCTCCTCAATCTTTTGTTCAGAGTCAAAATCGAGATTATAGGTAAGCCCGGAACATCCACCGCTTACAACAGCCACCCGCAGCGGTGTTTCCTGTGGAATATTCTGTTCCGTTCTGATTTCATGTATCCGCTGAGCGGCTCTTTCACTAATGGCTAACGACATTTCTATACTCCTCTGTCAGTTTCTCAAAATTCTATACGGATATCACCTGGATTTCAGGATCAATTCTCTTAACCATACTCTCAATAGCATAGAGAGTACCGGATGAGGCTGTTGGGCATGTTCCGCAAGCACCCTGATAGTGAACCTTCAATCGGTTGCCATCGAGGCCAACGATCTTCAACCCGCCGCCATCGGCCAGCAGGTACGGCCTAACCTGCTCATCCAGCATCTGGTTGATCTGTATCAAGCGCGGATCATCGGTTTCCTGGACCTCTTTTGAAGCATGCACTTCTGAGTCCTCTTCAATATCGAGCTGTGGCACTGCCTGCCTGATTGGCGGTGCAAGTTTTCTCAGCAATTCAGACCAAACCGCTTTGCCATCCTGAGTTACAGTGAGGTATTTATCCACGTAATAAACGTTGATAACATTCTCGATGCTGAAGAGCGCTTTTGCAAGCTCGTCATGATCGGCTTCACCAATATTCTCAAATGACCTGGTAACTCCATTTGTTAATGGTTCCGCGAGTACAAACCTCATCGCATCGGGGTTTGGAGTACGTTCTATTTCTTTAATTTTTGGCATAATGGTGTGGGTTCAATTGATATTCTTATTCAAAAAACGATTTAGTGTAGTTAATTCCTTCAATCAATCTGTCGATGTCGTCACGGTTGTTATAAAACGCGAGGGATGCCCTTGTTGTTGCCGGCACATTAAACCTGCGCATGATTGGCTGCGCACAGTGATGACCGGTTCGTACCGCAATTCCCTGTTTGTCTAAAATGGTTCCCAGGTCTGACGCATGGATATGGTCGAACACAAAAGACAGTACCGAAGCACGATTTTCTGCCTCACCGATGAATCTCAATCCATCAATTTTTCTGAGTTCAGCTTCTGCGTATTCTACAAGCTCACTCTCACGTGCTTCAATAGCATCCATTCCAATTGCAGAAAGATAGTCTATAGCTTCACTAAGCCCGATAGATGCCGCAATTGGTGGCGTACCGGCTTCAAATCTGAATGGAACCTCGTTGTAAGTAGTCTCTTCAAAGGTAACTTTGTCAATCATATCCCCGCCGCCACGGTATGGTGGCATTGCATCAAGCAGATGCTTCTTGCCATACAGAATTCCAAAACCTGTTGGGCCGCACATTTTATGCGCAGAAAACACGTAGAAATCGGTATCTATATCCTGTATATCAATGTTTTGATGCGGGATGGATTGAGCACCGTCAATAAGCGTAACCGCGCCGGCTTCGTGGGCCAGGTCAACAATCTCTTTAACCGGATTCACTGTTCCCAGGGCATTTGAAATGTGTATCACAGATACCATCTTCGTTCTGGGGCTCAAAAGCTTTTTATACGCTTCAATATCCAGCTCGCCTGAATCGGTAACAGGAATCACTTTAATAATGGCCCCGGTTTTTTGGGCTGCCATCTGCCAGGGCACAATATTGGCATGATGTTCCATTTCGGTAAGAATAACCTCATCTCCCTCCGAAAAGTTGGTCAGGCCGTATGAATTTGCCACAAGATTTATGGAATCGGTAGTACCCGTTGTATAGATGATTTCATGTTCATCTGCCGCATTTATGAAAACCTGAATTTTCTTTCTGGCAGCTTCATAATAATCGGTAGCTTTTTGGCTGAGTGTATGTATACCCCGGTGAACATTCGAGTGTTCAAAACGATGGTACCTGTCGATACGGTCTGCAACCTGAACAGGCATTTGGCTGGATGCAGCATTATCGAGATAAACCAGCGGGTGCCCGTTTACTTGCTGACTGAGCACAGGAAAATCTTTCCTGATCTCATCAAAACCTGCTTTTGATATGTTTACTGCTGCCTGTTCCATAGTTTTTTAAACAGAGTCCTCACTTATTGCGAGGACTCTCATATACAATTATCTGCGTTATTTTAAGCTGTTACCTTCGATTCGGTATTGGCTTTTGTATATCGGTACACCTCTTCAATGAGAAGCTTGTGAACCGAATCAACTTTCACATTTTCAATGGTTTCGAGAGCAAAAGCATAGGTTAATACCTCTTTCGCTTTCTCCTCTGTCATACCACGACTCTGCAGGTAGAATACCTCTTCGGGATCCAGCTGCCCAATGGTAGCACCGTGCGAACAAAGTACATCATCAGCAAAAATTTCGAGCTGTGGTTTGGTGTTAACCAGTCCGTCATCCGAAAGGAGTAAATTTCTGTTCTCCTGGAATGAGTCGATTTTCTGAGCATCTCTGCGAACAAAAATCTTTCCGTTAAAAATGCTGTGAGCGTTACCGTTCACTACCACCTTATGTAACTGATGGCTGTGAGCATGTGAAAACCGGTGATCCATTACAGAGTGCGTATCTGCAACCTGATCGCCATCAATAAGTACGAGTCCATCCAGGGTAAAGTCCACCTCTTCATCTTCCTGAACCACTCTCGGCTCATTTCTTGAAAGTTTGGCACCAAGTGTAATGGTGTAGGAGTGGTATTCTGAATTTTTTTCTACATAGGCTATAGGCCTCGAAATGTGCAGTGCATTGATGCTGTCGCGCTGAATCCGCACATGATGAATATGGGCACCTTTTTTCACTTTCACCTCGCAAACCGGGATGGTGAGGTACTCATTTTCCGAAAGGCCTATATGATCTTCAATAATCGTCACATCAGACTCTTCCTCGGCAATCACGAGCATACGCGGTGTCGCCACAAATGGCTTGGCTGCGTCTGTATACAGATTCAAAATCTGAATAGGCGCTTCCGCTTTGGCACCTTTTTCGAGATGAATAAATGCGCCGTCTTCAAACATCAGTCCGTTGAACTGTGTGAAAACATCATCTTCGTAATTCACAAGCCTATCAAAATATTGAGCAACAGAGTCGTTTTTTGAAAATGCATTCAGATTTCCAACGGTTACTCCTTTACCGAGTCCGCCAATGGATGAGTATTTTTCATGAAAACTTCCATTGATGAAAACCAGTCTGCTCCTGTCTGATTCCGGAATAAAATACTTCTCGATATCCACTGCAGGAAGTGCACCCGCATCACTAAGCGGTGCAAACTCTGTTCTGCTAACCGGTCTGAGATCGGTAAATCTCCACTCCTCGATTTTCTTGTGAGGAAATGCCGTGGCATTCAGTGCTTTCAGATTCTTTCCCCGAATTTCACTCCAGGATGAAGGATTTTCAGGTGCATGTTTTGCAAGGTTATGCAAAATGGATGGTTCTGCCTTTGTGAGGTTTGCCATTACTTCGCTTCTCCGTTTACTTTTGCAAGGGATTCGAGCCAGTCATACCCTTTCTCTTCAAGTTCAAATGCGAGCTCTTTGCCGCCTGATTTCACAATCTTTCCACCAAGCATAACATGTACATGATCCGGTACAATATAATTGAGCAGGCGCTGGTAGTGAGTGATCAACACAACAGCATCCTCTTCTCCGTGGAGCTTATTGATTCCTTCAGAAACAATTCTGAGTGCATCAATATCGAGACCTGAGTCGGTTTCATCGAGCAGAGAGAGAGTTGGCTGAAGTACTGCCATCTGGAAAATTTCATTTCTCTTCTTCTCTCCGCCTGAGAATCCGGTATTTACACTTCTCTCAAGAAAATCGGGATTCATCTCAACCAGATCGAGTTTTTCACGGATATAATCATCAAACTCAAGAGGATCGAGTTCTTCACGGCCACGAGATGCAGCAATTGTGTTGTACGATTCGCGAAGAAGAGTGGTGTTGGTAACACCCGGAACTTCTACCGGATACTGAAATGCCAGAAAAACACCGGCATGTGCACGCTCATCAGGATCCATTTCAAGGATACTCTCACCTTTATAAATGATATCTCCTCCGGTAACTTCATACTCTGGGTGTCCCGCAATTACTTTAGCGAGGGTACTCTTGCCACTCCCGTTTGGGCCCATGATGGCATGAATTTCACCTTTATTAACTTTGAGGTTTACTCCTTTCAGGATTTCAATTCCCTCACCCTCTACTTCTGCATGTAAATTTTTTAGTTCTAACACGTTTTTAACTTTTGGTTTAGTTTTTGTATTTAAAATAGTTTTTGAATCGGAGAAAGTGCTCTGTTCAAAACCTTTCTTCATGGTTGACCACCCCGGTCAGTACAGTGTGTAAATAGCTTTATCCAACACT
>JAFIES010000146.1 GCA_020832415.1 Balneolaceae bacterium | reverse complement strand
GATGTGATAATCTCTTCCTCCTGAATGCCGCGAAGCCCCAGCTTTTCAAACTCTCTGGCCTGCTGCTCCTGGCTTCGGGACGCATCATTTGTGAGTACCCTGAGTGCAATCTCCTCTTTGCGGATAAAATCGATGGAGTTTTGCACACCCTCAATCAACCCTTTATGGTTTTTCAGCACACCATACGAATCGATAAAAACCGCTTTGTAATCTTTAACTACCGAAAGAAATGAAACACTATCCATAACGTACCTATAGTTCTAAGGCTTTTAATAATTTATCGGCATCGAATTTCTTGTCTATGCCGGGGAAATGCTCATCGTAGGCTTCTTGCTGCAGCCTGGTGGCAAAAAGTTCGTGAAAAAAATAGCGTCCGTATTTCACCACATAATTCAACAAAAAGAAACGATAGGTCTCTTTGAGAAAACGTATTTCAGTTTCAGTAAACGGAAAGATTTGATGATATGCCTTCAGGAAAATGATAAACCTCTCCTCCATCAGCCGGTCAATCTCATAACTGAAAATAGTCTGATCACCCACCTTCGAAACAATACGGCTGAAGAAATAGAAATCCATCATCCGGCTGCTCATTCTGAACCAGTCATAATCCCAGCGAGCGTACAGTTCAAGGCCGGGTGTAACGGAGAAATTGCCAATGTTCCAGTCCACAAATACTGGAATCGAATCCAGTTTATCAGCTCCCAGTTTTTCGGTATTCTCCAAAAACAGATTGCACTGCTCTTTGATCAGGTCAAGATGCATGCGGTGCTCGTATTTGCCCTCTTTGGTTTCGAGACTTTCGAGTAGAAGCTTTACGTCAACCTGCTGCGTTTTGGATGATTCAGGCAGAGTATTTTTCACGCTATGGCACGCTTTATGAAACTTTGCGAATGTGCCTGCAAGTTTAATTAGCTGTGGTTCATCCAGCTTTTTTGGGAGTTTCTTTTTAGTTCTCATCGGCCGGTAAAATACAATCCAGATATCCACCAGTTTGGTTTTATGGCGATGAATGAACAGTGAATTGCCTTTATAAAGCGATCTTGCAAGCACATTTTCGTACGGAGCAGGCAGATTATTTGAGAGGGAGTTGATGATGGTATGATCTTCCACAAAATGCTCGAATTTACCAAAGTAAGAGAGTTTCGCGATGATAATATTGTGATCCTGCAGACGAATTCTGTACACATGATTGGTTGATACCTGCGCACTGATATCTGTAATGCTGATAATTTTCTTGCTGCTGTCGAAATTCTCAACGGCTTCGCGAACAATTCCCAAAAAATCAATGTGTGTCATGCTTCACTAAATAATTTCAAAATATCGTTTCATTTCCCAATCGGTAACGCTCCCGTTAAATTCCTTCCATTCCCATTCACGGGTTTTTATAAAGTGATCTGTGAAAGAGTCACCAAAAAGCGCTGATGGAAATTCTGACGTTTTCATTCGCTCAGTTGCTTCATGCAGGTTTTTAGGCAGCGGATGTTTATTTCCTCTCTTATAATCGCTGCCGCGCGTAACAGGCAGATCGAGGGCCAGTTCATTCTCAATACCAAACAGTCCCGATGCCAGTGAAGCTGCCATGGAGAGATACGGATTGGCATCGGCACCGGGAACGCGCGTTTCCAGCCGCATTGAATCCTCATCCACATTAATTACCCGCAGTGCAGTTGTGCGATTATCCATGCCCCAGCTGACCGATGTTGGAGCCCATGATCCTTCAACCAGCCGTTTATAACTGTTTACCGTTGGTGCATACATAGGGAGAATTGCGGGCAGGCAGGTAAGCTGGCCTGCAATGAACTGTCTCATCAGCCGGCTCATTTTATTCTCTTCTGATGGATCAAAAAAGAGATTTCGGTTTCGGTCAAGATCCCACAAACTCTGATGGATATGCCCGCTGCTGCCGGGAAGGGCGACATTCCATTTTGCCATAAAACTCGCTGTGATTTGATGCCGGCTTGCAATCTCTTTAACAGCCGTTTTGAAAAGAACGCTCCTGTCTGCAGCCTCAAGAACATCGGCATGTTCGATGGCTGCTTCATAAACGCCATCACCCGTCTCAAGGTGAAGGACCTCAAGCGGAATTCCAAAATCGGGCAAATGAGTCAGCAGATCATTATAAAACTCCCCTTTTTGAGATGCTCTCAGAACGGAGTAACCAAACATGCCGGGCGTCATCGGTGTGGGATCTATTCCCTTTTTCTCAGCCAAAGATTGAGGCGTCTCCTGAAAATTATACCATTCAAATTCACAGGAGTAAGTAGCTGAAAACCCCATCTCCTTTGCTTTTTCCGAAATCTTTTTGAGCAATGTTCGCGGACAGATCCCTGAAATCTTTTCTGATGGAGAAAAATCGGCCAGAACAATTGGCAAATCATTATTCCAGGAGCATTTTCTAAAGGTCTTGAGATCCAGAGATATTTCCCCATCGGGATAGCCGGTGTGCCAGCCGGTAGCTGATGTCTCTTCGTATGATTTGTCTTCTGTATCCCAGCCAAAAATAACATCACAAAAACCGATGTGGTTTTCCAGCGATTTCAAAAACTTTTTCCTGGATATGGTTTTACCCCGCAGAACGCCATCGATATCTGCAATCGCTATAGTTACAAAATTTTGATCGCTCTTTTTTAGCTCCGTAATGATCTCTTCTTTTCTCATGGCAACATTTTTGTGTGAGAATATCTCTCAAAATAGCAGTTCGAACAGGTATTCCCTACTTAAAATCTGCATAGTCAATTGAATGCTTTATATAGAAAAGCCCCGCATTCTGTTGAGTGCGGGGCTCTTGCAAAACAGGGTAAATTAATACCTATACATCAGCAGACTTCACAGTTTTAATAATCACTGCAGCTACTTTGTATGGATCACCATTGGATGCCGGACGTCTGTCTTCCAGGCGGCCTTTCCAGCCATCATCCACTGTGGAAACAGGTACACGGATAGATGCACCACGATCCGAAACACCATAACTGAATTTGTCATAAGCCTGTGTTTCATGCTTACCTGTAAGTCGCTTATCATTATCTGCTCCATACACATCCATATGCGCTTTGATTCTTTTACCAAAAGCATCACATATTTTCTTCATGTTCTCTTCACCGCCTACATCGCGCATGAATCCGTTCGAGAAGTTGGCATGCATACCGGAACCGTTCCAGTCGGTATCACCAAGTGGTTTTGGATGCCAGTCAACGGCTACACCGTATTTTTCAGCAGTTCGTTCAATCAGAAAACGGCCAACCCAGATCTCATCACCGGCACGGGCTGCACCTTTTGCAAAAATCTGAAATTCCCACTGCCCGGCAGCTACCTCACCATTGGTTCCTTCGACGTTTAAACCTGCTTCAAGGCAAATATCCAGATGCTCCTGAATAATCTCGCGGCCAAATACATTGCGCGCACCTACGCCACAATAGTACGGGCCTTGAGGAGCGGGATATCCACCCTGCGGGAATCCGAGAGGGACATTCGTGGCAGGATCAACCAGAAAGTATTCCTGCTCAAAGCCAAACCAGAAATCATCATCATCTTCATCAATGTGCGCACGGCCATTGGTATCATGTGGCGTACCATCTGCATTCAATACTTCGGTCATTACGAGAAACCCGTGTTTTACATCAGGGTCTGGAAATATGGCAACCGGTTTAAGGAGACAATCGGATGAGCTGCCATCAGCCTGTAGTGTAGAGCTTCCATCGAACGACCAGATCGGGCAATCTTCAAGCTTGCCGCTGAAATCGTGTACTATTTTTGTTTTGCTTCGGAGGGATTGTGTGGGCTTGAAGCCATCAAGCCAGATATATTCAAGTTTAGAGTACGCCATGTGTATCGTTTTAATAGTTGATTAGTTTGTTAACAACTTTATTTGTTATGGAGCGACTGAATAATCATTTCAGGATTTTCAGCCAATTGTATGGTTATTCAAAACAGAGATAAGATATTGAGTGAAATACAAATATGAAATTATTTAATTGATTTGTTATTAACTGCTTATTTAAAAATTTGTAATTGATTTATTGATTAATTTTTTAATCTGTAAGCGCTTTTATTTTTAATTATGTTTGCTTGACCATGTTTCAAAATGGCACAAACCAACTTTTTTTAAGAAGGAACGAAAGCTCTATTTTCAGGGCTGATACTTTTCCACACCCACAAATCCTATTTTTACTTTGAGTCGGTCAAAATTTTCGATCTGGTTGAGCGCGGCACGCCCGCAAACGCTTCCCGCCGCAGTGGTACCCGTGCTGGTTGGTGCTTCACTTGCAGCGCATGATTTTCTATTTCGATGGGACACAACCATTGTGGCACTTCTGTGTGCACTGCTTATCCAAATAGGCACAAACTTTGCCAACGATTATTATGATTTTATAAAAGGCTCTGACCGCTCCGACAGAATTGGTTTTGAAAGAGCAACATCTGCCGGACTCGTACAGCCGAAATCGATGCTCTTTGCCACATACTTTACGATGACAATCGCTTTTTTTCTCGGTCTCTATCTTGTATGGATTGGCGGATGGGTTATTTTAGTCATCGGTTTACTCTCTCTGCTCTTTGGTATTCTCTATACCGGCGGCCCCTATCCTCTCGGGTATAATGGCCTGGGCGACATTTTTGTATTTATCTTCTTCGGGGTGGTAGCCGTTATGGGTACCTACTATGTGAATGCATTCAGCTGGAGTACCGTATCATTTTGGGCTTCAGTGCCGATTGGTGCCCTCTGTGTAAATATATTGGTAGTTAATAACTTGAGAGATATCGAGCAGGACAGAATATCAGGAAAACGCACATTAGGTGTGTTATTTGGCGAAACTGCACTTAAAATTGAGTATACACTACTTGTAACCGCGGCTTATTTTGTCCCAATTTATTTGTTTACTACTGAACAGTTCAGTCTGATTATTTTACTGCCTCTTTTATTGATTCCGCTCTCAATAATTCTTCTTAAAACAATCTGGAAGCACGAAGATAAACGTACACTGAACAAATCGCTGGAACGCACAGCCGGATTTATGATACTTTACGGTATACTCTTTTCAACCGGAATTCTTCTTTAACTGAATGATATCAACCTTCACATATCACCTCCCCTTTGTAAAGCCGTTCAAAACCGGGAGCTCTGTTTTTAAAGTGCGTGAAGGTGTAATTATCAGATATGCCGGTGATGTTGATGCTATCGCGGAAGCGGCACCACTGCCCGGCTTTTCTACTGAATCGGCAGATGATGTAAGAAATTTTTTTTCAGATTACTCAATACAATTCAGCGATTTTTTCGATAAAATTTCTTCTGTACATGATATCACACCATTTTTAAACGGGTTACCGTCCTTACCTTCTGCTCAGTTTGCACTCAGCATGCTCGCTCTTTCTGTTCTCTCGCAAAGAGAGAATACATCCATCGAATCCCTGCTGAATATGAATAGCGTACCCGAATCCATATCTGTGAATAGTGTGATCGGTTCTTCATCTGTATCTGAAACAGCCAGATTGATTCAAGAATCTGTAAATGATGGGTTTTCTGTGATCAAACTGAAAGTCACAAATTCACCGCATGAACTTGCATCCGTTTTGAAAGAGGCAACCAGAAAATTTCCTGATGTTCGCTTCAGGCTTGATGCAAATCAATCATGGCCCGCTGAAAAGGTGGCTGAATACAGTGCATTATTCAAAAATTTTCCAATTGAATATATTGAAGAACCCTCACGATATAGCAATGAGGAGGAGCTTACATACATAATAAAATCATCAGCATTGCCGGTTGCACTCGATGAATCCATAGCAGATTGGAGCAGACTTGAATCTGCTCTCAAACATCAATCGAAAACAGTACTGATCATAAAACCTACTCTATTCGGAAATTTTCTTCAATTAGCCGAAACAATATCCCAATACCGGAGTAGCTTTGATCAGATTGTGGTAACAACAGCACTTGAATCGGCAGTTGGCCGTTCGATGGTGAAAGAAGCTGCATTTTTAATTGGTGACAGAACGCGCGCTCACGGTTTGCATACAGGGCATTTGCTGACAAGTGATCTTTTGAATGTTGCCAAGCAAATAAATGGAATATTTTCATCTGCCGGCAGAGATTTTTCTCAACTGCGTTTTGACCAAATAAACCAAACATTTTTAACATCCTAAACAAAATCGGATGAAAGGGAGCTACCGGGAAGTTCCGGAATTTTCGATTCCAAGCAAAGAGAACAGTTTTCTGAAATCTTCAGAGAACCACTATCTATATGAAGATCTTTACATCTTTACCGGAGAACTGAAGCGAATAAAAAACGAATCAGGCTGGAAAGATGATGACCTGATACTGATTCTTGCCCATTCGTCTGATCAGCTTGTACTTTTAATTGCCGCAGCTTTTCTACTTGAAATCCCTATTCTGCCGTTACATCCCGAATCGACAGATCGTGAAATCCAGCTTGTACTTGAGACAATTAAGCCGGTTGCTGTTTATACAGATCAACAACGTGATCTGGATGTTTTCAGAGAGCTTCCCCGAATTGAATTTGGCAAATCGGTACAACAAGATTTTATTGTTGAAACTGAACTAAGTTTTGGCAACCCCGAGGGATATGCAGGTTGTTTTCTTACATCCGGCTCTACAGGAAAACCAAAGATTGTACCCATAAAACGGCGTCAGGTTCTTTTCTCGGCAGATTCATCAGCACGTAATTTCAGACCTGCACCAAATCACTACTGGCTTCTCTGTTTGCCACTAAATCATGCCGGTGGTATCAATGTGATCTACAGATCACTGCTTTATGGTTCTGCTGTCTATTTATCTTCCGGATTCGATGCTGAAACAATCCAAAATCTTCTTAATGAGAATAAAAAATTTGAAGCTGCCTCTATGGTGCCCACCATGCTGGAAAAACTTCTCGAAGCTAAGTTTTTCAGGTTGCAGTTTAATTTTAAAGGTCTTTTGATTGGCGGCGGCCCCATCTCTCAGAACCTTATCAACCGGGCACTCACGCGTGGCATCCCCATTGTTACCAGCTATGGAATGACGGAAACCTGTGCCCAGATTGCAGCGAATCCCATGCTGCGCTCAGGTGGAATGTACATTCCAAAACAGAGTGTAGGGATGGTATTTCACCCTAACGAAGTTGAAATTCGCGATGAAAATGAAAACAAATTACCCCTGAATGAACAAGGTCAGATATGGCTGAGGGGCCCCCAAATATTCGATGGTTACACAGATGAAGAATTAAACCGCACTGTTTTTGATGCTGATGGGTGGTTTAACACCGGTGATTATGGCCATCTGAATAGAAAAAAACAGCTCTTTATTGAGAGCCGAAGAACAGATTTGATTATAACTGGAGGAGAAAATGTAAATCCGGCGGAGATTGAGGAATTACTAAAATCTATTCCGGAAATCACCGATGCCGCGGTATTTGGTATACCCGATAAAATCTGGGGGCAGCAGGTTACTGCATTCTACACAACAGAAACTGAGGGTATCAGCTCACAATACCTGAAATCTGAACTTTCAAAACATGTTCAGAGCTTTAAAATTCCCAAAGAGTTTATTCGAGCTGATGCTATCCCCCGAAATACTATGCAGAAGATTATAAGAAATGAATTAAGCGGACTTTATCAAAAACTGAGACGAAATACCTGATCATCTGAAAATCAGGGTGTCCAGGTTGCCACGCCAATCCCCGAATCTCCCATTCCAAAATAGAGATACCACGTATCACCCAATTTTGAGAGCCCTTCTATAAATACCACATTGGGTATTTGCCCATCCACTTCAAGCTCGAAGTCCGGCTCCATGAAAAAATCATCAGACCGTTTCAGTAGTTTTGTTGGGTCGTTGATATCAAACAGAGCCTGGCCGGTTCTGTACACGAGGTCGTCATCAGCGGAGTTATAAAGCATCAAAATTCCATGCTCGGTGATGAGCGGTGTTGGCCCCGGCTCAATCAAACCGCTGTCGAACATACCTTCCCGCGGCCTCATTACCGGTTCTTCAATGGGTGTCCAGTTAATCAGGTCTTCGGAGTGGGCTATCCAAATGTTGGTATCACCAAAATACATCCAGTATTTACCGTTGATCTGCTTTGGAACGATAGCACCTGCTTTGGTCCAGCCAAGCTGAGGAAAAATCAGACCATGGCGCTCCCACTCAAACAGGTCTTTGGATGAAGCAAGAGCCTGCCGGGCCGTTTCTCCATCATAAGCGGTGTAGGTGAGCCAGAAGGTATCATCAATTTTGGCGATTCGCGGATCTTCCGCACCACCGGGAAGCTCCCATTCCTCCACTGCCCTGTAGATAGGTTCAGGATGCCTGTCGAAACTCAGGCCATCCCTGCTTGTAGCCAGGCCCACCACTGATTCCCCATTCCAGATTCCAATACCGGTTGAATCTTCTGCCCGATAAAGCATGTATATAGTCTCTCCATCGGACCACGATGCCGGGTTAAACACATCCTTGGCTTCCCAGCTATCTCCCTGCGGTGTTATGATCGGGTTGCCATCATACTTAACAAACGGCCCCATTTGCCAGTTTTCTTCATGTTGAGAACTGCAAGCGAGTGCTAAACAAAAACTAAGAGTTAACAGAATTGGGATAGTGTTTTTCATAATCTATGGGTTATTGTAGTTGACCTGTAATTTTGCATGGAACAGGTAAGATATAGAATAAACAAGTAACTCCTTTGACCAGGATTTTGGAGATTTTCAGGATGTACAGGGTTATCTCCATACTACACTCTAATCCAAATACTTTTTTTACCAGGATTTTGAGGATTATCAGGATGAACTGGATTTATTTATGAACTACACCCCAATCCCGCAAATCCTTAAATCCTGAGAATCCTGGTCACCGCTTACCGAACATTCTTTTATACTCCAGACTCTGCGAACCAAAATTGATTAACAACCCCGTATCCAGTTTATATGCTTCCAGATAGTTTTTGGCCTGAGCCAAATGTGCATCATTAAGTTCAGATACAGCTTTGAGTTCAACCATTATTTTCTCTGCCACAAAGAAATCAACCCGTCGGGTTCCAACCTGAATATTTTCATACATAACCGGCATTTCAAACTCTCTGACGAATTGCAACTTCTCTCTGTTGAATTCAATTTCAAGGCAACGCTGATATATTACCTCCTGAAATCCTGCTCCAAGTGCAGAATGTATCTTCATCGACAGCCCAATAATTTTATGTGTAAGCTCCTGATGCTTCATTCCTGATCATTAATTATTTGATGTTTGTGAGGATCGATATTTTAATAAAAATTCGAATCAGTATACAAATTAACTCCATTGACCAGGATTTAGAAGATTTTCAGGATGAACTGGATTTATTTATAAACTACAACCCAATCCCGAAAATCCTTAAATCCCGAAAATCCTTAAATCCAGATAATCCTGGTCCAGACTGCTTTACCACTCATTTCGAATGATTTATAACTCTGTGCCGTTATTGATAGTAGTATAATGTTAATCATGTAAAACCTGTCATTATGAGTGAAGAAAAAAAGAGCACCCCAAAAAAACAGAAAGAAACGAAAGACAAAGCCTCTAAAAAGAGCAATGATCTTGATAATGAACTCATGCAAACTTTTCCGGCAAGTGATCCACCATCGCACTCGCAGCCCGGTCGTGATCGTTCTAAAAACGATGATCGATGATTTATCTTCATATATTTATAAGAGCCGAGTCTTGACTCTTACTGCTATGGAGCAGGATTTTATTTCATGAATATCAAGAAAGAGGTGACAGAAACAACCATTATGGGTCAACATTCAGTAATGGTATATCTGCCACCCGCCTTTTCTGTCTTGATGAATATTCCAAATTTCTTGCTGCTGTCAGGTTTGGTCATACGATCATCTGATTCTAAAAAAGTTTATACCTGAATTAATAACTCATGATATATATTGCTTAACTTTCACAGCAGATCTTTTGACAAAAATAATAAGGGGCAGTGACAACATTATGTCACTCTTAATGAAAGTTTAATCGAAATTATATCTGGTCTATTTATAGGTCTCACAATTTCGATCTGTCTGCTGTGAGTCAAAATTATCGCATTTTATCACGACGATTTCATGATAGTTGTACAGTTATCTGATTAAAATAAATCTCTTTTCTGTTCACATTATTGACCGAAAACATCACATGTTTTTAAACATTTTTCAGAATCGAGAATATAATGAACAGGTTTAACAACCCTTTTTACCCGAGTGTTGATTTTTATTCACAGATGGCTAATATTATGCCCAATTAATAGATTCAACATACGTTTGGCAAGAAGTTTCAGGATTCAAAAATAGAAATAAAAGATTGTGAATAACGGCAATACGTTGGAAGTGCAAACGGATTATTCCTTAGCACCATTTTTTGATTTATCTCATGATTTACTCTGTATTGCAGGCTTTGACGGTTATTTCCGAAGAGTCAATCCTGCTGTATGCAAAGTTTTGGGCTATACCGAAAAAGAACTGCTTTCAAAGCCCATCAGCTATTTTCAACACCCTGATGATAAAGAGATTACGCAAAAAACCCGTGAGCCAATTCTGTATGGAAAAGTACTCACAAATTTTGAAAACCGATACATAACAAAAAACGGAGATGTTGTTTGGTTGTCATGGACTTCAATACCTGTTACTGATCTTGAGTTGATTTATGCAATCGCAAAAAATATCACCCATAAAAAGAAACACGAAACAGAGCGAAATCAGTTGTTATCGGAATTAACGAAAAATAATAACCGGTTAAAGCATCTCAACTACACAACATCTCATGATTTAAGGGCGCCCGTCAGTAATTTGATTTCAATATTTAGTATGATGGATGATTCCCAAATAACAAACGAAGAAACTCGACAATTTATCGATTTGCTTAAGAAATCTGCGGAAAATCTAAAGCAAACATTAGACAATCATGTAGACGGCCTCAAAAAACAAGACTCACAATTTATTGACCTGGCAGATGTAAGTATTATCGATGTGATCGATTCCATCAGACTCACTTTAGATTCCTTGCTTAAAAATTCGAGAACATCTTTTCAGATCGATCTGAGTGCATTTGAATTTGTACATTTTAAACCGAAATATTTAGAGAGTATCTTTTTAAACCTGATAACAAATTCAGTTAAATATGCCCATCCGGATCGTGATCCGGTTATCACGATTAAAACCAGAATCTCAGAAGGAAAAAAGAAACTTACTTTTTCAGATAATGGAATGGGGTTTGACTCTGAAAAACAGAAAGATAATGTATTCGGGCTGAACCAAACCTTTCACGAACACAGAGACAGCAAGGGTATCGGCCTATATTTAGTTTACAATCACATCACAAACCTGGGCGGGCGGATTACAGTAGACAGTATCATTGATGAAGGAACGACCTTTGAAATTACTTTTCCCGGATAAATCGGAAATTTCATGTGGTAAATTTCATGTGGTAAATTTCCATTACCGATAGGCTTACGATTTACCGGGTGTAAATATCTTCAAGTGTAACAGCATTTCCCTCTTTTTCAATGATATCCAGATCATACCGGATACTTATACGCGTATCCAACGGAGCATAATAATAGAGATACCATCCTGCTGCCTCAGAGGTTCCAATACAGCCGTTAGAATAGGCTTTGCCCAGAGTTTCGATATTGGTTGTTGGGTGGATAAGCTGACCGTGACGAATGCCATTTATTTCGGTTTCGAGCCAGGGAATGTTGGGCAGACTGGTCACAACTCCATCATCGCGCCTCGTAACGTGATATCTTTGATTATTAACAGGGTTGATAAACATAGGATTTTTTGCATGCCTCACGATTTTACCATTACCTGTACGTGTTTGCAAATTTATAACCCGCCCTGCCATGGCAAGAAATCTGCTTTCATTACGGCCAACTCGAACCGGAAATTCATGAATGATGCTGTCTGCCTGAAATACCCGGAGTTTAAATTCAGGAATGTTGAGATCCAGATAGGTCTGTTTGAACACCCTGTTCAGGCTATCGACGGTTATCGAATCAGGGATGATCAGATATTGCCCCGGAGTGAAAATCGGGAGTATTTTAGGGTCGAGACTGATGACTCCCCGCTCTTTTAATTGGTAATAATCCGTTGCAGCGAGCGAATCCATCACCCAGGGGTTATTCCTTATTAGATGATGCTCTGTAACCGGGTAACTGAGTACCCTGTTATAGTGAGATACAATACTCTCTATCACGTTAAAATAGTCCCCTAATTTAACTGTATCCTCAAAATGGCAGATATTCTCGAAACTCCTGAACTTTATTTCTTCATGTTTCAAATCTTGAGAGAAAGAGACAGCTTTAAAATGAGATGGGAGCAGCATAAAAGTTGCCTGAAAGAGTAGTATCAAACTGAATGTTTTCATATTCGCCTCGCTATCGATGGCAAACGTTAAATCGGAGTATTCCTCAATAAATAATATCCGAATTTTGCAGTACTAATTACCTGAGGTTTTGGATGAATTTCATCCCCTCTAAAACACTACCCGATTGATCGGGAAAAAGATTAAGAATCAACCCTCAAAAAGAGTAACAGTAATAACTCAATGTTCACAACCGATGGAATCCGACAAATCAGAAGATTGAATTAAAAAGTGGCGATTCAATTCTCAGAAAAATCTGTTTTATTATTCAATTAACTAATCTTCTTTTTAATTGATCTGAGTAATTTCAAAATCGTACCATCTTCAAATCTTTCAGCCAGGGCGCCATCACAAAACCTGTCGTTGCGTACAAATGCGGTTATGAGTTTGCATTTGGTGGGAATATCAACTAGGTCGTAGTCAAAATTCGGATCACTTGCAATCTCCCTTCCTTCATCCCAGCTTCCCCAATCAAAATCAATAATAATTGGTATTTCATAAACAATATCCAGAAATGTGTATATAACAGATGCTTGCTTCGAGCTCTCAATTTCGACTGTGTCTTCATCGGGATATGAAATTGCACCTGGAGTATGAAATGTTTTAGTCTTTTCAATTACCGAAATCAGATCTATCAACGGATTCCAGTCATCAGAGGTCATTGAATTGATCTTATCTAAATAATTCTCTTTGGTCAGTACGTTCATCGGTCTTTATTCTCATTTGATTTGATAAGTTACTTCTGCTTTAAAAAAAGTAACCATTTAGAGTGACAGCCTGTTGTCATAGTCAAACTAAAATAATGCCGAAGAATATCATCCGGCATAACCAGTATTTATTAGAATATTAAGCCGAGTTCAACTGCCAAAAAAGCAAATCAGAAAAGCATAGGCAATCTTTACACTACCCGATCACAGTCCGGTTATTGGTCAAATTTTAGAAATGACAGAATGGTTAAAACCTATTTGAATACACTCAGAGACTAAACGGCAGATTCTTACTTATCACTACATCTGAACCGGCGGCATTCAGCATTGAATTTTGATTTTGGGTGAACTTGTTGTTCTAATCAAAATAAACAGTTTCACCGGTGGCGGCCGATTTTTTTGCAGCATCAAGGATCTGAACGACCCGCATATTATTTTCCATGGAGTATAAACTATACGGCTCCATCTCAATATTTCCGCGAATTACACTGGCAAAATAGTGAAATGGATCTGTTTCAAGTTCAACATCTCCGGCGGTCACTGTTTCAATTCGCTCATCAGATTCCCCCTGTTTTCTGATATGAACCATACCCGGTTGCGGAGATTCTATAAAACCTTTTTCGCCATATATTTTCATATCCTTACGGTTAAACGGCCAGTTCCAGGATGCCTGAATGATCGCTTGTGCACCAGCATAGGTTACGATAATAGTCGCATCATCATCCACTTTGGAGTAGATTTCAGGTTTATAGGTTCGGGTCACAGCTGTAACGGATACCGGTTTTTCTCCTCCTGTCAGCCATGTCATAATATTTGCTCCATAACAACCAAAATCTACCAATGCACCTCCGCCATTCAATTTGGGATCGATCAGCCACTCTAAGAATTCAGGGCCAACACCAATCTCTTTCGGCCCCTGGTGGCCGTGGTAAAAGAGGGCTTTTCTAACTTCTCCAAAATCTTCCGGATTCTGAGTAAGCAGCCGATGCGTTTTTACAGTACCGGGGTACCAGGAAGTTTCATAGTTGGTGAGAACATGAATCCCATGCTCATCGGCCAGGGATTTCATTTTTTCAGCATGCTCTATGCTCACTGCAAGAGGTTTTTCAACCATAACGTGGATCCCCCGTGGTGCGGCTGCTTCCACTGCCGCCAGGTGATTATATATCGGCCCGAAAGCAAGCAAACCTTCAGGTTGAAGTTCATCCAGCATCATTTCCAGATCATCATAAAACAGATCGGCATTCAGATCATAATGATTAATAAACTGGTCAACAAGTTCTCTATTAGGTTCATAAATTCCAGTCAGATGAACTTCACTGGCAAAGGCATCCTGAAAGATCCAGTGGGAATGACCATGCGACAACCCTGCCATCGCCATTGTTACCGGTCCTGGTTCATCAGATTGGGCATAGATCGCTGTTTGACTTGTTATCAGAATCAAAGTAATTCCGGTCAAATAAAGTATCCACTTCATACGCTGTTGGTTTTATTCATCGTTTGGTTGATTTGATTTTTTCGGTGGATTTCTGACTTGAACATAACGTAAAACATCATCAAAGATCAATTCGATTGAGAGGATTAAGGATGAATTGATACTAAACATTACCAGGGTGTGCTGAGATCCAAATTATCAGCGTATTTCAAAAAATAATCTTACCAGAAAAAAATCAGACAGAAACACAAAACACCTTTGAAGAAGAACGACTTTATATCTTATATTTGTAGTCTTGCCTCAACAAGCCTGGGTGGCGGAATTGGTAGACGCGCCGGACTCAAAATCCGGTGGTGGCGACATCGTAAGGGTTCGAGTCCCTTCCCAGGTACAAATTTAGTCTTGAGATTTGAGTCATGAGTCTTGAGACAACATATCTTTAGCCACTTCCACTGAAGGGACGAGAAGCCTGTCCTGCCGAAAGGAAATGACTCCGAAAACCTTCGAAGGAATCGGGAACTCCTCATAAGATATATGCAATTCGTCTGAAGATTTGAGTCTTGAGACGGGAGAGAACATAACCTTATCCCCTCCCCATTTTGAACAACCGGCTTTTCTGAATTCGTTGTTTACTGTTTCATCATTCGTCAAACACCGGTGTAACCGTATACCCTTCATTTAGAAGCAACTCTATAACACCGTTTTCACCGGCAAGATGGCCTGCGCCAACAGCAAAAAATGTTGGTTGTTCCGAAGCTAACTCAGAGATTTGCGAGATCCATGCCCGATTTCTTGCATCAAGAAGCAGATCTTTGTAATCATGCCAAAAATCATCTTCAAGAATGGTAGTGTAAAGTGCTTCTATGTCACTGTTCACGTAATCTTGTGTCATATCTTTGAATTGTTGAATGCCATCTTCGGGATCGCTGACCATTTTAACAAGCTCATCTATCATAATCGATTCCGGAATTTCATCAAACAGACTCATCTGAAAATCAACTGTTTCCAGTCCGCTCATAGGCAGTTCTCTTTCAGCGGCCCGGAGTAATAAATAGTATTCGTACGAAGCTTGCTCCTCTTCACATACAACCGTCGCTGTCATCATCATAGAGATGAGAGTAAATGGCTTCATTAGACCAAACTGGTCTATACCCGCACCAAAATTCTCCGTAAAAAACCGGTCCAGCAGTTCAGCCTCTTCCCTACTGATTGATTCTGTTATATTTCTATTTTCCGGATGAATGGCCATCTGCATCATTTGTTGCTGAACCCCGGGGTCTGACAAATCTATTTCAAGGGTCAACATTTCCGATTGGTCAAGAGCATCTGTTACAGACCTTCCTACAGTAAAATCTTCACTGCAAATAAGGTGCATTGTGCCAAATAGCCAGGATGGAGCGTCAAGATGGTCAGCCTCAATTTTCCAAAGCAGTGATGAACTTTGAGCAAATAAATTTCCCGACATTAGACTTGATATCAATGCGAGAAATAGAATTAATATTAAACTGATAGCATTTTTCATAATGTTCTCTGTAATTAGTTTTTAGTGTTGATTCTGGCAGAGTTTAATTCTCTTTTGAACCGTTTTTAAAGTTTTCCCGGATGAACTGCTGCTTATCAAAGATTTCCTCCACGGTCTCATCAAACAAGTGGCTAAGGCTGAAAGCCATGGAAAGATTGGGATCGTATTTATCGTTTTCTATGGCATTAATGGTTTGCCTGGAAACACCCAGTTTGTCTGCTAATTCTGCCTGAGACATCCTGTGCCGTGCACGCAACTCTCTGATTCGATTCTTCATTCGTACCCCCGGGCAACTACACCCAAAACCACCCCACGGACAGGTTCAGCAAGAATCAGCCAAATCGGGCTAATCTGGAGATTTGTAACCATCGTAAGTGCATATATTGTAAAGCCGATAAACATTGCTGCACCATACGTAAATGCAAACGCTTTTAACTGTATCAGTTTACTAAGGTCATCAAGAACAGAAAGGTATTTGATGTAACTCCAGATAAAGATGCTTACAGAAATTGGAATCAATGAAGCGAACAGGTAGTTGAACAGTGTTGTCTCTGTGAGAACGATTCCAAAAATCCCGATAACAAATAGAAGCATTGCAACCATCGTTCTGTAGAACAATTGCTTACCTCCGGGAGTGTTATAACCAAAGTAACCAAACATGATTAATGAACTGTATGGCCAAACTGTTGCTTCTGAATTTTCTTCACTCTTTTTCATAAACCCACTTTATTTGTTAATAATTGTTTACTAATTGTAAAGATATTTTGACACAGTGTCAATAAGTATTGATATAATTTATCTATTATTTTTTTTTGAAAGAAAGGCTTATTTGATTTCAGGGACTATAATAGTAGTGAATAGCAAGTATTAAGACGGTTCATTCCTAATCTATCTCCCTTTTTAATAACAATCCACACTTCGAAATTCGAAATTCAGTGTTCATCATTCATTATTCTCCCCATCATTCTCCTTCTTCCGCAGTAGAATAGCTAACACTCCGATCCAGCCGGTTACAATGAGGAGCCCCAAAAACTCTCTTGCGGCTTCTGTTCCCTGCTCCATCATGTGAACATCAGAAAGCATGTGGCGAAACCCCGAAACAGAAAGTTCAGGTATAGTAAAGATCGCCCAGAACAGGGCCACTGCAGAGAGAATGGCGGCCGGTTTCCATGTTAATCTTTGCAGTGAAAACAGTATGCAAAACAGAGCCGCTGCCATATAGATGGTAATCCAGCGAATCGGGTCAGGGTCGTTGTATTGCACAACTGCTGAGAAAATAAAGAGAACTGTGAAAAAGTAATTTATATATCTGATCATTTACTTTACAAGTACAATCAAAATGAATCTTTAAATAAATTCTTTATCGAATTTTCTCTTTCCTTCCTTCAATGGTATGTCGCGCATATCCATTTGGACCTTCTACTTCAATCGTCATTATTACCGGATCGTCAGTTACATTATCAGGATCGGCGTCTCTAACATTGATTATGAATCTTGTAAGTTCATCAATATTACTCATATCAGAATTAACATCTCTAAGAGTAAAGTTCGTATTTCCGATGATTGTTAGGCCATCACCCTCAATATCAATGTTAATAGTTGTTCCTTCAACCATTGGATGTCCATTTGAATCACGAACTCTTATTGTAAAAGTTTGATCTTCAGCATTTCCCAAATTAAATGAACTTGGACTTACACTAATTCTGGGCGACCCAGAAAATATTACATCTGTTGATGTATTAATTTGATTCTGTTCATCATTCGAAGTACGTGCTGTAAGACGAACTATTCCACTTGATGGAACAGGGTTACCCATTCTTAAGGTTGTTAACGCTGTACCGTTTACAGTAGTTGCAGAACCTCCAATTGAACCTCCATTACTCTCAAAGAAAATAGCTACACCATCGGGAACTGTATTACTGTACTTATCTCCAACTACAGCCGAGACCTCATATTCTTGTCCAAACTGGGAATAAGTCATATTACGTTGTGATGGTAATAACGAAAAATAATTTCTGCTTGGTAATCCAGCGTTGATTGCTACACCAACAGGTTGAGAGCGAATAACCCTATCATTGTGAGAAATTTCAGCTACAACTTGCACAGTACCTGCTCTTTCACCACTTGTTAGAGTAACAGTTGCCTGACCAAGATTATTTGTACGTGCTGAGGCTGGAGACAGAAATTCACCTCCATTCGGCCTGTTGCCAAATTTGAACCCAACATCTACAGCATTTTGATTGTTTAATGGATTTCCATTTACATCAACTACCTGGAATGTAATTTGGGTGTCTTCTTTTTGTCCAGTTGCCCTAACACCGATAGAAGTTTCCGAGATATTATCTACATATACTGAACCCGGATCACCTGGTTCAGTCGATTCGAGATCAAATGTCAATGTTTTACTTGTCTGCCCATTAGGCCCGTTTGTAGTAATTGTAAGATTAACTTCATCTGTTATGGTGACATTATTTGGGTTGCGAAGTCTAAATTCAAAATCAGTCACTCCATTACCAGCTTCAACTTCATCATTCGTAATTTCTATCGATGTTGATCCCGTAAGCGTTAAATCAGAGTTATCAACAGTTACTTCCATTGTAGTACCTGGACTTAATGGATAACCATTCTCATCTGAAAGTTTTACCTCGAAGATTTGCGAAGTAAATCCTAATAAATCAATATTTTGTGGTGATACAGATATTGCAGGTCTTCCGGAGAATAAAATATCAAGTTCTCTCGTAATTGTTGAACTGTTTTCATCAACAGTTTCTACTTTAACAGTTGCAAATCCGGGTGTTGTATTATTCGTTCTCAATTGAGAGAAAGCATACCCTTCATCATCAGTATTTCTTGAACCATCTATATTTCCTTTATTTGTAGAGAAATAAACCGCTGTACCCGGAATTACAGGATTACCATGTTTATCACCTAATAAGACCGTTATCTCATTAGGTGTACTGCTTCTTGCCGGCATATTTTGAGATTCGGTACTTACTTCAAAGTGATTAATACTTGGTAACCCACCACTGATTGTAACTGAAACAGGAGAAGATTGAGACCGAACTCCATTTCTTTCAAATGACGCCCTAACTTGTACAGCGCCTGCCTTTGTTCCGCTTGTAAGAGTCGCTCGAGCAATTCCATCCCGGGTTAATGTAGAATCAGGATAGATGGATTCCCCACCATTTGGTCCAGATGCAATTTCAAAACGAACCATAACAGCGTTATTATTTGAAACTATAGTGCCGGAAGAATCTCTTACAACAAAATCCAAATCTACTGTTTCATCACCACCCGTTCCCCTAACTTGTATAAAGTCCTTCGACTTTGAATTCAGCGTGATTGATGCTGAGCCATCAGAGTCGGGTGAATCATCATCACCGGGTCCCTCTAAATTTCTAATTCGTAAATTTGGAACGGTGAGCATTTTTTCTGGTGCAGCTAAAAGTGTTACTCTATCTGTACTATACCCCATTTTTGTGGACTCAATAGTTATGTCAATGATGCTGTCAACATCAACTTCAGTGAATAAATATTCTCCCGATTCATTTGTGAATGTTAAAGCAGAGATTTCTGAAGGGGATACAATACTAACTTGAGCATTTGAAACAGGCTCTTCTGTATCTACATCAATAACAATACCCTGTATCTCTATTGGTTCATAAATTTTTTCACAGGATATAAAAAAAGCAATCAGAATTGCTAATGATGAGAGGTAATAGAATGAGTACTCTTTTGAAATTGCCATACGTCCCGATTATTTGTAGTACTTGTTAAGATATGTTAATAATACTCATAAAATTATACGGAAATAATTGAGTTAAAAAAAACACAAGTCAATCTTATAATATCACACAACCCTATCTGAGTTCTATTTTTTAGGTCAATTTCTTTACTATTTTTTTAGTAAAAATACCTATTAGATTATATTTTCAATTTCACAAAATTTGAAATCGATTTTCTGACAATTATAAATCAAATTATATAAAACTTTTGAGCTTAATGAATCTAACAACCGCAGCAAAAGCTATTCAGCATATTGAGTCCGGGTTCAACGTTTTTATACACACAGCAGCAGCGGCTCCTCAGCAGCTTGTGGCCGAGCTTGCCAACCAGCACACCCGCCTTCGAAATGTTTCCATCTACCATATGCATACGGAAGGCGCTGCTCCTTATGTAGCACCAGAGATGAATCAATCTTTCCGGACTAAAGCCTTTTTTGTAGGTGCAAATGTTCGCAAAGCGCTTGAAACGGGCGAGGCAGATTACATTCCTGTTTTTCTCAGCGAAATACCCCATCTGTTTAACAGGGGTATCATCCCGCTTGATGCATCCCTCATCCAGGTAAGCCCCCCGGACAAACACGGATTTTGTTCTCTGGGTGTCTCTGTGGATGGGTCGCGGGCGGCTGTCAATAATTCCAACCTTGTTATCGCACAGATAAATCCCAATATGCCGCGAACGCATGGCGATGGCATCATTCATAAGAGTAAAATTGATTTCGCTGTGGAGGTGAACGATCCTCTTCCTGAGCATCACCCTGCCGATCTGACCGAACTGGAGCTGAAAATCGGGCGCTTCTGTGCAGAATTGATCGATGATGGCGCCACTCTTCAAATGGGCATCGGCTCTATACCCGATGCCGTTCTTGCATCACTTCAGAATCACAAAGACCTTGGTGTTCATACCGAAATGTTTTCGGATGGTTTGATTCCCCTTATAGAATCGGGCATTGTAAATAATTCAAGGAAACGAATTCACCCGAACCGAACCGTATCATCGTTTTTGGTGGGCACCCGTAAACTGTACGATTTTGTGGATGATAACCCGAACCTTGCCATGCTCGATTGTGCCTATGTGAATGATACAGCCGTCATCCGCAGAAACCCTAAGGTAACGGCCATCAACAGTGCCATTGAAGTGGATCTAACCGGGCAGGTTTGTGCAGATTCAATCGGAACCCGGCAATATTCCGGTGTGGGCGGCCAGATGGATTTTATTCGGGGCGCTTCACTTTCCGAAGGCGGCAAACCCATCATTGCCCTCCCATCTGTAACGCGACACGGGGAGTCCCGAATTGTACCGTTTCTGAAGCAGGGTGCCGGTGTGGTTACAACCAGGGCTCACGTTCACTATGTGGTAACGGAGTATGGAATTGCAAGCTTATATGGCAAATCTTTGCGGGAACGCACAAAAACGTTAATTGAAATTTCGCATCCCGACAATCGCGAAGAGCTTGAAAAAGCTGCCTACACCCGATTCAAAATTCTGTAACTTTAAATCGAAAATACCTTATCATTAGCTCGTACAGTAAATTAAACGATTCGATAACATTCATGAAGCAGCAAACATCCCTGAGAACGTTTTCACACACCGATAAAGAGATCAGTAACTATCTGAATGAACTGGGGGATATCAATCTGGAATCATCGCACTACCTGCTTCTGGCTGCAGGCGCTAACCGATCTGCAAAAAAATCATTCCTATCCCGTGTGGAAAAGAAAAGAGGGGAATTGAAAGAGATCAGCCTTCGCGAAATCATCACACCTGATGAGGAAGAGACCTACAAGAATATCGATAAAATGTTTTCATACATCGGTGAAACAGAAAAAAACCTGATCTTTCGCCACGGAGATATTCTTGCGGGAGAGTACACCGCATTTTCATATTCAACTGTTCGTTATGCCACTCCACAGGGAAAATATTTCCTCAATAAGATTCGTAACAGCGAAAAGTTCATCGTTGTTGACATGAACGATAAAGACAGCATGGATAAAACCATGCAAAGATATGCACAGGCGGCTGTATTCTTCGATGAAGCTGATTCAATTTTTGGAAAGCTAAAGCAGATTCGGCTAAATGGGCATACGTTTTCCAACAAACGCCCATTCGCCATCAAACAGTAAAATCGTTATTCGGTTTGAGAAGCTCTGCCTCTCTCCCGCCCCTTGTCTGAATGCGGGAGATTTAAGCAGGCAACAACATCTAAACGGTTACTTTACTCTCCTGTTTTGGGTCCAGATCGTGCAGAGATGAAACTGTAGCTTGTATGGTTTTATACCAGGTATTTCCAAACGTATCATTAATTTCGTAGTAATCTGCAAAATCCGGCCGGCGAATTCTCATCTGCCACTCCTGATTTTTTGCTTTAAAAACCGGGTCAACATGCAGCAGTTCATGGTAAAGCAGCATCTTTTTGGTGTCGGTGTCGAGCATATCCCACAGGTCGCCGGAAACTTCAATCAGGTAATCGTTTCCTGAGTAGTGCTTCACTTCGCGCGTAGCCTTCATACACTTAGCAGCCCGCTGCTTCGAAATATTGGGATAAACCAGCAGATATCCCACCTGGGCAGGCCCCAATTCGATATTGTGTGTTTTGATGACATCTTCTGCAATTTTTTGCATTTCAGGAGATTCCATCAGCTCTTTACCACTTAGTTTTATCTCTCCGGTTGGGTCTAAGTTGCTTGTTTCGGACATGTCGTTTTCTGGCATTGTATGTTGTCTGTTTTATTGATGATTTGTTCTTTTTTAAAAGGCACGAAAAGATACAAAAGCTTGCGCGAAATAGAGACGAAGAAACGATTTAAATTTCATCTTATTTATGCTATAATAAAGGGTGGAATGATTTTAATGGTTCACATTAAATCCGAATAAACGCAGCAATGTATGAAAAAAGGAATTCTTGGCGGGTTGATTGGCGTAAGCATCGTGTTAAGCATTGATTCGCTCTCTCGCGTATTTGTTGCCCTTTCGCTGGACAGCTCCATCCTGATGTTCTCCTACAGTGAGTACGAAGGATTTATCTGGCCCATACTTCTCACCGCTGTTGCAATGATCAGTGCATTCGCAGGTGGGTTATTTTCGTTTACATATGGCAAATCGCATAAGTATTCGAGCCTTACTTCCTATCTTTTATGCCTTATACTGCTTCGCTACGGTCAAATTCATCTGCTCTTCGATACAGAAACCATTGTATATCCCGTTACGGCACTTATTCTTTCGCTTATATCTGTGTTTTTAGCGTGGAAACTTGTCTTTCCAAAACCCAAAAAGCTGGAAAGCAGCGAAAACGAAGACGATTATCACCCTATTGAAGATAAGTAGCATCTACATGTTCACGTGTCTCGCCCCGCCACTGGCATAGCTGTTCCGCTATTTGAGAACGGATTGACTCCATAAATTCCAGGCTCTCTTCAGGCTGAAGTCCTTTCGTTGATACCGGTTCAAGTACTTTTAATTTAACATAGACATCCGGCTCAAACAGCCACGAAGTTTTTGGCAGACACCCCTGGGTTCCATCCAGTACGATTGGCAAAACATCAACCTGTTCACGAATGGCAAGATCAAAAGCGCCCAGGGCAAATCGATTTAATTTCCCGTTCCTCGAACGAGTTCCTTCAGGAAAAAATATCACGGAAACCTTCCTGTTCAGATAGTATGAACACTGTTTAAAAACACCGAGCCGTTTATTTGTTGAAGACCTGTCAACAGGGATGTCACCAGCCAGTTTCATCATCCAACCCAATACGGGAATATTGAACAACTCAATTTTAGCTATCCATTTCAGCTCCCATGGAAGGTTCGATATCAACGGAATATCGGCATTAGAGAGATGATTACTGACCACCACGTACGGTTTGCGGTCATCAATATTCTCTGCCCCTTCTATTTCAATATTCCAGTTGGGGTTTAACTTTGTGATGTACAAGCCCAGCTTACGGAAAACCCGACCGGTTCTGTATCGGGCAGGATCACGATCAAACAACCTGGTTACAGCAATTATTGGTAGCCATATAATCACAAGAAACAAAATTGCCGCCCAGGTAAATACAGATAAGATGTATTGCATACCTAAACAGAATTCTTATAGTTTCGGAATGAAACTTTTTATGATTCCCCACACACCTTTAGCCGGTTTTCGGGCTCTTTTGTTTCGTTCAACAGCCTGTTCAATTACCGGAAGAACAATTGCAGGCTCTTTTTTTGCAGCCGCTTTTTTCTTCGGCTCAGAACTTTTTGGAGCCTCTTTTGGATCACTTTTCGAAGGACCGGTTTTTTGAACTGCGCCTGAAGATCGATCATTTCTATTCGGGCTCTTCTTCTGCCGATTATCATCGGTTTGCTTGTTCTCTCTCTTGGTATCCTCAGTTTTAGCACTCTTCCCGCGTTTATTGCTTTTTCGGGACGGATTTTTTTTAGGCTTACTTTCCGCTGATGTTTCTTTATTATCTCGCGGCTTCTGATCGGATTTTGCTTCCTCTTTTTCTGCTTTGGGTTGAGGTGCTCTTTTGCCGGCTGAAAACCCATCCTTCCATGAAAATTCTTCCGGATTTTTAAACTTGTCAGGTACATCAATCGAGTTGATCTTATTGCCTTTAATATTACTTATATCCTTAAACGTTCTTGAATCGCGCTTGGTAACAAACGTAATGGCGATACCGCTTTTATCGTACCGTCCGGTACGGCCAATTCGGTGAACATAATCATCCGAGTTATTCGGCACATCGTAATTAATGATGATCGATACACCTTTAATGTCGATTCCGCGAGCAAGCACATCTGTGGCAACAATTACGGGTACCTGTCCATTTTTAAAAGCGTTAAGCGCTTTATTTCGCTCATCCTGAGAACGATCCCCATGAATACTTGCGGCTTTAATTCCCTCTTTTTTCAGCAGACGCTGCAGCTCGTCGGTACCTTTTTTTGTGGATGTAAAAATAATGCACGATTCCCACTCAAGCTGATCAAATATTCCTTTTACCAGTGGAATTTTCTGGTTACTTCTCAGCGAGTACGATCTCTGTTCAACCTGGCCGGATGGTTTGGATCGTTCAATTTCAACGGAGTCAGGATTTTTCATGATGGATCCTGCCAGTTTCTGGATTTCCGGCGGCATTGTTGCAGAGAAGAGCAGTGTTTGTCGCTTTTGGGGCATCCACGATATAATCTTCTTCATATCGGGCAGAAAACCCATATCGAGCATTCTGTCGGCTTCATCAAGAACAAAAAATTCGAGCTTAGAAAAGTCGATGTTTACAACCTTATGCTGATCAATCAGCCTGCCGGGCGTTGCTACAATAATATCCACACCCGCTTTCAGCGCTTTTGCCTGTACTGAAAAATCACTGCCGCCAATAACAGTGGCAGATGTAATACCTGCGTGGTATCCAATGGCAAATATTTCCTGGTCAATCTGGGTGGCAAGCTCTCTTGTAGGGCTTAATATCAGCGCTTTTACACCGTCTCTCTTTGTCTGTAGTACCCTCTCCATAATCGGGATAACAAAAGCACCGGTTTTACCGGTACCGGTTTGGGCTACTCCTATCAGGTCTTTGCCTTCGAGAACTATGGGAATGGCTTGTTTTTGTACGGGTGTTGGTTCAATAAATCTAACATCTCTGAGCCCTGCCAACAAAGGCTCTGATAAATTAAGGTCTGTAAACTTCAAATGGGTTTGTCTTTACTTTTTATTATTACTTCAAAATCCTTTTCAGACTCGCAATATAACTATTTAAAGCGAGATAGTAATCATTTTTAAATAGAAAGAGCCCGCCCGCCCTCTGCGGCTATACGCAGATGATTATTTGCTGATTCTCAGCTATTCATCAACTCAAATTCAAGGTGCTTTCCAATCGCTATAAAAAAGGTTACCTTTTCACTCCCATTTAACCAAAAGAATAGAATTTACATTTATATGAAACATTTGATTTATTTGCTGTCAATTTTTTTCACCGTGCTGATCCTTAGCAGCGGTTGCAGCAACTCTTACGATTCTGCCACTGCAGACCTCTCGTCGAAAACTGATTCACTAAGTTACAGTTTTGGCTTTTTACAAGGTGCAAACCTCTATGCTGAAGGCATTGATGATATTGACATGAACAACTATGTAGCCGGATTGATAAAAGGCCTCGAAGGAGAAGATGCTGAAATCGATCAGATGGCAATGCAATCACTCATTCAAACATATTTCCAGGAACTCCAGGAAAAACAAATGGCCGACAGAGCTGCACAAGCTGATGTAAATATTCAGCAAGGCCGTGCATTTCTTGAAGAAAACCTCAATAACGATGATGTTTTCGAAACAGAATCGGGGTTACAATACCGTATTCTGGAAGAGGGTGACGGACCAAGCCCCTCTGCAAGTGATGAAGTGGAAGTTCACTATCGTGGCACACTAATTTCTGATGAAGTGTTCGATAGTTCATACGATCGAGGCGAGCCGGTATCATTCCCTCTGAACCGTGTTATACCGGGCTGGACTGAAGGCGTTCAACTGATGAATGTTGGTTCAAAGTACCAGTTTTTCATCCCCGCTGATCTTGCCTATGGAAATAATCCTCCTCAGGGAAGCATTATCCCTCCGGGCGCTGTACTGATTTTTGAAGTTGAGCTGCTTGATATCAAGTAGTAACCTGCTTCAAAGTATTTCATAAGGATTTATTGAAATCGCACAATTGGGAAATCCGGTTGTGCGATTTTTTTTGCTCTATCCGGCCGGCTTCAGGCCTCATTTTTATTTTTATAAGAGTTTTCTTAGCCTGCATAAAATACGTTATCTAAATGGATCCGATTACTGCCACGCATAAAATCAGAAATAAGGCCATTGAACTTGGTTTCGATCGCTGCGGATTCGCTCAAGCCGGCCCGCTTGATGAGGAAGCAGCCCGACTGGAAGAGTGGCTGAACAGGAATATGCACGGTTCGATGGGCTGGATGGAGAGAAATTTTGATAAGCGTATTGATCCCACGAAACTTGTTCCCGGTGCCAAAAGTGTTGTGAGCGTACTTGCAGGCTATCGATTCAAAGAAAATGAAGAGTTTGATTCAACGTATGAAGGGCCTAAAATTGCAAAATATGCCCGCGGCCGCGACTATCATAAAGTGTTTAAAGGCAAACTAAAAAAGCTGTTTCAATACACAAAAGAGACCATCGGTGATGTGAACGGAAGAATATTTGTAGATTCTGCCCCTGTTATGGATAAGGCATGGGCAGTAAAAGCCGGGCTCGGCTGGATTGGCAAAAACAGCAACCTGCTCAACAAAACGCACGGCTCCTGGTTTTTGATTGGTGAAATGATCATTGATGTGCCGTTTGTATACGATGCCCCCGAAACCGATCACTGCGGAACCTGTACCCGCTGTATAGACGCCTGTCCTACGGATGCCATCCATCAGCCATACAGAGTTGATGGCAGCAAATGCATCTCCTATCTAACCATCGAATTAAAAGAGAAGATGCCTGATGAATTTCAGAATAAAACAGGAGAATGGATGTTTGGGTGCGACATTTGCCAGGACGTCTGCCCGTGGAATCGCAAAGCAGAGTATGGTCATATTGATGATCTGAAGCCACGAAAAAAAGTACTGCAGCCAGATACACCACAATGGTCAGATATTACCGAAGAACAGTTCAACCGGATATTTGAAGGCAGCCCTGTTCGAAGGGCAAAGTATCCGCTCTTCGTTCACAATGCGGCTTTAGCAGAAAAAAATAGTGGCTCAATTTAATCTGCTACACATACCAAATAATTGCAGCCACTACAAGTACAAGAATTACCCATATTGAGAGGGCAATTCGATTAATTTTCTTCGCCTTTTCAGCTTTATACCAGCTTCTGGGGCTAACTCCCTGAAGAATGAACGTTGCCACTGCAGCAAGGTTAACGCATATCACATTGGTTAGAACCAGAAGAAATGCATAAAAAGCGAGCTCAAACTGCATATCGCCAATCAGAAGACCTGCTGTAACAAGTGGCGGCAGCAGTGCAACAGCCACCATCACGCCGATCACTGCAGCTGACATGCCAATTGTGTAGGCAAGAACCCCGGCAGCCCCTGAAGCCAGGGCCAGTGCAATATCAGAAAGGTGTACATCAGTTCGGCTTGCAATCTGATTAATGGTTTCATCCACAGGCAGCAAAAAGCCGAGGATAACTGAAATCAGAAAGCCAACAACCAGGCCAACGGCATTTGTTGTGATCGATTTTTTAAAAAGTTTTGAATCTCCCAGGGTAGTTGACAGTGCAAGGCCAACATTAGGGCCGAGTAGCGGGGCAATTACCATTGCACCAATCACTACTGCTGTATTATCCCGCAAAATACCTAAAGCAGCTACAATAGTAGAAAAAGTTACCATTGCGATGTATACATTATTTATGCCAACATTATCTGATATATCATTATATAGCTCTTCCCGGCTTACACGAACACCTTGCAACGGTTTTTCCCAAGGATTTTCGGTTTGAGGTTTTATCCGCTCATCGATCTCTTCATCTCGTTCAATTCGTGGTAATGTTGCCTCTACTGCTGTAATTACAAGCCTGTACCCTTCCTTATCACCAATAATCTGTTCCGCTACATCCAAAAATGCTTCCGTATTATTTGCATCCACAATCGCCTTTAACAGATATCCGGCGTTATGAGATGAGACATTCTAATAGTGTTTAACAGATTCCTGGTTAAGGAGTTTGTCAAACTCATTTTTCCCTTCTTTCGGAACTACAACTTCAATTTGTCGAAGTGGCATTAATTTTTTTTTTAATTTTAAATTTTAAGCTCAATATAATTCAAATCCTTTAATTAGAAATTGATTTGCAAGGAAATGAAAAAAAGAAAGGCGATAAAGTTCAATTGAAGATGAGAATTATTTAATATTTCTATTTAATATTGAACTATTGAAAAAATAGAAGTAACGTAAAAGCAGAAAGCCCGGCTATCAACCGGACTTTCCTAACTACGTTGGCTTTTTCGGGGTACAACATGTAATATCAGGCTTGATATTACAAAGTCTACAACTAAACTTTTCTGGTATTGTTTCCCGCAAATCTTAATATATTAAATTTTTATAATATATAGATACCCCTAACGCAATCTTTTCTAATCTTTTTCACCTGTCCATTCTTTTTTTCTCACTGGGTTTCAACACTTTACCTCCAAACCACAAATCAACAAGTGTCTTTTTGATGAAATGAGAAGAGTTCTACATGGCCGGAACCCTTCCGTGCTGAGGTTGAATAATAATCTCTTCGAGAACCGTTCTTTCTGATAATTCGGAGAGTGTGACGATTAATGATGCTACATCGGATGGATTAATCAATCGTTCCGGACTCATATCTGATTCGTCCCAGGAAGTGGAATGAGTTTGTCCCAGATTTATGGCAGTAACTGCTACATCGGTTTCCTTCAGCTCCTCCCGCAATGATCTTGTATAACCTAGAAGTGCATGTTTAGCAGCAGCGTATGCACCACTATCAGCAAGTCCCCTCAATGACCCTACGGAACAGATATTCACAATCAGTGAACGGTTAAGGGTTAACATACCCGGTAAGAATCGTTTTACCGTATTTACAGCTGTAAAAAGATTTACATCAATCTGATTTTGAAATTCGCTGTTTGTAGTACTCGAAAGTGGCTTGTAGAGATAGCTACCGGCATTGTTAATTACAATTCCAGGTTCAGGAAATCCATCCGGGAGCTTAATTGTATCTACTTCCTCCGCTGATACTGCATTACACGCAATGATTTCTACATGTTTAGCACCGGCTTTTTCGCACAGTGCTTTTGTCTCTTCAAGATTGGCTCGGTTTCTTGCAAGGAGCAGTAATGGCCGTAAAGTTTTTGCTGCAAATGTTATGGCAATGCTCCGGCCTATACCCTGGCTGGCTCCTGTAATTAGAACAGATGATTCTTTATAAGACATATTTCTTTTTTGAGAGGAGAACCCTTTTTACCTATGGAACATTCATGAACTTGTGAGTTTGCAGACTGATTCCCCATTCTGGGTTAGCCTTTACATACTCAACAATCAGAGGTACAGATGATGGGGTATCCCATTCCGGTTGCAGTAAGAGCTTTGCAGAATCGGAACATTTGGCAGCATTCTCCTCAGCCCATTCAAGATCTTTCTTTTTCAGAACAACCACTTTCAGTTCATCCACGTATGGAAAGATTTCATCCAGTGGCTTCTTAAACCGTTTGGGTGAGAGTGTAATCCAGTCGAAACGCCCGCTCATTGGTGATGAACCGCTTGTTTCGATGTGAACCTGCAAACCTGCTTTTTTTAACATCAGGGTTAGTGCTTCTAAATTGTGAAGAAGTGGCTCTCCGCCTGTGATTACGGCAAGTTTAGCTCCGCTCTCTTTCGCTCTTTTTACGATTTCAGATGATTTAATTCTGGGATGTTTGGATTCATCCCAGCTATCCTTCACATCGCACCACCAGCATTGAACATCACATCCTGCTAAACGAATAAAATATGCAGGTGTACCACTGTGAGCCCCTTCTCCCTGGATGGTGTAAAAATCTTCCATCAAAGGATAGAGCTTATCTGTTATCACAGAAGTATCTTTAACTGGTATCTCTTTTTCTCCGGTATTACTCATCTTTATCTGTGTATTCAACCCAGCTTGTTTCCGTTTCCCAAACGGTTACTTTCAGTTCGATATTTCCCGGAATCCGCGACTTCGTCTCTTTATGAATATACTCTGCAATTCGTTCAGCAGTTGTTGCCACAGGGATCGACTCATTAAGCACAGAATGATCCAGACCACCTTTTAAACCATCAGATGCAGCCCATTTCAGCTCCTTGAAATCACACACCATGTCAGGAGTTTTCAAATATTTGGAAGGATTCAATTCGTGCGATTTTGCAGAGATGTGTACTTTATAGGTGTGTCCATGCATTCGTCCGCATTTCCCATCATATCCTTCGATAAAATGAGCTGCATCAAATTTAAATTCTGTATGTAACGTCCAGGTTGGCATGTAAGGATAAAAGTGGTTTCAAATTAGCTAGGTAATATACGGCTTTTTAAATAAATACTTCTTGTATTGAGAATTCACTGACTATGGATTATGAACAGACAAACTCATCACAACGTAAACCGTTACTCACCAAACATATCTTTGTAATCTTCTACAGCAGCAACAACCACTTTTTCAGCTTCTTCGCGTCCATACACCCTGTCAACAAATACATCATTATCTTTTTTTCCGGGTATCAGTTTATATGTACCAAAGTAGTGGCGCAGTCTTTCAATCAGAACTTCGGGCAATTCAGAAATATCAGCTATATCTTTGTAATACCTGTCGTTATCAAGAACAGAAATGATTTTATCATCCGCCTCTCCCTGATCGATCATATGTAAACCACCAATTACCCTGGCACTCAAAATTACTTCAGAGCGATCAATGGGCCGTTCGCTCAATACACAAATATCAAGCGGATCACCATCTCCTTTATCAGTGTGATTTGACAATGTGCCGATTCTGTCTCCGCAATAAGTTCGGGGAATGAACCCATAGAGAGAAGGAGGCATCGATGAACTTCGCTGCGGCCTGTCTACACGCATATAACCGGTTTGCTTATCCACTTCATATTTAATGGCGTCAAATGATGTAACCTCAATAAAAGCATTTACAACAGAGGGAGGATTAGGGCCAACTTCAAGGCCGTGCCAGGGATGAGGACGCCATCGGTAAAAAGGATTGGGAAATTTCATGGATCTGTTTTTATCTATTTATTTGATTTAATTATTGGTTGTCTGCATACTTAATGATCTCTCAATTCATGATTGCATTCAATTTTTCAAGATTATCTTCTACTCTGAGAGATTTAATTACCTCGCCGATGTTCCCCTTCAGAATATCATCGAGGTTATAAAGCGTAAGGTTTATCCGGTGATCCGTAAATCTGCCTTGCGGAAAATTGTACGTTCGTATTTTTGCACTTCTGTCGCCGGTTGAAACCTGGCTTTTACGATCGGCTGCCCGTTCCGAGCGGATTTTCTCCATCTCCATATCGTAAAGTTTGGTCTTTAGCATTATAAGGGCTTTCTCTTTATTCTGATGCTGAGAGCGCTCCTGCTGGCACTCAACAACTACCCCACTCGGCTCATGTGTCAAACGAATGGCGGAATCGGTTTTATTCACATGCTGACCGCCTGCTCCGCTCGATCGAAATGTATCTACACGTACATCTTTCATATCAATGTTGATTTCAACATCATCATTCACTTCTGGAAGTACGGCAACCGTAGCGGCTGATGTATGAACACGCCCCTGAGATTCAGTTTCCGGAACACGCTGCACACGATGAACACCGCTTTCGTATTTCATTTTTCCATACACTTCGTTCCCGGAAAGCTCGAACACAATCTCTTTATATCCACCCTTTTCACTCTCCCCAACGGATAACACACTCATTTTCCAGTTTTGCGAGTCGGCAAAGCGCCGGTACATGTCAAAAAGGTCACCGGCAAAAATAGCGGCTTCATCACCGCCGGTTCCTGCACGTATCTCAATAATACAGTTTTTTGAATCATCCGGATCTTTTGGAATCAGCTTAAATTTAATCTCCTCTTCCAGTTCTGCGAGCCTCTCTTTCAGCTCTTTATTTTCATCCCGTGCCATCTCTGTAATCTCGGCATCTTCATTCATCTCAATCAGTTCATTGTTACCGGCAAGCTGATTCTTGATAGACTGCCACTCATTGTAATCTTCAACCAGCTCTTTAAGCTGAGTGTGTTCAATCGTAAGATCTCTGTATTCATCAGGGCGATCGAAAATAGCCGGATCGGCCATCGCCTGGTTCAGCTCTTCGTATCGCTCTTTTACTTGTCTCAGTTTTTCTTCTATGTCCATAAAATCGATAAAAATATTTGGCTAAAGATAGAGAATTTGAAGAAGATCTTCGGGATTGAATTTGAATGAAGAGAGTTAAATTTTGGAAGCGGTTCATTCAAATAGTTTGAAACAAAAACTACAAAGTGAAACGGCTCAAAAACTAAAATGCACAGTGGCCATAACACCCGGGTTACCGGAGGAATTCGGAACCGGAGCGAAGAGCAGTTCCGGAGTTGCCACATTTCGTGCTCGATTGAACGCACTCACTGCACTCACAACCCTGTTTACAGCCATCAGGCCAATAATTGCAGGCAGCTGATTTCTGATTCTGTCGCGATCAGAGCGAAGATCGTTGTATCGGTTTCTGTCGTTTTCATCTCTCCAGTTCCATCTGTTCTGTGGATCATCTGCAATTAAACGGTTCCAGTTCCGGCTTCGCAGCTGAAAATCGTTGTACTCCTGAAGTGTATTGAAATCACCTATGGCCAGTTGAAACGGACGCCCCCTCCCCGAAATATCCACACCGGCACGCAGGTTTGCCAGTGTGAGGTATTGATCTTCAAGATTTGAAGCCCGTGCTCTCAATCCGAAATAACCGGCAATCATTGCAAGTTCAGCACCAAGATGAGCCTTCCCGCGATTCCAGTCGTCCGGATTAACATAATGATGGCCCCAGCCGGGCACAATGAGCGAACGGACAAAGGCACCACGGGGATCGGGATCGCTCTGAGAATAAACCACACAGGGCAGAATTAAAACTCCCGTGATTACCATTACTACTATGATTGCGAATTTATGCATGGATTAAACCTGAATAACTCCGGTTTTAAAATCGGGAATAACGGGATTGTGATCAGCACAAAGTATCGCATTCGATATTCGTTTTCTTGTCTCTTCCGGATGGATGATACCATCAACCCATAACCGGGCAGCGGCATATCGAACATCGGTTTGGCGATCGTAGCGTGATTTAATTTTATCCAAAAGTGCGTCTTTATCTTCACTGCTCAATTTTTTGCCTTTTTTCTCAAGTGATGATACCTGAATTTGCGTAAGCACTTTCGCAGCCTGGGTTCCTCCCATCACGGCAATCTGTGCTGTAGGCCACGCATAGATAAACCTGGGATCGTACGCCTTTCCACACATTGCATAGTTACCGGCCCCATAGCTGTTCCCGGTTATAATGGTAATTTTTGGAACCGTTGAGTTGGCCACTGCATTCACCATTTTTGCGCCATCTTTAATAATACCGCCATGCTCACTTCGCTTGCCAATCATAAAACCGGTTACATCCTGCAGGAAAATGAGAGGTATTTTTTTCTGATTGCAGTTCATAATAAACCGGGAGGCTTTGTCAGCGCTGTCTGAATAGATCACACCACCAATCTGCATTTCACCGGATTTACTTTTCACAATATTTCGCTGATTGGCAACAATTCCCACACTCCATCCATCAATGCGGGCATACCCGGTGATGAGTGTTTGCCCATACCCTTTTTTGTACTCTGTAAAACTATGGGCATCTGTAATACTTTGTATCAGAGGCATCACATCATACGGCTTGTTGCGATCATCGGGAAACGTTCTGAGAAATTCTTCCATCGAAAGCTCCGGCTCGATAGAATCCTCTCTGTTGAAACCTGCCCGTTTTCGCGGACCATATTTATCAATCAGCTTACGGATGGTTTGAAGGCACTCGGCATCATCGGCCATTTTGTAATCCGTAACACCACTTATTTCGGTGTGCGTGGTTGCACCACCAAGTGTTTCGTTATCCACATTTTCCCCGATTGCTGCCTTTACCAAATAACTGCCTGCTAAAAAAACGCTGCCGGTTCCATCCACAATTAACGCCTCATCACTCATAATCGGCAGATATGCCCCGCCGGCAACACAGCTGCCCATAATCGCAGCAATCTGGGGGATGCCTTTTGCACTCATTACAGCATTATTCCTGAAAATTCGTCCAAAATGCTCTTTGTCCGGAAAGATTTCATCCTGCATCGGGAGATAAACCCCGGCCGAGTCTACCAAATAAATAATCGGTAGTTCATTCTCTATCGCTATCTCCTGCGCTCTGAGATTTTTTTTGGCCGTCATTGGAAACCATGCCCCGGCTTTTACAGTGGCATCATTTGCTACAATCATGCAGGTGCGGCCACAAACTGTTCCGGTACCAATCAATACACCCGCTGCCGGGCAACCTCCCTCATCTTTATACATATCATAGGCAGCCCAGAGGCCCAGCTCATAAAAGTCTGTCCCCTCATCAAGTAAGAAGTTGATTCGCTCTCTTGCAGTCAGCTTACCTTTTTTATGCTCTTTTTCAATTCGCGCAACGCCCCCACCCTTTTTTATGTTCTCTTCTTCGTGCTGCAACTCAGCAATCAAATCATTTAACCAACTGTCCTTCATAATCAGAATGTTTTAATTTAATTTGTTTGGATTGATAATACTGATTGTATCACTCACGTTCCAAAAGATAAAGTACCTACAGCAACCGATATTACCACAGAATTGAAAATACTCCTCATGCAAAGAATATTATTTCTATTGGCAGCTCTCTTATTCTTATCAATTTTTGATGCAGAAGCTCAGCGCCGTGCAACCACGTACGAATCTCTCCTGCAGCGAACCGACCAGCCATCATCCTATATCGATCATATTGTGATCCCTGATAGCGATAGTACAGCACAGTTTGCTGTTTTCTTTCGGCTTGATTACGATTTTGTTCCTTTTTTGCGGAAAAGGCCCGAAATGACAGCTCCAACTCCCGAATCTCAATATTATGCTCCGGTCAGAATGGGACTCGAAGTTTTCCAGGGGCCACCGCCAAGCTCAAGGAGATCTGCATCGGCTCCTTCCGTATTTCGGGATACCTGGCAGGATACTGTTTGGGTTGAGACGTTTGATGACACCAAATCACGATTTGATTACACGCAGGGATTTGTTGGCACAACATTAAACAGCGGAGAGTATCACTACGAACTGCAGCTGAGCCGCGCAGGATCTGTCAGGGAGCAATCATCCACACGAAGAGGTGTTTCAATTCCGGTTTACAGCGAATTAGAAAGCGCGGCATTTTATCTGCTGAGTGATTTTGATCAAACCGGTAACCAATTCAATGCTACACTGCTCAATTATGGCAGTAATGTACTCTATGGCCAGGATTATTCGCTGCTTGTAAAACTGCCTGAGGAAGCTGACAGCCTCTCACTGAATGTACACCTGCTCGGTTCAGGCTCGAATGCAGAACCGGGGACTGTTCGGTTTAGTGAAGAGATCAGCGATGAGAATATCATCTATTTTAATGGTGCAGAAATAGAGTCTGTTGATGGAGATATTACCATTGGAGCCACGCTCGCGGATGAAGGCATCCGATATGCAGCAATCCGCATACCCAATCAGGATTTCGAAAATTCACGCTATCGTATAAGACTGATGCAGGAAGGCAAAGAGGAGCCCATCGCCGAGCGAACCATCAACTCCCAATGGATTGATATGCCGGTGAGCCTCTACAATCTGGATGTAGCGATCAATATGATGCGCTTTATCATTAGTGATTCTGAATTAAGGCGAATCAACTCAGGGTCAACTTCTGAAAGGGAAGAGAAATTCCGGCAATTCTGGGCTGAACGTGATCCCACTCCGGAAACTGAATTTAATGAGCTTATGGCTGAATACTACAGCCGTATCGATCATGCCTACAGGAATTTCTCTTCGCTCCAAACACCCGGCTATGAAACCGATCAGGGCAAAGCGTATATACTTTACGGCGCACCCGATAACATTGAAAGAAGGCTACCCGCCAACGCTCCAACCCGGGAGATCTGGGAATATCCTAACCGTACACTCATTTTCGAAGCCACAACCGGATTTGGAGATTTCAGGCTCGTATCAGAGTCGTAATATCCCGTTCACATACAGCGTATAAATCACAAAATTGTACGCTGACAGTGAACCCGGACTTTTCTATTTTGTGATATGAAACCAATCATCGCTGTGAGTATGGGAGATTATAATGGCATCGGGCCGGAAGTTGCCATTAAAACGTTCTCAAAAATCGATTTAGATCAGTCCATTCCTGTCTGGATAGGCAGTGCTGCCATATTTGATTATTACCTTGCTTCTGTTGGATTAGATCTTCCGTATCAAATTATTGATGATGAAACGGAGTTCAAACCGGGTATTGTACACCTGCTGGACCCATTTCCTAATGAAAAAATAGAAGCTGCCCCCGGTAAATTAACTGCTGAGGCCGGACGCGCATCCATGCTCTGTATTGAAACAGGTGCAAAACTCTGTTCAGCCGGGTACAGCCACGCATTGGTAACATCGCCCATCTCGAAAGAGGCTATTCATAAAGCCGGGTTCGGTTTTCCGGGCCACACAGAATATCTTGCTCATCTCACCAACTCAGACCAGGTGATGATGATGCTTGTAAATGGTACTCTTCGCGTTGCTCTTTCAACCATCCATATTCCTGTGAAAGATGTTGCAAAACGCATCACCTTTGATACGTTAACTGTTCAAATTCAAACTTTACAATCTTCACTAATTCGAGATTTTGGCATTCCAAACCCAAAAATTGCTGTTTTGGGATTGAACCCTCATGCGGGTGATGGTGGTGTGATTGGATCAGAAGAATCAGAAATAATTGCACCCGCTATTGAGACAGCTCGAAAAAATGGAATAACTGCAGACGGACCATTCGCAGCGGATGGATTTTTCGGAAGCCGATTGTACCAAAACTACGATGCGGTACTTGCAATGTATCACGACCAAGGACTCATACCATTCAAAACGCTCTCTTTTGGCAAGGGTGTAAATTTCACAGCGAATCTTAGTATCATTCGAACTTCACCCGATCACGGAACGGCTTATGCAATTGCGGGGAAAAATATGGCAGATGAGAGTTCCTTTCTTGAAGCGTATAACCTTGCTGTTTCTTTGGCTAAAAACCGATCTGAAGAGGAAGAGTGATGAGTAAACCTGCAGTTGAAAAGCGGCACTACTCGGTTCTTGCTGAAATTTACGACGAAGTAATGGCTGATGTGGATTACGAAACGTGGGCCGATTACATCGATGAAATTATACTTGAGCACAATCCGGAAGCAGAAGATCTTCTTGAGCTCGCCTGCGGAACCGGCACCATTGCCCTGTCGCTTGAAGAACTTGACTGTTACAATATTACTGCAACCGATGGCTCACCCGAAATGGTTGAAAAAGCCATCGAAAAGGGAGAAAAAGTTCATTCTGAAATAGATTTTCAAACAATGAACTTTCTTGATATCCATCTCAACAAAAATTTTGATGTTGTCTTCATGGTTTTCGATAGCATCAACTATCTGCATAGTGAGGAAGAGATCTTAAAACTGCACGCACAGGTGAAAAATGTATTGAAGCCCGGAGGGATCTTCATCTATGATTTTACCACACCTCGAAATTCCCGAAAAGCGATCAAATTTTTGCATAACCATCAGAAAGAGATCAGCAAAGGTATCCGCTACTTTCGGGAGAGTTCATTCGATGGAAAAAAAAGAATTCACACAAACCACTTCAGAATCGTGAAGGAGAATCCGGAAACCGGCATGGATTCGATTGTAACAGAAGAGAAACATCAACAGAAGATTTACACGCAGGCAGAGATGGAAGCCACCATAAAGAAAACAGATTTCACTATATTGCAGGCTTATGATGGGTTTGAATTGCGGCCTGCCCATGCCAAAAGTCTCAGAATAACCATGGTATTGCAATGAGTGTAAACGGAGTTATCGAACTCACGAATGTTACTGTCAGGTACGATCAACATCGGGTTCTCGACAGAATTAATTTTTATCTGGGAACCGGAGAGTTTTGTTACGTCATCGGCCGAACGGGGGCCGGGAAAAGTTCATTCCTGAAACTTCTCTATCGTGATGTAACCCCGGAAACCGGCTTGGTTCATGTTGCAGATTTCGATGTAACCAAACTGCCCGAAAAACAGATCCCCTATCTTCGGCGCCGAATAGGGGTTGTATTCCAGGATTTTCAGCTTCTTCCCGACCGGAGTGTATTTGATAATGTAGCTTTTGCACTTCGGGTAACCGGCCATAAGAAAAGTTTTATAAAGCACCGGGTATTGGAAGTTTTAGGCCTGGTTGGGCTCAGCCATAAGCGTAATGCCATGCCGAATGATCTTTCAGGCGGGGAGAAACAGCGGGTTGTTATTGCACGTGCTCTTGCAAACGAACCGAGACTGCTACTGGCCGATGAACCCACCGGGAACCTCGACCCCGAAGCGAGCAGTTCTATCATGGAGCTGCTTCGCCAGATAAACAACCGCGGTATGGCAGTTTTGATGGTTACGCACGATTATGATGTAATCAGAAAGTTTCCGGCCCGCACAGTTCAAATTGAAAATGGCGAACTGAACGATATTAAAATCATATAACTAAATTGGTTCTATCCACACCACTTCTGTACCGAAAACCACTCAAATCATCATCTATGTACGCATCATTTAAATCTTTTTCGCTCTTAGTCATCAGCTCTCTGGTATTATTCTCATGCACGGCAACCGAACAAGTTGCAGAGCCGAGCAATCAACAAGAACAACAACTGCGATTATCCCTTGAGCGGCCTATTCCCTACCCCATTGATATTCCCGATGCATACCTTTATGCCCAGCAACGGGGTACACGATCTGCGGATGGAACTCCCGGTGATAACTACTGGCAAAATTATGCAAGTTATACACTTCACGCCGAGCTGGTACCGGAAACACATACCATTTACGGATCTGCGCAGATCACTTATACCAATAACTCACCCGATGATCTGGATGTAATTGTAGTTGAACTGGCACAAAACCTTCATAAAGCCGGCACACCAAAAATCGACATAACCGAGATTACCGGCGGGGTTGATCTGACCCGAATAGCAGCAAACAGCTCGGAATTAAGCGAAACAAATGTAACAGCGAGATGGCTCGAAGGTGCGAGTGGATTTATTAATGAAGGAACTCAGCTCTATATTTTTCCTGAAGATATTTTAGAGTCCGGCATGTCGATGGATTTAGAGTTTGAGTGGTCATTTGTTGTTCCTAAGGAAGGTGCTTCCGGCAGAATGGGCCGCAGCCGCGACAATCTCTACTTTATCGCGTACTGGTACCCGCATATTGCTGTTTATGATGATGTTTACGGCTGGTTTTATGATCCGTTTTTAGGCAATGCCGAATTCTATCACGGATTTGCTGATTATGAACTCTCTGTAACTGCACCCAGTGACTGGATTGTAATGGGTACCGGCGAATTTTTAAACCCAGATGAAACACTTTCACCCATCATATTTGAACGTTACCTGGAGGCAGGTACAAGTGATGAAACTTTCATCATTGCAGATTTTGATGAGCTGGATCGTGCAACGGCAGACTCTGAAGATGGCAAACTGACCTGGAGATTTCGATCGGATAAAGTTCGGGATGTGGCTTTCAGTGCTACACTGGAATCCCGATGGGAAGGCTCACGCACACCGGTTGGTGATCTTACCGGAAACGGAGAGACCGATTACACCCGAATCAACACATTCTACCGGGATACGGCACCTCTTTGGGAAAAGCAATCTGAATACGCTCGCCACAGTATCACATTTTTATCTGATTATATGAATACACCCTACCCGTGGCCGCATATGACATCGGTTGAAGGAGCAGATATTATTGGCGGTGGCATGGAGTTTCCTATGATTACCATCATCGGGGATTATAACAATGCAGGTGCTACCCGTCTATACGGCGTTACTGCACACGAACTTGCCCATATGTGGTTTCCCATGATAGTGAGTACCAATGAGCGTCGTTACACCTGGATTGATGAAGGCCATACAAGTTATCACACCAATGAGGCAAACATCGACTTCTTTGGCCCCGATCGATTCGACAGGCGTGACACATTCAGCGGATATCTGCAAATTGCCGGCAGCGATTTTGAAGGAGAGATCATGCGATGGTCAGATTTCCACTACCCGGGCCCAGCCTACGGAGTGGCTTCGTACCCAAAACCGGCTTCTGTATTATACGCTCTTCGCGGTGTTCTGGGTGATGATCTTTTTATGGAAGCCCATCTTGAAGTGATTGAACGGTGGAAATACAAACACCCCTACCCCTGGGATATTTTTAACACATTTGAAGATGTAAGCGGTAAAGATCTGTCTTGGTTCTGGCGAGCCTGGTATTACGAAACCTGGGTACTCAATCAGTCGGTGGCTGATGTATATGAAGAATCCGGCGAAACCGTTATCGTTATTGAAGATATTGGAAATGTACCGATGCCCGTACATTTAGAAGTCACATTTGCAGACGGCTCAACCTACAGCAATGTGTATAATGTGGATCACTGGCTGCAGGGTCACAGAACCAACAAGATTCGTATTTCTTATGAGCAGCAAGTGGTGAGAGTTTCTATTGATCCCGAGGGGCTTTTCCCGGATGTAAACCGCCAAAATAACACGTGGGAGCGCTAATTTACCAAGCACATAGAGCACGATAAAAAAATTGGAATAAAATAAACTTTTACAAAAATTTAGGTCAATCAGCCGTTAATTTATTAACACATCCAAAATTCTACCTGTTACCAGATAACGACACAACATTATGTCCATCTATACAAAATTTAAAAAGAGTAACACACTGCGCTGGTTTTTTCTGAGTGTTGGAATACTTGCCGTTGTAGCCATCACCGGTATGAACGTTTACTCTCTATACGCTCTTAAGGAATCTACAATTGAAGCTGCAAAAGAGAATCGAAAAATACAGCTTGAAGAGTATGCCAACACAGTTTTATACCGTTTCTATCAGCCATTCCATGGTTTCCGAAAACTTGAAATGAACGCCCTTGAAGCTACATGGAATACAAGTGGTACATTTCCGGTTCAGTTCAACGAGGTTCTCACTGAAGCCATATCAGATTCCTTGTTTTCTGATATCTACTTTTCACCCGGACATTTAAACGGATGTTATATGTATGATCTACCAATCTACAATTTTGATCACAACTCAGGAATATTTTTGGTATCAGCCGAAGTACCCAAGGTAGTCTGTGATGGATTCGGCTTGTCCAAATCACGTGTGAATACCATTGACCTTGAGGAATTTCGATGGAACAATAAAGTTGTATTTGATGCACACCGAACCATGACACTTGTGTTGATCAACAAAGATAAACACATGGTAGTGGGCCACCTCAATTTTGTTATTGATCGTGATTACCTTCTCTATAATATCCTTGAACCTGAACTGATTGCAAAATTTGGAGAGGATAGCGATTCGGGTATGGCAGTTTGGCTGCGCGACTGGATGCAGGATGAGGTTTTGCTAAGCAGTAATCCAAACTACACGCATAGCCGCGATAAAATAGATATGCGCCAGCGTTTCCCTGACCTACTTGATAACTGGGTATTACAGGCAACATTTTTTGAATCACCTGCGATAGCAGCAACAAATGCATCATTAACCAGAAATCTAATTGCACTTGGAATAGCTGTATTTATACTATTCAGTGCCTTTGTCTTTATGTTTATCAATGCACAGCGTGAGCGTGAACTTGCACAACGCCAGGCCGGATTTCTTGCCAATGTAACGCATGAACTGAAAACACCACTGGCGGTTATGCAGGCTGCGGGTGAGAATATCTCTGACGGACGCGTAACGGACGGACAGCGCCTGAAAGATTACGGCGGCCATATTTACAGTGAAGCGATCCGTCTACGAAAAATGATTGACAAGCTGCTGGATGTAGCAAAAGCCGACTCAGGTCAGACTCTGGTCAATCAGGCTCCGCACAAACTGGATGAACTTACTCAAGACTATTTTAACGCAACCAAACAGTATGTTACCGGGAAAGGATTCAGCTATACATACCATAGCGATGAAAATCTCCCGCTTGTAATGGTTGATACAGACCATATCGAAACCATCTTGAGTAACCTTGTTGAGAATAGCCTCAAATACAGCTCTAAAACCAAAGAGATAGCGATTAACATATTCAGTAAGAAAAAAACTGTTTCGTTTTCAATAACGGATAAGGGAGATGGTATCCCCAAAAAAGCACAGAAGAATATTTTTGATAAATTCTACAGGGTTGAAAGTTCTATGACCTCCAACACAAAGGGGCATGGCTTGGGTTTGTCTATCGTTAAAAATATGGTAGATTTGAATGGTGGATCAATATCTGTTTCAAGTGAAGTTGATAAGGGCACTACTTTTACTGTAACTTTCCCCGCACTTTTCGAAATACCGGAAGGTTATGAAAACAGATCGCAGAAAAAACCTGCAGGGATCAAAACAAACATAGAACTGGAACAATATGCCGGATAAAGCAAAAAAAATTCTAATCGTTGAAGATGAGCCAAGCCTGGTTTTCACCCTTAAAGACACACTCGAAGCTGAGAATTATGAAGTAATTGTAGTTAGCGATGGCGCCGATGCTGTTGATACTGTGAAAAAAAGCGATCCGGATTTGATGATTCTCGATCTGATGTTGCCTAACATCAGCGGATACGATATTTGTAAAGAGGTGCGCGATCTTAAGTACTCTTTTCCAATCATCATGCTTACAGCAAGAGACCAGGAAATCGATAAAGTAACCGGACTCAATATCGGGGCGGATGACTACATGACCAAGCCTTTTGGTGTAAAAGAGCTTCTGGCACGTATCAAGGCTCGCCTGCGCAGGGCAAATGCCTATTCAAAATCAGGACCGGCAGAAATTCTAAAGCTCGGAGAAGTAAAAATCGACCTCAATGAATCCAAGGTTTACAAACCGGAAGATGTTGAAGAAGACCTTTCAACACGTGAAGTAGAGATCATCGAATTTCTGCTTGCCAATTCGAATAAACCAATCTCAAGGGATGATCTTCTTGAAAAAGTTTGGCGATACGAATACAGTACAAATACCAGAACCGTGGATGTACACATCTCAAAACTGAGAGCTAAAATTGAGCTTAATCCTGATGATCCCAGGTACCTGGTAACTCTTCACGGTGTGGGTTATATGCTACGCATTAACTAAATTGTAGTCGAGTTTTTCAACAAAATCCGGAAAACATCTCAGTTGTTTTTCAAAGAGTTTTTGGAGTTTTTCGGATTTTAGCCCCTTCTTCTCATCAAATGTGCTGTTCACATTTTGAATGAACATACGCTCAGGGTAGATTATCGCTTTTCTGTAGGTAAGAATTTGCTCAAACTGTTCAACCGGGCGTAACGCTCCAAATGTGCCGTCTGCTTCACCAATTACGCTCACCGGCACTCTTTGAAGGGCTTTAGGAAATGGCAGGTAATCCACAAATACTTTTAAAATTCCGGGAAATCCGCCATTGTATTCAGGAATTACAAACAGAAAGCCATCTGCATCCATAAACTTTTCGTTGAAATCTTTAACTGATTGTGGTGCATTTCCATAAACGCCACCCGCTACATCAGCAAGTGGAAACTGCTCAAGTGAAAATAGTTCTGTATTTGCCCGCTCTGCCATCATATTCGTAGCATATCTCGACACTTTTAATGCATTGGATCCCGGCCTGTCTGTTCCTGATAGTATATGTACTTTTACCATTTGTCTTTTTTCTGTTTGATTCATTTCAATGTAGAAAACCAATTACAACTATGCATCGTTTAGTATTTGTCAAAGAAATTTAAATTTTTTTCTTAAATAAAAGCGCTTTTCCAGCTTATTTAACTAAATTATAAATGTGTCTATAAATAATTGCCTAATTTTATTTGTTTAATAGCTATAACAGCGCTATACTTGATTCAGAAAAGATATTTATAAGATCTCATGTTATGGTAGACATCGAGCAATAGCTCCAATACTTCGCTGACCTGAAACGGATAATTTCAGGTCAGCTTTTTTTTATGCAGATATTTTTATTTCTTTTTGCCGCTCTTAATTTCTTCCAGCCTCTTGTTAAGCATCGGCTCCCTGCCCTCCGTACCGCCGCTGAACCATTTCTTTTGTCCCAGCTCTTCAGGAAGATAGTTCTGATCAACCCAGTTCCTGGGAAAGTTATGAGGGTACTTGTAGTCGTCCGACGCATTTCCGGTGTCCATATACATCGACGCTAATTTATTCGCGGTTTTATCTTTCAGATGTGCCGGCACCTCTTTTATTCCTCTCTTTTTGATTTCATCCGCCACCTCAAAAATAGCTTTAGTGCTATTACTTTTTGGTGACAACGCCAGAAAAATGGCGGCGTGAGACAGAAAATACAATCCTTCCGGCATACCATTTTTCACAAAAGCCTCATGAGCTGCCTGCACAACCGTAATGGCGTATGGATCTGCCAGACCAACATCTTCTGATGCAAAAATAAAGAGCCTCCTGAAAATGAAACCGGGATCTTCACCGCCTTCAAGCATAGCCATCATCCAATAGAGTGCCGCATCCGGATCAGAACCCCTCAGTGATTTTATCATGGCAGACACGTAATGGTAATGCTCATCTCCGGTTCTGTCGTAACGCACAGTTCGCCGCTGGATCGACTGTTTTGCTATATCAACAGTTATCGTTACCCCTCCTTCTTTGTTTTTTGGTGTAGAAAGTACCGCCACTTCAAGCGCATTCAATGCATTTCGGATGTCACCTCCGGCATAATCTGCGAGATGGTGGGCAGCTTCCTTTTCGAGATCTATTTCGATAAATCCGAGCCCGTTGTCAGAATCTTCCACAGCACGCCAAATCATCTGCAAAACCTCATTCGTTGTAAGCGGATAGAGTTCGAAAAGCTGGCAACGGGAAAGCAGAGGGCTAACCAATGAGTAGAACGGATTTTCCGTGGTTGCCCCGACAAGAGTAATGATACCGGACTCGAGATGAGGCAAAAGAGCATCTTGCTGCGCCTTATTCCACCGATGGATTTCATCAACAAAAAGAATGGTTTTCTTTCCATTTGCCTTTTTTTGATGCTCTGCCTTTGCTACAACATTTCTGAGTTCTTTGATTCCATCAAGCACGGCATTGATCACTTCAAACCGGGCATCGATCTCCCTTGAAATAACATGAGCAAGTGTGGTTTTTCCGGAGCTTGGAGGGCCGTGAAAAATCAGAGAACCGATAACACCCGATTTGATCATCCGATTGAGCATCTTTCCCTCACCAACAAGATGCTCCTGTCCCACAAACTCATCGAGTGAACCCGGTCGCATTCGTGTAGCCAGTGGTTGATCTGACTCCTTACCGCCACCTATTTTTTTTTCAGATGTATTTTCTTCAAACAAATCCATAAATAACCTCTTTTGTACTCATTATATCGGATATCTATTTATACCAGTAAACGCAAGAAATTGGATTCCCTTGACTATCAGATCAAAAATTTGTTAATAGAGTTCAATAAAGCCATTAAAAAAAGGAGAATCATGAAAGTAAAGGAAGTCCTGAGTCACAAAGGTAGTGATATTTATTCAATCCGTTCGGATGAGACAGTATATGATGCCATTAAATTGATGTCGGAACTCAACATCGGTGCTTTACTGGTAATTGATGACGGAAAATTTGTCGGAATTATTTCTGAGCGCGATTACAGAGATAAAGTAATTCTGAAGGGCAGGCAATCGAAATCAACCCCAGTAAAAGATATTATGACGGATAAGGTTTTTTGCGTTAGCTACGATGATGATGTACAGATGTGTATGAGAATTATGACTCAGAGAAAAATCAGGCATTTACCTGTTCTAAAAGACGAAGATTTAGCAGGATTAATATCGATTGGAGATGTAGTGAAATCAGTAATAGATGAACAAAAGCACGAAATTGAATCTCTTCGGGAATTTATCGGGGGCAGTTACCCGGCTTAAAAGCGCATACTTACCCGAAATATTTTCATCTGTTTTCTGAAACTTACATCAGTAAGAGTTTACACATAATGAAGAAGCCTGAAGTGCGTTAATATCGCTGTTATTTAAAAAGGCTTCTGCCTATCTTTGTGAGTTGGAAGTTTTATCGATTTGTACTCTATGAAGAAAGTTTTAATTATTCTCTTATCTGCAGCTGCACTAACGTTTGTTTCGTGCTCTCTTTTCCTTAGCGATGTGGATGATCCGGGGGTTGCTGAGCACGGTTATATTTCTGGAGTTTCACCTACCAACACAGCAACTTTTCGAAACAGAGTTTATCCTACGGTGAAAGCCAACTGGCCGGGGCCGGGTGGTGATAAAGTGTGGCTTGCTTTAAATCTTGGGGCTACTGATAAACCCACCTCTTCCGTTGATTCGAATTCGAGCCGTTCAGGGTGGTATTTTCAGTTCAATCGCAGCCAGGCTTATCATCATAATGGCAGCCAGCTTACTCCGCAATGGAGGGTAAATTCAATCGATCAAAATACTGACTGGGAACCTCAAAACGATCCCTGCAGGCTTCTCTTGGCTGAACCATGGAGATTGCCAACTGTTGAAGAGCTTCGTGCTTTCAGAGAAGCGCCCATTGAAAGGGGTGGAATGGGCGAAGGAAATCGTACAAGCGCCTTCAACTCAACCCTTCAACTGCACGCTGCAGGCTCTCTCCATTCGTTTTCGGGTGATCTTCGTGACCGTGGCTCGAGCGGCTCATACTGGGCTTCCGATCAGTTTAACAGCCGAAATGGCGAAGCATTTGCAATCAGTGAGACAGGAAGCGGTACATTTGGCGGAAATAAAGCATTTGGCCGTTCTGTACGCTGTATAAAGGATTAAATCTTTACTGTATTTTTTAATTTCCCAGTACGCCACTTAGCCTGAGAAGTTCTGTTTCTGAAAGTTTGGCTTCGAACTGTGCATCAATCAGCCTGTTTTCTGTATCAAATACAATTCGCTGAGTTTCTCTTAATTCAAGTGATGTAATTGTTGCCAACTGAAATTGCTCTAATGCAATTTGTAGTGCTTCTGTGGCAAGTTCCAGATTCTCCATTTCCAGATCAATGAGCCGCATGGAGTTTGAATAGTTTTCATACTCAGCATACAGGTTGATTTCCAGATTTTTCATCTGTTCCTGCATAAATATTTCGCTATTTCTTCTCTCAATTTTTGCTGATTGTACACGCCTGTTTGTATTAAAACCATCGAATATATTAATCCGAGCAGTAACACCTATATAAAAACCATCTGTACGATCGATTAATAAAAGATTATTTCTAACCTCTTCACGATTGTATGTGTAACCGGCATTTAACTCAAGCTGAGGCAACCGTTCACTTCGCACTTCTCTCACCTCCAGATTCGCAATGTTGGTTCGAAGATTTGCAGCCTGAAGCTGGCGGTTTTCTTCTGCAAACCGGACCAGAAGTTCATCCAGAACAAGTCCGTCATCAAGTTCTATTCTGTCAATTACATCGAATGTGTAATCACTCTCAAGGTCGAGCAGTCTTATGAGCTCGAGCTTGGAATTATTGAGTACCACCTCCTGCCGTAAGCTCTCTGCCATATCGGTGTTAAGGTCAGATCTGGCAAGAAGCAGTTCGTATTCGGAGCCGGATCCAAGCTCTCGTTTAGTTTGTGCAATATTGTATCGCTCTTCAGAAATTTCAACACTGTTTTGCAGCACTCCGAGTAACTTTTCCTGCCGAACGATATTGTAATACGCCTGAATTATATCGGCGATTGTGTTTTCTACCTCAATGCGGGAAAGTGTTTCGCCAAGATCGCGAACTTCGCCAAGCTTCCGGTAGTTAATAAACATTTTGGCACCATCAAACAGAGTCCAGTCGAGCTCGATATCACCTGATAGTAAAGATATCTCAACATCATCCCATTCACCTGAAACCCCGTCAACAGTGCTTCTGTCTGATTCTAAAACTTCTTCTCGTGAACCGGTAAGCCCAACCCGTGGCAAAAAACCAGCATTTCCCCATGTTCGATTAATACGGTCAATTTCAGCTTCATTTTCTGCTATTTGAATGCCGAAATTTCTCTCCAGCCCTAATTGTATCGCCTCATCTATCGATAAAATCTCTTGAGAATAAATCTGTGCAGAAAATCCTGATAGAATTATGATGAGTGCAGCTAAAAAAAGATGTCTGATCATAGTTGGTGTTATCTTGATTGTTCACTTTGCAAAAACTGTTCAGCGTCGCTTACTTCTTTTTGAGTAGCAAAGTAGGAGTAGATTGCAGGAATTACAAAGAGTGACAAAAATGTACCCACAACGAGTCCACCCATCACAGCCACACCCATTGAAAACCTGCTCTCGGCCCCTGCACCGAATGATAGTACCAACGGCATGATTCCAAGCAGTGTGGAACAGGATGTCATTAAAATAGGCCGGAATCTTGCAACTGATGCATCGAGGATTGCCTCCATAACCGAAAGGCCCTGATACTGCCGCTGATTGGCAAATTCCACAATGAGAATACCGTTTTTGGTAACCAGCCCAATAAGCATAATCATTGCAATTTTGCTGAAAATGTTTAGTGTTTCGCCAAAATACCACAAGCTGAAAAGTGCTCCGAGAAGAGCGAGTGGTACAGTTAAGAGTATAATCAGCGGATCTCTGTAGCTTTCAAACTGAGCAGCAAGCACAAGAAAAATGAATACAAGCGCCATAAAGAATATAAAATTCAGGCTGTCTACACTCTCTTCAAAATCACGGGAGGGGCCGCTAAGGTCTGTAGAGAATCGTTCGTCCAAAACCCTGTCTGCAATTACTCTCATAGCCGCAATTCCATCGCCAACTGTTCTGCCATCAGTAAGTGAAGCTGAGATCGTTGCTGATGAGAGCCTGTTGAAACGAAACAGTTCTGCCGGACCACTATCCTCTACAAGATTTACAAGATTGTCCATCCGAACGAGGTCACCATTACTGTTACGAACACGTAAGTTAAGAAGATCTGCTGGTTCCCTGCGTTTCTCCTCTTCAATTAAACCCTGCACCCAGTATTGCCTGCCATCCATCGTAAAATACCCATATCGGGAACCTGCATAGGATAATTGAAGCGTCTGAGCAATATCACGAATAGAAACACCTAATGTTCTCGCCCTGTTTCTGTCTATCTCAACCAGCATTTCGGGCCTGTTAAATTTCAGGTTTACATCAGCGAATGTAAATGTTGGATCATTTCGAACTTCATCAAGAAACGGGTCTATTATTTCTTCGAGCTGACTCAACTCTGCAGCCTGAATTACAAATTGAACCGGCAAACCGGTTGCACCTGATTGCAGTGTTTGAGGCTGAGATACAAAAACGGATGCTCCAGGGAGTTTACTCAGCTCAGCACCAAGTTCTGCCGCTATCTGTTCCTGGGTTCTGTCTCTGTCGTTTGGGTGAACCAGCGTTAGAAAGCCTGACCCCGTATTGCTTGGATCGCGTGGTGCAGTAATAGTATTTAATGTTCTAACTTCGGGCACATGCTCCAGAGTGATCTCCGTAATTTGATCCATAACCCGATCCATGTAGAAAAAAGAAGAGCCTTCAGGTGCAGTGGCTGATATATTCAGAGTGCTTCTGTCTTCGAGCGGGGCTACCTCTTCCGATAAAAATGAGAAGAATAAGACGATCAAAACGCTTGCTCCTCCCAGAATCCAAAAAGCAAAATGCCTCACTTTCAAAAATGCTTCGAGTTTGTTTCGATACCAGTTGATCATCCCTTCGAAGTAAGGCTCCGTGCGTTCGTAAAAGGCAGAACTCTTACTTTTTAGCTTAAGAAATTTCGTTGAAAGCATCGGTGTAAGCGTAAGAGCTACAAATGATGAAATAACAACTGCCCCAATCATTACAATGCCAAATTCCCTAAAGAGCCTTCCGGTTACACCCTCCATAAACAGAATGGGTGTAAATACTGAAACCAGAGCCAGTGTTGTGGAAACTATCGCAAAAAAGATCTCTCTGGTTCCCACTATTCCCGATTCAACCGCAGAGAAGCCTTTCTCCATTTTCGCATAGATGTTTTCGAGAACAATGATAGCATCATCCACCACCAGCCCAATTGCAAGTATCAATGCCAGAAGTGTTAGTGTGTTTATCGTAAAACCGGCCATATACATCACGAAGAAGCTGCCAATAAGGGATATAGGCACCACAATTACCGGAATGAGTGTTGTTCTCGTATCCCTCAGAAACAGAAAAATTATGATCACTACAAGGGCAAATGCAGTAAAGAGTGTTTTCTGTACTTCTGAAATTGATTCCCGGATGTATTCTGTGGTATCAAAGCCTACTTCTATCTGGATATCTGAGGGTAGATCTTCTTTGATCTGTGCAACCCTTCGAAAAATTTCATCCACAGTAGCAATCTGATTGGAACCAGGCTGAGGAATAGCGGCAAGAGCCAGCATCGGTTCACCGCTTCTTTTTAATACGGTTCGGTCGTCTCGTGTACCAAGTTCTGCCCTTCCAATATCCTGAAACCGAATGATGTTTCCGCTATCTTCACGAAGAATCAAATTGTCAAACTCTTCAAGTTCGGTCATCCTCCCCATCGTGCGTATGGTGAGTTCTGTATCATCCCCTTCAATCACACCGGATGGAAGTTCTACGTTATCAGCATCGAGCGCACTGCGAACGTCGGCCGGAGTGATATCATAAGCGGCCATTTTATCCGGGTCCATCCATAAGCGCACAGCATAACGCTGCTGGCCGTATACACTGATTATGCTAACTCCATCAACAATACGAAGCTGTTCACGAAAGATATTTCTTGCAAACTGTGTAAGTTCCTGACGGTCTCGAATTTCGCTATGCAGATTAATGAGCAGAATCGGATCACTGTCTACATCTTCTTTTCGAACACTTGGCGGGTTCGCATCATCCGGAAGATTACCCAGTGCCCGCGATACCCGGTCTCGCACATCATTTGCGGCAACTTCAATGTCAATATTGATATCAAATTCTACCCGAATTTCACTTCTCCCCTCCATACTTACAGATGTAAGAGTTCGAATACCGGATACTGCATTTACCTGGTCTTCGAGCGGCTCCGTAATTTCTCTTTCAACCACATCAGAACTGGCACCGGTATAGTTTGTGGTGATGGTAATAATGGGAGGATCCACAACAGGATACTCTCTGACACCCAAACCGTTGTAGGCTATAATGCCAAAGATTACAATAACTATAGACATTACCGACGCAAAAACCGGCCGGCGAATGCTAAGACTTGAAATTCTACTCATTATCAGCGAGGCTTTCTCTGTTTCGAATTTCAACTTCACTGCCATCATTAACCTGAAGCAGGCCACTTACAAGAACAGTATCACCGGGGGCAAGTCCTTCAAGTATATGCACAGAATTTCGCGTTCGGGTTCCGGTGGTTACATACTTCTCGGTTACGCTACCATCACTATATGTAAGTACTTTGTATTGACCTGCATCCGGAATTAGCGCCACGGATGGCAGCATAAGTGCATCTTCGTAAGTTGTAAGAATTAGCTCCACATTTGCATAGGCACCGGGATTGAGTAATCCATCCGGATTATCACTAACCGCTCTAACCTGAAGTGTTCGGGTTCTTGGATCAATTTGTGGTTCAGTTGCCGTTACACGCCCGGTAAAAACAGAATCAACTCCCTGTACCTGAAACCGTATTTCGTTGCCGGCACTCACATTTGCTGAATAACGTTCGGGAATGGAAAAATCAATTCGTACAGAGCTCATATCCTGCAGGCTGGCTATCCGGGAAGATGGAGTTACATATGCTCCATCACTTATATATGTAAGGCCAACCACTCCATCAAAGGGTGCACGCACCTCAGTTCTTTCTATTTGAGCCTGCACGGATGCAAATTCAGCCCTCATATTGTTTAGTTGCATCAGGGTATTATCATAAACTTCCTGGGTGGCACCACCTCTCTCCATAAGCTGCTGCTGCCGGGCTTCGGTCTCTTCCATAACAGAAATGTTCGATTCAATTCGGGATTTTTCTGCCTGAAGATCATTATCATTTACTTTCACCAAAAGCTGCCCTCGCTCAACCTCTGCTCCCTCTTCTATGTGCAAACCAATCACCTTGCCGGATACCTCGGTACTCAGCTCTACCTCTTGTATGGCTCTCAGGTTTCCGGTTGCAGTTATTTTATCGTCTCTTTGTACAGCTTCAAGAACAACCACATCTACCTGCGGCACCTGAGCAATCTCTTCCTCAGCAAAGATGCTCATCTCTTGAAATAAGGGTATGATTTTTGGAATGATGAGTAACAATACAATAATCGAAACTGCTACATACCAGATTTTTTTCTTTTTATGGGGATCTGAATAGGATTGCTTTAATCCGTTCAAATACCCTGATTCTTTTCTTTTTTCTTCCATATTATTTTCAGATGTTTTTTCCCAACGCACCTTTGTTTAATCTTTTCATAGCAGTAATGTTTCAATTAAATAAATAATTACTTGTTAAACTCTTAATAATAACATCTTCAGCATTATAATGATTATTGATTTACAGTTTTTGATACACCTCTAATTAACTATGTTTCATTAAACATCATACCGATTCTGTTTTTGCACTAAATCTTATTGTTATTTATGAAATTGAAAGCATCCAATCTTACCCGAAAACTTGAATCGCTCTTTCTCAATCATCATGTAAAACGAGTTTACAGAAAACCTCCCGGTCAGATGCCCGGCACAGCCATACACACCGGCGCTAAAAGAGTTGATAATGTGTCTATGACAATTCATGATTTCGATCTGTCTCATTATGATGTGATTCCGATTGAGAAAGTTGAGAAATCAGAGCCATATCTTCAAAATGTATCAAAAACCTGGATACAGGTATGCGGTTTGCACGATGTGGAAAAACTGCGCACCATATGGGACTATTTTGAGCTGCACCCTCTCGTTCAGGAAGATATTGTGAGTACATCACAGCGTCCGAAAGTGGAATTTTATGAAAATGCTGTTTTTATCGTGATGCGTTTAATAACTCAAAAGACAGATACAAACGGAACTGTAAATCTTCACACAGAGCAGGTGAGCATCGTTCTTGGAAAAAATTATGTTCTCTCATTCCAGGAAACGGATGAACCGATATTTGAGCTGATTCTTAAACGATTGCAGCAAAGTACCACACGCCTTCGAAAACTTGGCTCCGATTATCTTGCCTATGCCCTGATGGATGCAATTGTAGATCACTACTTTCATGCGCTGGACCTGGTAAGTGCTACCATCGAAGAAATTGAAGAGAAAATTGTTGAAAAACCGGTGGAATCTCATCTGCAGAAAATTCACGCTCTGCGCAGGGATATGATTTTTTTTAGAAAATCGGTATGGTCTCTTAGGGATGGCATCAACTCGATGGTACGGGATGATTCGCCACTGATTACATCTGAAGTGAAAATTTTTCTGCGTGATGTGTACGACCATGTGGTACAGGTAATCGATAGCATTGAAACGGGCCGTGAAATGGTGATTGGCCTCTATGATATGTACATGTCGTCACTAAGTATCAGGTTAAATGAAGTGATGAAAGTGTTGACCATTATTGCCACGATCTTTATCCCGTTAACATTTATTGCGGGTATTTATGGGATGAACTTTGACCCGGATGCCAGCCCGCTCAATATGCCTGAGCTTAACTGGTACTTTGGCTATCCGATTTCTCTATTATTTATGCTTTCCATTGCACTTGGCCTGCTCTACTTTTTCAAAAGGAAAGGGTGGTTTTAAAAATCAAGGTTCAGAAGAGAATCTGGAAGATCAATTTCCAGCAGCAAACTATCTGCAACAACCGTATCAGCCCGTGTGGTTTGAATGGTATCCTGAAGAGATTCATCAAGCAGAAATTCTGCATCCAGAATAAGCGGATCCGGATCATCCTTATCGGGTTCACTATCCGGAGCAATCTGAATATATGCAATGCCTGTAAGCTGTGTCATCTGCCTTAGAATCCAGCGGCTCCGCTCTGCTGCATACGGAGAAGGCGGATTTACTCTCATGCGTTTCGGACTGGGTAAAACCGCAGCCATACGGGCAGCATGTTCCGGCGTTAATTCAGTTGCAGATCGATCAAAAAAATGTTCGGATGCTTTTCCTATTCCATATATACCGGGCCCAAATTCTGCAATATTCAGGTATACTTCTATGATTCTCTCTTTCGGCCAGAATAGTTCAATCAGAACCGTAATACCCGCTTCAATCCCTTTTCTGAAAAATGAGTGTGCCGGCCACAAATACAAATTTTTTGCTACCTGTTGCGAAATGGTGCTTGCCCCCCTTGATCGTTCTCCCGTTTGCCTTTGCTCCCATGCCTCTCTGATCGATTCAACATCAAAGCCGCGATGCTCCCAAAACAACTGATCTTCAGAAGCAACAACGGCCCATTTCATGTGGATGGGAATATCATCTGCAGGCACCCAATAGTCTCGCAAGTTGTACCGATCTGCTTCTATTTCTGTCCAATCTTCCTGCAGCGTAAAACTGGTAGCCGGTGGATTGATCCATCGCAAACTAACAACAGATAGAATAAGAGTTAATAAAACCAATACTACGGCACCAGTAAGAGTTGCAACGTAGAAGCCCGGTCGTTTTAATAATGGTTTGTTTTCTTTATTCATCACATTTATAAGTATATAGAAAACGTATATCAGAAATCTTCTGATATGTTTCTAACGTAACGTGATAACTACTTGATTAATGTCATTTTTCGCTGAAGGATTGTGCCGCCGGCAAAAAGCCTGTACAGATAAATGCCACTTGATAGTTGAGAGGAGTCAAATTGAATGGTGTGTGTTCCCTCTTGTTGCACTTCACTTTGAAGAGTTGCAACCCTCCGGCCAAGCATATCATACACAGACAACTCTACCGACATCTCTTCGGGTAATGAATACGAAATAGAGGTACTGGAGTTATAAGGGTTGGGGTAGTTTTGATGCAATTTAATCTCTGTTACAGGTTCAGGTATTTCGTGATCTTCAAAATCTCCTTCCGTGCCATGAATTGAAAAATGGTTAAACCTCACATTTCCATTGTTGCCCGCCCTATATTCTGCATCACCTGCAAAACGAATTCGAAGCCTGAAATCGGGATTATTTTCAGCTCCGGCAACCCCGTTCAGGTTAACAGTGTAGAGAGAATAGGTTTCAAACAGTGCAAATTCAGTGTGTTCCAATCCGTCACCTGTCCAGTCATCACCATTACCGGAAACATTGGTTTCAAGCAGTAGTTTTTTCGGGCCATTTGGTGTTCTTCGTGCTGCGAATATTAATTGTTTAATTTCATGATGGTTGCTTGGTGTATGGAGTATAAGTGTACTTTCTGAATCATCCGATACTGTTGGATTTCTTGCGCGAACTCCGGTGATTTCAGCATCATTGTAGATCAAATCGTTAAAACGGGAACTTTTAAAATTGAGTGATGAAGGATCATCAACCCGATCGAGTATACCAAGGCCGTTATCAACCGATAAGGAACCTTCACGCTTATACTCTAGAAAAGCAGTACCAATTTTACTGAAATGAGAATCAATAGTATCAAGAGATGTTGCTTCCGGCAGAGTTTCTGTAAATATCCAGTAGTGAAGCAGATCATCTTCATCGGCTGGGGGTATAAAATCTCCCGGTATACCGGTCAGAGATAAATTGTTAAACCGAACATTTCCATCACTGCCCGTTAAAATTGAATCATCCCCGTCAAAGAGTACCCTGATTTTTAAATCGGGATTATTTTCAGCCGCCTCTATACCCGTTAAAGAGAGCCGGATTGTTTTGTAAACCTCGTATAAAATTGCAGATTTTTTTTCAAGACCTGAATTACTCCAGTTCTCATTATTGGGATCAGTGGAGTATTCAAACTTTAGCTTTGGTTGTCCGTTTCCGGTACGGATGGCAGCGAATGTGAAATCAAGATCCTGAAAGCCCGTACTTGGTGTACTAAAGATTACTGAGCTATAATTTCCATCAACCAGGGAAGGGTTTCTCAACCTGATACCACGCATGCCCGAATCATCAAAACTCAAACCGGAATGGTAAACCGGGTGATAATTCATCTGAATGGGGTCATTCACACGATCCATTATTCCGGAAGTGCCGTCATCAGGCGGGTAGTTTTCAACGGCAGGTTCATACCTGATATATGCACCATCAGAGATCGAGTATACCGGTTCAACATACTTCAATGGCGCGTTATTAGGCAGATCATCGGTGAAAACCCAATAGTGGATCATCTGTTTTCGGGTTCCCTCATCAGTTTCAGTGAAATGTGCAATGAATGAACTTGTGCCCTGAAGGTTCGCCGATATTTCAGGATTCTCTGCATCAAGATCATCAGGCAAACCATTTGAGGCTGTCCAGTGCGAAAACTAATAACAATCATGAGCAACTGCAGTAAGGGTTACAGGTACATCAGAAAAATAGATACCCGACCATGGATACGGAGAGCTGCTCACACCCGGAGTTTCAGGTAGAATATCGATACTATTCACCCTGATAAAACCCTCCTCAGCAGATGAAACTTGCAACCTTAGTTCGGCCTCTTCGCCAATATCAAAGTGATCTTTCATGTGCTTTCGTAGATATTTCGGACGATCCTCACCATAGCGATGCATATCTGTAACCCAGTTTTCCCAATGCCCCCTGCTCCTGTGATTTTGCCAGCGATGGATATGCTCTTCAATAACCGGATTCAGAGGTGTTTTTAAACTGTCAATAACCTGTGAAACACGGTTGGGCAGAAATGCAGTGTTCAAATGATCAGCAATTCGATTGATAAATTCATGATAAAATGATTCATTATCGAGAAAACTCCTCAATAAAAGATTAGGATACGTGCGGTTATTTTGCAGACTACGCTCTACTGTTACCCACTCAATCATATCAAAAGATGCGTCTGTCAGGAAGCCGAGTGATCGGTCTACATCGTACAATAACCATCGCCAGCGGCCATCAAGACCAACCGGTGCATCTGGATTGTAATCGGTTCTTGAGCGCCAGTAGTCTATATTATTTTGTGGCCAATCGGTATTGCCATAGTAGATTTGAGCACTGTAATAATCCAGAAAATTATCGATATCGACACGCTTTAAGAGCTCATTGTACAGTTCACCATCCGAAAAATCGCTTGATTGGACAAATTGAATCAGCTGTTCATAGTTCTCTGAATCGCCCTCTTTTACCGTCTGGCTTCCACTCATCAGATCGATGTTATCAGGATCAGCGCCATAAACGCGTTCAAGGTACCGGCGGTCATAGCGTTCTCGCACATTGTGAATTCCCCAATATTCGCCATTCAGATAAACTATAACCGGCTTGTATGCCTGTGTATCAACATTAAAATGGCGAATCAGCGATTGAGCTGCCGCATCCATAAACATTGAGTTTCCAAAATCGTTACCCGAATTCCTCAAAATAAAACGATTGAACCTGTCATCATCCAGATCATCAAACATTTTAATATTGAACCTGCTTTCACCATAATCGGAGCGTGCATAAAGCCGTAGACTTTTCATTGGCAGCCGGCGAGTCCAGCCACCGTGAATTCGTATTCCTATATCCTGTGCCAGTGCAAGTGATCCGTCAGGTTCAAAAAACTCAAAGCGTGCCGGGCGCTCCCACTCTCTTCCACGCTGATAATAATTCCCTGTCCAGTCGATATCTTCATCGTAGTAGTTGCCTGCTACGTAGATTCCGATCTCGTCATCAAACAGATTTAGACTGTCTGTAATAATAGAAACAACAGGCAGCGGGTAGGCATTCTCACCTTCATCAAAAATAAATATAGTTCGGGCTGTCTCGGCTGATACCTCGCCATTTACCACTGCAATGGCTCGTATTACATTCCCTTTTCGGATTGTTCCGGCAGATTCTATCCATCTGCGCCCACCCTCTGTAATTCTATTGGTGGGTATCATGGAAATGGTGTTAGATTCGCTGCTCCGGTTGGTCAATCTTACAGGATCACTGTAGAGCGTTGATTCTGTGGAGGGATCAGATCCGTCTGTTGTATAATAAATTTGTGCCTGCGGATTTGGGTGAGACAGTACCAGGTTCAGATCAGATGAGTAAAAACCGGATTGATGTGAAAAAATGGGGGGTTCAACAACATCAGATGATGTAAATTGTCCGGAAATTTCGTTACTGTCAGTATGAGGATTAGCCAAACCCGTATTTGATGGTACCAACACGGAAATCCATAATAGAAACAGAACAGTAATAGCACAGAAAGACTGAACAGTGTGGTATGAATAGCTTTTAAACATAAAGGAATATATAAGTTACGTTCAAAATCTTCTGATTTTTTTCAAATTATAAAATTGCCGTAACCGGAAATATATTCTCCCTTAATAAAACCCCTGAAAATTACCTTAAAATAAAGACATGTCGCTCTCTGAAGATCAAAAAGTTGTTGCAAAGGTTATTGCACATTTTACCCTGGACTATGTTCGCTGGACACAGCTGGTGCCGATGGTACTTGGGTGGGCGTTTGCAATTATTATGGTTTTGGCCCTGTTGCTGGTAGCCTTTCAGGGTGAGATCGACGCACTGCTTTCGCGAGCAGAGCCCACAATTGAACGATGGCTTGGTACCCCGCCGGAAGCTGTACAAAATGAACCATCTGGCAGCTCAGAAACAATATCTTTAAATGAGGATGATATAATGCCTTGGATCTACAGAATTTGGGGCGGATTAGCTTTTATTGGGTGGATTTTTAGTATGGTTCGCACAAAGATATTTGGCCCAAAACCGGCCAGAAGGTTACGCAGAAAAATTTTTTTGGCAGGTATGGCTTCACTGATTTTTGTGGCACTGCTTACATTCGGCACACTTGTAATGGGCGGTGTTACCGGAAATACACGGTTGGAACTGATGGTACCTTTTGTACTGCTGCCTTTATTGCTATTTATAGTGAGTACATGGGGGATTTCAATCAGTCATATCATCAGTAAAATTCAGGATGAGATTGAAAAACTCGGTGAAACAGATAGAGCTGACGAACAGCTAAAAACCACGGTTTGATTTTTGATGATAGTAAGCATGACCATCTGACATTAAACAGGAATCATTTTTCTAAAAAGCACAGGATAGAAAGACCAAAATCAGCTGAACATCTGCATAACCCTCAGATATTCAGCTGTTCTGTGTTCTTCATTCTAACCAATCTGAAATTTCAATTATTTCACGAGTTTTACAAGAACGTCTTCAATTTCAGACGCAGCAGTTTGCATTACTTCGTTAATAACTCCTCCAAAGGGTTTAGCTAACAGCTCAGAGTCCATTCGGGCTATATACGTATTTCCGTCACTTTTCTCATAGATCGCAACACGGCATGGCATCATGGGTGAGACAATTCGCTCATCGTCCAATACCAGGATTTCAGCTGAATATTTGGATGAGCATAGTTCATAGATCTTTACGTTCAGAACATCGTGTCCATGGCCTGCAAGTGTCTCCTTCATATCATGCACGGTTAAAACACTCCATCCTGCACTTTCTAATTCTCTGTCAAGAACTTCAATTGTTGTTTCAAAGTCGTACATCGATTCGTCTTCAAGCATCATTAAACCGGGAAGACTGTAAAAACCAACGATTCCAACGATCAAGCCGCCAATAATTGCACTTGAGATACCAGTTAAAGCATATTTCATAAAATTCACCTATTTGTTGTTACTTGTATTTACATGTAATGTAAATTAAAAATAGGATAGATTCAACTTTACTCAATTGGTCGTAATGAACCATATGATTTTTACTATATGAAACACAGAAAAAAGACCCGTTATGTGATGAAACTGATTACAACATCCTTTTCATTATTCAAACAAAATGCTGTTCAAAAAGAAAAAAGCCCTGTGAAGTATAATATCATCACAGGGCTTAAATAATGGTGGAGGTGCGGGGCCGAAGCACTGCTTCGGAATGCAATGGCAAGATCGTTTTAAATGAACAGTATCCTAAAAATAAAAAACACCAAGAAAAACTAATTCCTTGGTGCTAAATATTTTGTGGAGGTGCGGGGAGTTGAACCGCGAAGCACTGCTTCGCAAGTGAACAGCTCTTTAACTGCCTCAGTAGCATCGAAAGAAAAAGCCCCGAAAAGACTATTATCCTTGCGGGGCTTTGAGTTTGTGGAGGTGCGGGGAACAACCGCACTTCCAATAATCGCCTTTTATGCATCATATAAGTGTTTTTTTGGACACATTCTGTAAACAGGTCACCGTATAGTTCACCTGACCCATTGATCTTGGTTATAGATTACAAAAAATCTACCGGTTTATCAGATTTATTTAAGGCATGAGATTTTGGGGATTTTGGTGAAATCGGCCTGTTGAGTTTAAAAAGACGTCTATTTCAATTATAGTATGGGGAAACAATGGGGATTCTGCTTTTTAGATTTTATAGTTACAGAACCTCCAAATAGCATTTTATATCAAATTTTAGTGCTATTCCCCAATATCTCCTATATCACCACCTTCCTATATACTCCATGCCTCTCTTTTTTTATAAATGGGCTAAAGTCTCTATTCTCTGTTAACCATTTTCCTGCGGTACTTTCAGAAATATTTAATTATGATGCAATCGACATGGCCTCACTAAATTTAAATGAATCCGATGGTAAGGCTTTATAGAATTTTTCCTGTCTCCGATCCAACTGACCTAATTTACCTTCAGAAAAGATTAATCTTCGGGCACGAAATGCATTATATTCGAAAAACCGAAGTAATCTGCACATTTTTTCTATAATCGACTTATTTATTTCAACTGTATTATTTTCAGTCTGTCCAAAATCATGGGCTAACTGTAAAAGCTGTGGTATTCGATGAGTATATGTCATCAATTTTGCATATATCGCCTTTTCATAATCCATAACAGTTAATTCATATCTTCTCATTAAATATTCGCTGAAATTAATCAGCTCTGTTTTGGCGTCACGGGTCAAAATATATGTTATTGGTTTTGACCTTACCGCCAAGATACGTTTTATGTTGTGTTTATATTCCAGGACTGTATCTTCTTTCATTACTTCCATTGTAAATGACTGCATTTTCGTATCCGAAAAAGCAAATAAGAAACGGTCTAACGTTCCTGAATCGATCAGGTTTTTATATTTTGTTAGCTGTTTTAACACTCCAGGCTGAATAGTACCTATTAAGGAAGCAACAGGTTTATCTACCCGTGTTGGTATATCCTCTCCTTTTCTGTTAACAGTGATGGTATTACCGTTAAATAACTGCAAATAAAATTGTTCGTCACCGCCATTGGAATAACGGTTCATATCATTGAACCATCCGGCCAGTTCATCCCTCCATATTAAGATTCCAGACGGATTTTTTTGCAATGCTTTTACTAATGCCTCAGATGTGGTATCACGAATTAAAATCTGAGAAAGTGCAGGTTTTGGAATCCGTTCTTTATTACCTTCACTTTTGTCATTTTTGTGCTTGTTATAGGCGTTTAATGCATTCATACATTCTTGGTGCAACTCTACATCTTTCTCATTTATAGGCTCAAGAGCTGCCTCAACCGGATGAGTTTTATTTGACCCGGGAGATCCAACTACACATAGCCACAAAATCGCAGGTGTTGGCTGATTAAATTGCCAATCGAATACTTTATTTGATCCTGCGGCAGCTGAGAGGGCCGCTAAAACACCAATGGCAGTCACATCCTTAGACCAGCCTGATTTATCGTGGTGTTCGTTAATGTAGTTCTGAATCCAGCCGGGAAATATATCGACCGGAAATTCATCAATGATTTGTTCGCTACTCATCGACACCTCCCACCTTATTTTGCTGGAGGATACTATCGATATCATTTTTATCAAAGAATAGCGTACCCCCAAGCTTGGTGAATGGAAGCTGCCCTGAATTTTTCAGAACATGAACCTGTGTTTTTGACAAGTTCAGGTATTCTGCGACTTCATCTGTTCGAAGCCACTTTTTTATTGAATTGTTCATTTTTTGTTGATTATAATTTCACACCAACAAAAATGATATCAATGATTTAAAGAAGTGCTTTATTTAGTTTGTTTAGTAATTTCAGATCTTTTATCAATTTTCCTGACTTCAAAAATTACATTGCAATCAAATTGCTGATGCATTTTTGTTTAGTCTCTCTTCTCTTTATTAATTATTAAATTCTTTTATTTTTTCTATCATTTTTTGTCAAGAGAGATGCACATAACGTATTCATTTAGAACTTATTGTTTCAATAAATACGGAAATGTATATGCATATCCCAAAATTAACTCATTTTTAGATTCAAATCAAATTGAAATATTAGAGTATATATCACTTTAAATTTTTTTCTAAAATTTTTCAGTCTATACGTTTAATCGGGTTCTTTTAAAATCCAAAATACCCCCCCCCTCTTTTACATATATAGCAGAAACCCCCGGCCCTTCTGCTATTAAAAGAAAACAATCAGCTGCCTCCATATCTGCTCTCTTTATAAGATCGCAGACCATATCAATTTACACCCGCTATGGATTGGATGATTTTTTAGTACCCCGGTGCTTTTGAATCACGCCATCTTCGAATGCTTTTATGTATCAAAGACCCCATTTCTATTGCGGGCTAAGAAAGCTCTCGAACTCAATCTAAACCAATAACTAAATCCAATAATTATGTCATTAATAATATCTGATTACGCCAAACGCGAAAATTCTGACGGTGAAGTATTCTTTGCCTTAATCCTTATGGGGGAGTTGGAGACTGTAAAGTCTGCAATTTCAGGAAAGTATTACCTCACATCTCGAAAAACCAGCATTCCAAGTACGTTTCCAGAGCAAGTTTGCAAAAACTTAATTGGAACTTCAATTCCAGGTATAATAGTCAAAATTGACTGTGAGGAATACGAATTCACAATCGATAGTGGTGAAATCATCACACTGTCACACAGGTATGAATATCAGCCTGAAGACAGCATGGAAGATGCTGTATTTGAACGCAAAAACGGTGCTGAAAAACCGGCACTTGTATAACACTAAAGGAGGCTTCGGCCTCCTTTCTATTTCTAATCTAAAAATGTGCAGATCATCATGAAAAATACACCAGAAAACTGGGTGAAAAGCCCTCATTTAGCTGAGGTGAAGTTGATTTATAAAACAAAAAGTCAACCGTCCTCAGTACCTGTGATAAACAGCCCTGATTCCGCATATGAGTATCTAATGAGTATTTGGGATAAAGAAATATTCGAGCTGCAAGAAGAATTCTTTGTTGTCCTGCTGAACAACGCTCTCAACGTACTGGGATTTTATAAAGTGAGCAAGGGAGGAAAAACGGCCACCATCGTAGATATTTCACATGTACTATGTGTAGCTGTTTTAAGTAATGCTCATTCCATTTTACTGGCTCATAATCATCCTTCAGGATATTTAAAAGCTTCTTCAGCAGATATCAGGTTAACAAGGCGCATATCTGATGCCTTGGATAACATTGGCATTCATTTAAGAGATCACCTGATCCTGACAACGGATGGATACTATTCTTTTAAAGAGCATAAGCTGCTTAATTAATAAACAGAATGCATCATGAGCCAATGGATACAAGCACTGGATAAACTGCCCACCAACAGCCTGTTAGTCTCTACATCCACCAATCAACTTATCCGCTTTTACTGCCCCATACCGGCAAGCTGTATTGCAGAAATTGCAGGATACAAAATTGGTGATCAGGTACTCATTCATGGCATTGACCATAATGAAACTCACGCACTTCTCTATCTGATTGACGGACTCAAGCTGCCACATCACTACTTCCACATTCAATACAAACCTTAAAACATACAACCAATGAATATTGAACAGTTTTACTTTCCCGTAAAAGAACAGGATATAGCACTAATTAATGATGCACCATGGACAGATGCCATTAATGGCTACAAAGCCATTGTAGCACCTAATGGATCATCAGATAAGGTGATATCCGTTGTCAAAAAATCTTATAAACTGGTTCCAAATAAGGAAATCATCGAACCTTTCATGGAGCAGGTTAGCAAACTTGGAGTACGATGGAAAATTGACAGCAGCCATTCATTCTGCCAAATCAACCGCATGAGGTTGCAGATCACATTTCCCGACATCCTTTTAAAAGATCAGGAGTCAGATATAGCACTCTCCTTATTTTTACACAATTCATATGACCAAAGTGAGGGTATTCGCTTATTCTGGGGAGCAATCAGATCCATTTGCACTAATGGAATGGTCTTTGGCAATCTACTTGGCAGTTTTTACAGCCGTCATACCAAAGGCTTTGATTTTGAGGATATTTACACTCATTTCGGAAAAGCTTCAGATAATATACACAAGGTACAGCAGAGGATTAACCACATGCAGGATATTCCTGTTGATCAAAAGCTGATGGAGGATCTGCAAGCTGTTCTCGGTAAACGAAGAATGCAGGAGATCACTCAAACAGATACTGTGCCCGATCAATCTCAGTGGCATCTGTTAAATGACATCACCTATTTCATATCTCATGATGTTGAAAAAGATAAACGTGCAAAATTTCAGCTTGGTGTCAGTAAGGTGCTTGCCCTGTAAACACCATCAATCATATCAGAATACCATCATAGGCTGTCCCACCGGATAGCCTATTTAGTTTTCTGCTATACATCTATAACACATCTCTTTATACAAGAACAAACCCAAACCAATTATTACAAAATCATGAATACTACTATTAAAAAAAATGATACAACCACAAATAAGGAGACACTCTTTGGAATAGGAGAATCTTTTTATGTACTTGAATCCCTGTTAATAGAAAATGAGGGAGAAATTAATGAGACCATTGACCAATGGCTGGATGAATATGAAGCAAAAGAAGAAGATAAAATTGACAGTTATTGTTTCCTGATTCAGAAATTTGAAGAAATAGCCGAAGAATCCAAAAGATTGGCTGAGCGCTCATCCTCTTACAGCAATAAAGTTAAAAGCTTAAAAGACAGGCTGAAACTGTATATGGAAATCAGAGGAAAGGAAAAGGTAGAAACCGGCCGGTTTACTGTCACAGTCTGTGGCAATGGTGGCCTGCTACCAATCAGACTCTATGAAAATGTAACTGCTGACCGGTTGCCAGAATCCTTTGTAAAGGTATATAAGGAGCCAGACCTCACTGCCCTCCGGGATGCTATCCTTAATGGGGATGAACATGCCATGCAGTTTGCACAAATCCTTCCAAGAGGAACCCACCTTCGAATTAAATGACAAACTCAACTCTAAACGGAGAATAAATATGTTTAATAAAGCAACAAGAAAAGGAAACCACATTAAACTGGCGATTACTGGACCCAGTGGTGCCGGTAAAACTTTTTCAGCACTAAGATTAGCCAGAGGATTAACTCCCAATGGTAAAATTGCAGTAATTGATACCGAGAACAACAGCAGCAGCCTGTATGCCTCTGACTTCGATTTTGAGGTTGCATCCGTTGAAGCACCATTTGAAATCAGTAAACTGGTCAACCTAACCAAATATGTTCTGAATGGAGATTACGAAGTACTCATTGTTGATTCAGCCTCTCACTTTTGGGATGGCGTACTGGAGTATAAAAACTCACTGGACAAACGTGGTGGAAACTCTTTCGCCAACTGGAATACGGCCAATGAACATTACAAACTTATGCTCCGGGCTATTCTGTTTTCCAAGATCCATGTGATCGTCTGTATGCGCTCAAAAATGGAGTATGTCTTACAGGAAAACGAAAAAGGAAAACATGTTCCTCAAAAGGTCGGCATGGCACCTATTATGCGCGATGGAGTTGAATATGAGTTCAGTTGTGTACTGGATTTATCTATGTCACATGAAGCACAAGCATCAAAAGACCGAACTCAGTTGTTCAAGGATAAAATCTTCCAGATCACTGAGCAAACCGGCCAGCAGATTAAACAGTGGCTGGAAGGGCAAAATGATGCTCATTCTAATCAGGTAAGAAAAGCAGTTCCTGAAATGAATGGTATATAATAAAAGAGGGCATAATGCCCTCTTTTTAACTTTTATATTGTAAAAATATAAGACATCAGAAATATTAAAATTACTATCCCTGCAATTACTATTAATCCGATGGCAAAGTTAAAATTTTCTTCAATTTCTTTAGTTGTCGGCTTGCTGATTAATTGTTTATAAGGCTCTTTAAACCTGCTAATAAGATATCTTTTTGCATTATGATCTTTTACGACATTTTCATTTGCAAGGAGGTAATAACTATCATCATTCTTATCCAATCCATCAATTTTTAAAGCCAATACAGCTTCATCTAAATATTGGTGCCGGTACAGTTTCTTTTTATTCCCGTAATCTATCAATAGTGACTGTGCTTCGGGTAGGTATTCCCATTTACCTATTGTTACATCACCATTTATGGAAAGAATTACACTTCCATTTCTTTTGAAAATCAGCTTTTCAAATTTACCATCTGTGTTATTGACTACCCAGGGTTTATCCACCAGAAAAGCAGACTGATCCAGTGAAGCACTGTGCTTTTTAAGACGTGGCAATATGTCTTTGAGGTAGTATTTCATTAGTTCACTATAGAACTTAAATGTGTTCTTTCTTTTATGACAGCTATTGTACCTTTTCTACTTCTGAAATGTAAAGTTTATAGAAGTAGGTAAATTTTGTTACTTCTAATTGCAGTACTTTCGAATCATTTCATAAGCATCAAAATCCCCTAGTTCTCCAGCTTTACTCCAGTCTAAACATCCTCCATGTATGTCGCCTAGTTCAAGCTTTGCCCAACCTCTATTGTAGTATCCTCTAATATTTTGAGGATTTATTTCTATAATCTTATTATAGTCTGCAATTGCCCCTCTGTAGTCATCAAGTCGCTCTTTTGATAATGCTCTTCTTGAGTATATACCTAAAGACATTTTAGACTCAGGATCTATCTCTATCGCTTTAGTATAGTCTACTATCGCTCCTCTGTAGTCACTCAATAGATGCTTATGCCAGCCTCGTGAATCGTACGCTTCTTTATACTGAGGATCTAGCTCTATAGCTTTTGTGTAGTCTTCTATTGCTCC